>NZ_JBIDFL010000004.1:0-255796 GCF_046635785.1 Gilliamella sp. CG16
AAAACATTGAAAGAAAAACAACGCATTACAACACCGGATGATACGCTACTTATGGTAGTGGCCGATAAATGGGTGGAAGGGATAAATATTGGGCTGTCTGATTTGGAAGATCAGTTTGCCTTTGCCATGACCAGTTTATTTTATCACATTGATTTAATGGCGAATAAAGCCACGGAAAAAGCAGTGTTCAATGCAATTGAACAACCGGGCACATTAAAAGAACGTTTATCAGTATTAAGACAATTAAAGTGGGGAGAGGTTAACTAATGGACTTGGAACAAAACAATCAAAAGCAAGACGATTTAGACGAAATGCAAACCGACAATAATACACATGAAATTAGTATCAACGAAGACATAGAAAAGCTGACCTCAGAATGCAAAAAAAATTGTCGACTCTGTGATCGGGAAGGTTTTCCAATTTACTTACTGAGAAAGTCAGTCATCCGTAAAAAAGCATGGAATGTGCCCTGGTCAAATAAAGTGCCGGAAGACGTTGCAAAGCAACCCAAAAACCTGCTTAAGGAGCATGAATATACCTTACGAAATGTAAGACAAGGCTATATTTATGTTTTGGTTGAAAGCAAGGAAGGTAACAAAGAGTTTCTCGGATATGAAGTGACGCCAGAAGGCGCGTTCAGACAAAGACCACTAGAAAACATGGTAATTAACAAATGTGAGCCCATGTCAGCTTCGTGTATCAAATCAAATCACCATGTACCGGCATCATTTATCAATATCGATACCAATTTATACCAAAAAGCCTGGATAGCCTATAGTAAGTACCCATGGACAGAAAAGATAAGAGAAAAATACCTTAGCGGTGAAGCGGCTCTGGATCGTTTTACGTATGTTGATCTTAGTGAAGAAGCCATTCAGACAATATCACCCGATCAGATACGGGCAAAAGATTTATTTATGATGGCAGAGGGTTATAACAAGTCGGGGAACGATAATGCTGACTTTTCAACATCACCGTTTCCGTTACAACCGGAACTGGTTTTCGAGGACCTCAGAACAACCGGATTTTACACAATTCATCATTTTGAAAGCCGTAAAGAATCGAACTGGGATTATTTTATTTTTGCCAGCAATATGGAAGACAAATACAATTGCCAAGTACCGGTAGTTTTGGTCGAGGATAATTTTGGCATTGTTGAAGAACTCAATTACCAGCGAGAAGTAAAAAATAATTATACCGGTGAAAAAGGATTAAATGGAAAACTCAACAAAAAGACTGGGGTTCCCTTTATTTATAGTCAAATATATGATGAAGAATGTCAGTATAAATTTACAATACAACAAACAATCGACGGTTATGAAAAATCATTAGAACAATTTTTTAAGGAAAGATCATCCGGTTATATTAGAGAAACTATTATAAATCTTGCCGGAGGAGGGCAATCGACAAATTTAACACGCAGTGAAATTGATATTTGTACTAATTCTATACTCTCTCCATGCGAATTTATACCGCAAGAAAAATCGGCAGAGCTCAATTTTCAGGAGCACTGGAAAAAATTAAAAGCCCAGCTTGACATGAAAGCGCTTGAACGTTTTCGCAGCAGCTGGAAAAACAGTACTGACAGTGTTAACCAAACTATCCAAAAATATTCGCGGGACTATGCCAATTATGCACGCTGGTTATTTGGTCGAGAAGGGATGAATTCAAAACTGTCAAAAGTAGTGATATCTGAGCGGAACAAAACCCGTTTTTGGGAAGTTGAATTCAACTACCAACTCAAACCTTTTCATAAATTTTATCTGGATGATGCACATACAATGTTATCCAGTCATATTACCCCGACTGATGATGTGAAAGCCTTACAAGATGAACTCTGTTCAGACCCGGACAGCTACTACTATCAAGTTCTGGCAGGTGACGATAAGGATTTATTTGGTCAAAACGACAGTGACACGTCTGAAAATAATAATTCTTCATCAACTTCAATCAGTACGGAATCATCCGGTAGTGATTTTGATAAAGTGTTAGCTGACAGCATGAATAACATTTTTGGGGCAGATATCGATGCCAGCGATGGGGATATCTTATTAGCGCATGTTATTCGTAATCATATATTATCGTTGTCAACGGATGTCACTTCAGGCATTGCCACCGAATACCGCAATAGCAGGGTATTACTGAACGAAACACTGATAAGCGGTCGTTTAAAACAATTGGCGGCAAAAATAGCCGATGGAAAAGTAACCGAAGTTAAGTTAAAAATCCGCATGCCCCATATTGCCGAAGTTTTTGAAAGTATTGGCAAAATATCGGTCACCGGCGGGGTTAATTTTAAAACCAACTTAAAAACAGCAACGGGCGATAATCTTTATTTTAATAAAGCCGATTCAAAATTTTATATTATGGATTTGAATGGCAAATCCCGAGGTTTTACCCGGGCTGAATACGATGTGCTAAAACAAAAAACCGTGACACTTGACGTGAGCATGGTGACAGAAAATGCACGGGTACCGCAAAATTTACTGGATGATTTTAAAAAGCTGGCAAACGAAGATATTTTACCTATCCAAAAATTTCGACGATTTGTCGCGCGCGTTCCTCAGGATATTGACATTGCGGTAATGGCAAATGGGGATGAATTACAAGCATCGCTATTAAAAGAAATGGAAAATAAAAAACTGAACCATGTTCCAACAGAAAATCAAAAAATTATAGTGAATGGTTTAGCCAAATGCTTTTTAAATGTGGTGATGTTGGGGTTCACCCTGAAAGGATTAGAAGAGAACCGAAAACAACTTCAATCCGAAACCGACCCAATAGCACGTGCTTTTCTTTTTTATGATTTCTGTTCGGGTCACATTGCGCTGTGTGGCATGACGACCGAAGTGGTGGGGCATATTATCAGAATGGCAACCGCTAAAACGGCATTAAGGGTCAGCAATTTTTTAACCCGTTTTCCGCACGGCGAAAGTCGACTCATCACACAAAGTTTGCAAAGAGCTAACGGCATAAAAAACTTTTTCAATATCACCAATAATTTGCTCAATATTGCCGGTAAAGGGCTTGCTCTATTAACAATAGTTGATGGTGCGATGGAAATATTTAAAGGGTTTAATTTAATGTTAAGAGAAGGAGAAATAGCAGCTGGAGGTTTAAGAATACTTGGAGGAATAACTATAGGAATTGGTGCAGCATTCTCTTTAGGCTGGATTGAGCTAGCCCTTCCGTCATTAATGGTTACAGGAATTGGTATTGCTGTCGCTGTTGCCGGTATCATTATTATCTATATTGCCTCTTTTTTTGAACGAACCAAGTTAGAGCGTTGGTTTGCGCGTTGTGGGTTTGGGGTTGATCAGTGTCGATACCCATTGACCAAGGATGGATTAAAAAAAGCATTAAATGATTTTGCGTTTTTAACCTCGGGCATGTCACCCCAGCTGAAATTAAAAGAATCTGAGTCCCGTAAGGATGTATCATTAATCGGCGGTTTTGAGTATAAATCACTCTATCTTAGTATGACTATTCATAACTTTGATAAGCAGAATGATGAACTACAATTTATTGTCACTATAAATGATAAAATTGACTCAAAAAAGAAAGTTATATTGGAACTGACTCATAATCCTGAAACATACGAGCTTGAAAGTAAATTAGTTGAATATACTTTTCCCCCGCTTTCGGTCAATCGTAAACCGACTGTTAGCATTACACCATCAAAAGGACGATTTTATAAGTACCAGTCGGAGGAAGTAGACATTGATAACAGCGATAAAACACTGAAAGTAATGGAAGGCACAATCACCAATCTGGTTATTAATTTTAAATTGGCTGAAATTGATCTGTCTGCCATTCAAGATTTATTGTTTGCCGTTGAACTTATGTATCAAAAACCCAAAATTATCAATGATGATAAAATTGAACAACCTGCCCCGGTTCATCAATATCATGAATTTGAAGGCAAAAGTTTTTTAATTGAAAAATAACGTTAGGAGTAAATGATGCCATCACGTTACAAACCACCACTGCCCAAATGGAAAAGCGATTTATCTAAAGGGGGAGGACCAGGCACTAAACACTATGCTAGTTATATTGCATGTGCAACGGATAATTATCTTGAAATCTATCGTAAACGAAAAATTATAGTGCCTTATTTCACATTTTTTTTATTTGGAAGTGCAGAAATTTTGCTTATATCGTTATTTTTTTATTTTTTAACTGAATTAAAACTTTATTGGTTCATGGCAATAATATATTTTTTTGCAACTATTGGGTTAGGTCTGGTACTTTATGTGAACTTTTTCACTTTTCTTTTTTATCAATTTGCTCCGGCTAGTAGTCCTATTCGCTTTAATCGTAAAACAGGCAAAGTTTATCTTTACGAAGCGGTAGTAATGGAACGGATGTCGAAGAAGATATGGCCATTGCTAAGAACTTTTAAAGATCTAAATAAATTTCATATAAAAGTTTATGATTGGAAAAATTTTCATGCTGTATTGCAGCGTTATACAGTAGTCAATGCGCAAGGCGGTAGCTTTGAAGAATCCATTTTAGTCGGGGTTGCTTGTGAGCCCAATAGCTATAAAGTCATTGAATATATTTATATTCGAAAAACGGATTATTTTACAGAGGATTGGGATTGGATTTGTCATTTTATGGGATGGGACACCGATAAACCGTTAGACCAAGCAGGCTTAGAATACATTGATTACCATCCACGTGATGCCGAAACCTTTATGCAAGTAAAACCGAGGCTAAAAATCACCTCGAGACAAATTGAAGGATTGGACAAGGCATCGAAAGCGGGTTCAAAAGAAGAGCTAGCCCAGATAGAACAAGAGTATGAACTAACAAAAACCGTGTATCCGGTCGAATAATCTTAACGTTAGTTTAAAAAACGGAAAGCAAAACAATCAGGATAGCAGGAGCAAAAATGCCATCACGTTACAAACCGCAACTTGTTTGTTGGAATCAAGATTTAAGTAAAACCAGTGGAGGCGGGATACTCGGCTCTACAAATTATATTGCATGTGCGACAGATAATTACCTTGAAATATTTCGTAAACGAAAAATTATAGGTCCCTATATTGGATTTTTTTTATTTGGAAGTGCAGAAATTTCGTTTATTTGGTTATTTTTTTATTTATTAAATCAAAATAGTATTGATTTATGGGTGATTATAATGTCGTTTGTTATATCTATAGTGGGAGGTCTGGTTGTTTATTTCATTCTTTTCAATCTTCTTTTTGGTCAATTTGCACCCGTAAGTAATCCAATTCGTTTTAATCGCAAAACAGGAAAGGTTTACCTTTACGAAGCGGTGGCAACAAAATGGATGTTTAGATTTTGGAAGCCGCTATGTTCATTCAATGATTTAAATAAATTTGAAATTAAGGTTTATGATTGGGAAAACTTTCATGGTGTATTGCAACGATCTACGGGGGCTTTTGCTTCGGGCGGAACAATAGAACACAATTCTTTATACGGAGTAGCTTGCAAACCTGGTAGTTACGAAGTCATAGAATATATTTATATTCGAGAAACAGATTGTTTAGCTGGTGATTGGGATTGGATAAGCCACTTTATGGAGTTTAGAACGAACGAACCTTTAGACCAAATAGGTTTACAATACCTTAATTATTACCCACGTGATGCCGAAACCTTTATGCAAGTAAAACCGAGGCTAAAAATCACCTCGAGACAAATTGAAGGGTTAGACAAAGCATCGAAAGCAGGCTCAAAAGAAGAGCTAGCCCAAATAGAACAAGAGTATGAACTCACAAAAACCGTATATCCGGTCGAATAATCTTCACGTTAGTTTAAAAAACGGAAAGCAAACCAATCAGGATAGCAGGAGCAAAAAATGCCATCACGTTACAAACCACCACTGCCCAAATGGAAAAGCGATTTATCTAAAGGGGGAGGACCAGGCACTAAACACTATGCTAGTTATATTGCATGTGCAACGGATAATTATCTTGAAATCTATCGTAAACGAAAGATTATAGTGCCTTATTTCACATTATTTTTATTTGGAAGTATAGAAATTTCGCTTATATGGTTGTTTTTTTATTTATTAAATCAAAATAGTATTGATTTATGGGTGATTATAATGCCGTTTGTTACATCTATAGTAGTAGGTCTGTTACTTTATGTAATTTTTTTCACTTTTCTTTTTTATCAATTTGCTCCGGCTAGTAGTCCTATTCGCTTTAATCGTAAAACAGGCAAGGTTTATCTTTACGAAGCGGTAGTAATGGAACGGATGTCGACGAAGCTATGGCCACCGCTAAAGGCTTTTAAAGATTTAAACAAATTTCATATAAAAGTTTACGATTGGAAAAATTTTAATGCCGTATTACTAGGTTCGACAGTGGTTAACCCGCAAGGTGGTAGCTTTGAACGTTATGCTTTAGTTGGGGTTGCTTGTGAGCCTAATAGTTATAAAGTGATTGAATATATTTATATCCGTGAAACGGATTGTTTTACGATGGATTGGCATTGGATCTGTCATTTTATGGGATCGGACATCGATAACCCCATAGACCAAGAAGGTTTAGAATACGTTGATTACCATCCACGTGATGCCGAAACCTTTATGCAAGTAAAACCGAGACTAAAAATCACCTCGAGACAAATTGAAGGGTTAGACAAGGCATCGAAAGCGGGCTCAAAAGAAGAGCTAGCCCAAATAGAACAAGAGTATGAACTCACAAAAACCGTGTATCCGGTCGAATAATCTTCATGTTAGTTTAAAAAACGGAAAGCAAACCAATCAGGATAGCAGGAGTAAAAAATGCCATCACGTTACAAACCGCAACTTGTTTGTTGGAATGAGGATTTAAGTAAAACCAGTGGAGGCGGGATACTCGGCTCTACAAATTATATTGCATGTGCAACGGATAATTACCTTGAAATCTATCGCAAACGAAAAATTATAGGGCCCTATATTGGATTTTTTTTATTTGGAAGTGGAGAAATTTTGCTTATTTCGTTATTTTTTTATTTTTTAACTGAATTAAAACTTTATTGGTTCATGGCAATAATATATTTTGTTGCATCTATTGGATTAGGTCTATTTCTTTATTTCATTCTTTTCAATCTTCTTTTTGGTCAATTTGCTCCCGTAAGTAATCCAATTCGTTTTAATCGCAAAACAGGTAAAGTTTACCTTTACGAAGCGGTGGCAACTAAATGGATGTTTAGATTTTGGAAGCCACTATGTTCATTTAATGATTTAAATAAATTTGAAATTAAGGTTTATGATTGGGAAAACTTTCATGGTGTATTGCAACGAACTACGGGGGCTTTTGCTTCGGGCGGTACAATAGAACACAATTCTTTATACGGAGTAGCTTGCAAACCTGGTAGTTACGAAGTCATAGAATATATTTATATTCGAGAAACAGATTGTTTTGCTGGCGATTGGGATTGGATAAGCCACTTTATGGAGTTTAGAACGAACGATCCTTTAGACCAAATAGGTCTAGAATACCTTAATTATTACCCACGTGATGCTGAAACATTTATGCAAGTTAAACCGAAGCTAAAAATCACCTCGAGACAAATTGAAGGATTGGACAAGGCATCGAAAGCGGGCTCAAAAGAAGAGCTAGCCCAAATAGAACAAGAGTATGAACTCACAAAAACCGTGTATCCGGTCGAATAATTCTAACATTAGCTTAAAAAAGGGAAAGTAAAACAATCAGGATAGCAGGAGTAAAAAATGCCATCATGTAACCCCCTCGTTAAGAGGCGGGGATTAAGTGTTTTGTCGTGTTGATTAATTGAGGATAACTTAGGTATATCTGCAAGTATTTTTAACTCGATTTCATACAAATCATCAAAATGGTCTTTTTTCTAAAAGATGATTTAATTCTTCAAATTGCGTAAAAATTTTATCATCTTTCCAATCTCCATCAAGAAGGGATGAAAATGAATGTCAAAATAACACCCATTATTAAGCACTGCAATCAGTCAGCGCAAAATCAATCATCGTTAAATACCATTTGCCTTCAATCCAAGATAGGTAAAAAATAAAAGTTTTACCCCAAAATATTTTATCTTTTTCAGGTTTTAAGTCAGAAACCAAAATTACTTTGCGGGTAATGGGTTCTAATGTTTGGACTTTGGATAATTGATTGAACCTTGTATTATCTTTTTGGTTATAAGCATTAATAACTTCATTGAACGTTTGTTGAAATAAAAATTCTTTTATCTGTGCATCAGAAACGGATATATTAAAAAAACAGTTAGCAATAAAACCAGTATTGTTTCATCTTCATTTTCCTATTCTTTTAATGGATTAATTCAAAATTGCCATTTTTATTGATTTTAAATTTTAATAAATGTGACTCTATTTTAGGTATTGTGGGGTGTTTGATAATATTTCCGTTATCATCAATTGTAACCTTATTTTTAGAATATTCTTGAATGAATATATTTCCATTTTTATCAATGGCAAAATCATTCCAATAGGTGACTTCAAATGTGAATCTATGGTCTATTAATAAAGCATCAATCCTATTTCCTGCATGATCATAACTGTTTATTTGAAAAAATAAGCAGGGATATTCTGACTCTACCCATCCTTCGTATATAATCCCTGTAACTCTTTGTAAACCAATTGAAACGTCTAACACAGGGTAATAATATTTTGATATTGAATAATAATCCTGAAAATTTTTAGGCTTAATATTTTTTTCTGATTGGGTAAATTCTTTTTTTTCCAATAATTGAGCATTTATTTTATAAGTCCCCGTATTTTCGTCATAAGAATAATAACTTTTTAAACCATCAGATGTAAAAGGCAAAGTATGTTGAATGGCGGTATTTTTCGTACTGCCATTTGAACTACCGATGACAATGAGCATAAAAAACAGAAAAAGAAGGATATGTTTCTTCATTTTTAATCTTTTTTATAAACTTCAGTCATTTTATTATCCATAAAGTTAGGTGATTGAAAATAATATCTTTTATCCTTAATAAACAGGTTAAAGATAAAATTGCCTTGGGTTTGTTCTTTTGCTAATCCTTGATAGGCGCAAAGACTGACGTCGTTTTTTAGGTATAACGGTAAATCGTAATCAAGCGTATTAAGTTTAATCTTAGTATCATGAATAGTGAGTGTTAAATAAGTCGAACTATAATGACCATTAAAATCTTTTAAGGTCGTTGGTTGATATTGCAAAATAGTATTAATTGCTGATTGATAATGTTGTTTGTATCGTTCTTCTAACTCAGGATGTTGTTCGACTAATGCTTCGGTGACAAAGTCCCCTAGAAAGTATCGGGAATGTTTAGGATCTCGGTAAGAATATAGTTGTGATTGTTCAGTGTGCTTATCGGTAAGTAAAAACCATGACTGCGAACCTAACAGGATATCATAAAGTTTATTATTTTTGGTTAATTCAGCTTTAATATAGATACCATCAGGGGTAAAACCATAGTAATGTTCAAAATTAACATCATCAGGTAAGTACTCTTCGTGCTTATTTTGAGTAATTTCGAGAATATCGTCTGCACTTAAATGCCAATCTAAACACATTTGATAATAAATTAGATTTCGAAATTTTAAATCATGACATGACTTAGTCATATTGGTTATCTCATCTTGTGCTTGGCACGAGAAGGTTATTAATAGGCTTGTTATTAGTATTAAAATTTTATTCATTATTTCCAATCTACATTGTTATTTTTTATCATGCTTTTATATTAAGATTAATCTATTGATTGGACTAATATCCAAGCATTGAATTATTATTTAGGTATAGTTGAAAGTTCTTTTAACTCAACTTCGTACAAATCATCAAAGTTGTATATTTTTTTCGAGATGATTTTATTTTTTTCATATTGCGTAATAATTTTATAGTCTTTTCCAAACTCGTCGGGGTGATAATACGCCGTTTCGATCAATTCGCCTTTTTGATTATATTTTTTCCATAACCCAACTTGAATTCCTGTTCCATTGTAAATCCCTTGGCAACCTGATAATTTTAATGTTCCATTTGGAAAGTATTCTTTTATCGGTTTTTGACATAAGGCATTGTCAGTGGATAAAGTTTGACTAAAATCGTGTTTATTTTCGTCTGCAAAACTTGAATTACATGAACATGAAATGAATACTATTGCGACTAGTAAATATAAATTTTTTTTAGCATTACTCATCTTTTAAATTTTCCATGTTTTTTAGCTGTTTATCTTCTTTCAAACTTAAACTTTATTTGCCATTAAATACGGAAAGTTAGAAATAGATAAATGATATATTATATGCGGTTTGTATTTTATCTCTATTTTGTTATTTAGTTAAACTAATACAATCCGCATAATCACTCATTTTTATTCAGGAACAAAATTGTTGATATTATAAAAGACGATATGATAGCCATTACCTATGTTTAACTTTATTTTTTTATAGGTAAATTCAACAAACAGGCTTTGTAATGAGTGAAAATCACGCTCTTTTTTAGATAAGAATTGTGTTGCATATTCAATATACTCAGGGCAACAATCCTTATATTTTTCTGGGTTATCGATTATTTCATTCTGATAGAACTGTTTTTGAACCAAATAAGACTCTTTTCGGATCTCATCAAAATATTTTTCTTGGCAAATGGCTTCTAGCTGTGGTGTGGTTTTAATCGCAGTTAATAAAATAAATTTCCCTTTATTGTTATGCAACAGTATATCTTCTTTAAAATAAAATGGTAAAAATTCAACAGTTCGTATACCATCAATTAAGTCTTGAGAAACCCCATATTCTATTTCACCAGTTAATAGAAAATCTTGATCCTTATTATCTATAAATTCAATTTGCAGATCATCTATACCCAGATACAGCTTTTTAATGATAAAAAGCGTCTTCCCTTTTTGTACCAGTGAAAAATCTTCTTGGTTTAATCCTTTTAATGTTAATTTTTTATTGCCTAACTGGATTAAAACAGGATCATGGTCTAACGCAATGACTTTGCTATAGTTTATGTTTGTTTTTTCCTCTTTATGCGCATAACCACAAGAAGTCAAAAAGCTAATGAGTAAAAGTATAGCTATCGTTTTCATGATTTTCCTAATTGAATAGTAGTATGTATAAAATCTATATTAAATCCTCAATGTTCATGATCATAATGATTTTGAACACCTGAGCTTACACCAGCAAACTCTGCCAAACTTGTCGCATAGTTAGATCTGAATCCATATTCAAAAGTAATTTGGTAAATAGTCGCATTTTTATTTCAATCAAAATTTTCTATTTTTCAATTATTTATTATTTAGGAATGGTTAAAAGCTCTTTTAACTCAGTCTCATATAAATCATCAAAATTGTAAATTTTCTTTGAAACAACTTTTCCATTCTTATATTGAGTTACGATTTTATAGTCTTTGCCTAATTCATCAGGATGATAATAGGTGGTTTCGATTAAATCGCCTTTTTCATCGTATGTTTTCCATAATCCTACAGGTATTGTGGTAGCATTATACATATCCATAAACCCTTCATATTGCTTAACGCCATTTTCAAAGTAAATAGTAGTGAGTTTGGGTAATTCTAAAGAGTCAGTAACTATTGTTTCTATAAGATTTATTTGTCCATTAGGATAATAAATAACATATAATACATCTCCTTTTTTAACTTCATCTCTTACATAGCGGATGAATTTTAGTTTTCCATTTGGGTAAAATCCTTGAGCAGAAATGCCGTCTGGTTTATATGATGACATATAATACACAGATTCTAATTGACCGCCTTTAGTATAGTAAGTTTTTATATAATCCGCTGCTTTATTGCCATTGATATAATATTCATATCGTAGAAAACCCTCCGGAGTATTGGATTCTTTAATTCGTACTGAATGTGACGGGGTAACTTCGGAAATCTTTTTTTCTTCAATGCGTTGAACACATGCCAAAATGCCAACAAAAAAAATAGACACTATTAGTAATTTTTTCATTTTATTCTTAAAAATGTTTATTAATGTTGATTTCTAACCCTTGAGCAAGTTGCTATGCTACTAAGTCCATATTGTCGTAAATACTTTTTGCATCTTTAGGGTGTGTAATATAATCAAGCTTGATTAAAACTTTATATTTCGTTTGATTTTTTCCCCAAAGAACTCCTACATTATTTCTAGCATCAGGGTGTTTCTTTCCTATATTGACAACAGTATAACAACTAAAAATATTAAGTTGTTATGTTTATTTTTTTATTTATTGTTAACTTACCACCGTTAATATTTATGAGGGTGATAAGCATAATAATCGTTTGTTTACTACACAATCTTTAATTCAATTCATCAATTTCTTTATCCACAAATTTGCGTTTGACAAGCTCACCGTCTTTATAGGTTTCTGTGTACAAAAGTTTGCCTTTTTTAGCAGAAGATAGATCAGCAGATCCATCTGGCTTCTCTTGGTAATCTAATTTATAAAATTTCCAAATTCCAATCGGTAACCCTTTATGGTAATTTGCTTTAAGATAAGTATAACGGAGAGGATAAGTATAATAACCGTTCGGTTTCTTCAACACCATAAAAACGGTAGGATCATCCTGACAAATAAGAATTTTGGTAAAAATTTAATTACTAGTAATATTATGATTAAAATCTTCAATAATTTCATAGTGTCATCCATTTATAATTTTCTTGGATAGATTGAATTTTGCCCTTCAACTGTCACCGGACTGTATCTTTATAGCGGAATAGGGTAACAAACCTTTCTTTGTTTAATCACTATTCTTTATATTGAAAAATTTTATTACTACAATTTAGAAACATCTTGAGTCATTACAGGATAATTTGAATTTAATCATGTTTATGTTCCTATAATATCTGAATTAAGTTCAATATATCTACGATTATTGGGTGTAAAATTCGAAATTTTATTTTCCATTAGACTTTTTACTTGTGGAATGGATTTTGCTACGGCAGTATTCGATGAAGAGTAATAATCATTTGTATACAGGTTATCAAGTAATGTAGTCGTGTAGAATGATTGAATAATTTAGATCATTAACGTTATTTGTCACCAATTATTGTAATAAATCGTTTACAAGTTAATGATGAATTGGTACGATGCGTGCAATTTAAATTTAATTTGTTATTTGTGATTTATGTTTTATCTTATTTTTGTCACGATTGTTTGGTCATTTTCATTCAGTCTTATTGCTGTTTATCTCAGTGGACAAGTTGACTCTTGGTTTGCTGTTGTGATGCGTGTTTTGTTAGCTTTTATTACTTTTATTCCTTTTTTTCGATTTCGTGGTATCCGCTTTAAACAGATGATTTTGTTAATGGGCGTTGGAGCCTGTCAATTGGGGATTATGTACTTTTTTTATTATAATTCCTTTCAGTATATTTCAGTACCTGAAGTCCTTCTTTTTACCATATCGACGCCTATTTATGTCACGATTATTTATGACATATTGCAAGGTCATCGTCTTCGATATAGTTATCTGTTAACGGCTATTATTGCCGTTATTGGTGCAGCTATTATTCGCTATGATCATATCAGTCGTGATTTTATTATTGGATTTTTATTAATTCAGGGCGCAAATGTTGTGTTTGCTTTAGGGCAGGTTGGGTATAAACGAATTATGGAACTTTATCCATTGCCCCAACATCAAGCTTTTGCATGGGTCTATTTAGGGGCTGTGCTTGTTGCTAGTCTTGGCTGGTTATTGTTTGGCGATTATTCAAAATTACCTACAACCAACTTACAGTGGGGTATCATTATTTGGCTTGGTGTGATTGCCTCTGGTTTGTGTTATTTTTTATGGAACTATGGCGCGACTAAAGTGGACTCAGGAACATTAGCGATTATGAATAACGTGGTTATTCCAACAGGCATCTTGGTTAATGTCGTAGTTTGGCATCAATCCATTGACTGGATTCGATTTTCAATTGGAAGTGCGGTGATTGTGTTTGCTTTAATACTTCATCACAAAATAAAACGCCACTCCCCAAAATAAATTAAATAACATTATGTTAAGCCAAATTGTAACATAATGGATAATATCAACGGTGTTGTTATGGATGATAATGCTGTTGATATGAGTAAACTTGATGCAATAGGGCCTTGTAATACCTCAAATTGTCTTGCCATCATATAACAGTTAATCGCAATCGATACTGAGCTTAATAATACAATAACTTGTAATTCCAATACGGGTAATCCTAGCAGTTTTCCTGTCACAAATGTAACAATAGGTAGTATTGCCAGTTTTATCATACAGATTGTTGCGGTAATGTGTAATTTGTTCCTGATTTGATATTCGGCCAGCCCCATGCCTAATACAATAAGTGATAAAGGTGCTGTCATGTCACTGACCATTTTTGTGGATTGTTGAATGAATTTAGGTAATGCGATACCCGTATAATTAACCGCAATACCGGCAAAAATGCCTATAATTATAGGGTTTTTGGTGACATTTTTGAATGCTTTAATAAATCCTTTGCTGGAAAGTTTTCCCATTTGTACAAATTCGATCGATACGGTTGCTAGCGTCCATAAAATAAGTGCATTAAAGATGACAATAATCGCAACAATTGGAATTGCACTGTCACCCAGTAGCATTTTTATGATTGGGATACCAACAAATACTGTGTTGGTATAGATTCCCCCCATAGCAAACATCGTACATTCAGAACCATTTAGGTGAAAACATTTATAGGCGATTAAGCAACCTAAAGCAAAAACAATAAATGAGCTACCGAAGAAAACGAATAATAGTTTCATATCGATTTCAGAATGCTCGGAAAAATGGCTCATAATTTGAAAGAGCATAATCGGAAAAGCGATATAAAAGGTGAATTTGGTTAAACTGTCGGTCACCGTTTTTTGCCAGCGACCTAATTTAACCGCTATATAGCCTAATAAAATAAGAATAAATAGCGGTAATGTTGCGACAAATTGTTGTCCTAACGTCGAAAAAAAAGCCATATGATAATTACTATTTATTGATGTTTACGAATAAAATACCATTCTAACTGCGTCGATTGTTTTGGATCAAATTGATAGCCTTCAAGGTTAAAGCTTTTTATATCATCAGGTTGATTGAGGTTATTTTTGATAATGTAACGACTCATTAATCCTCGTGCTTTTTTGGCATAAAAACTAATTACCTTGAATTCACCTTTACTTTCATCTAAAAAAATAGGTTGGATAATCGTCGCTTTTAATTGTTTTGGTTTAATGGCTTTAAAATACTCATTCGAGGCTAAATTGATTAACGTTGGATTTGCAGTTTTATGAAACTCATTATTTAACTGGTCGGTTAATTTATCTCCCCAAAATTGATATAAATTATTGTTATGACCGTTTTTTAGGCGTATCCCCATTTCTAAACGATAGGGTTGAATAAGGTCAAGGGGGTTGAGTAGACCATAAAGTCCGGATAAGATCCGTAAATGAGATTGAGCAAATTTTAAATCTGCTGCTGAAAAATCGTCGACATGAAGCCCTTCATACACATCACCTTTAAAAGCAAGAATTGCTTGTCTGGCATTTTCAAGATTAAATTCTTTATGCCAATGTTGAAATCGTTCATAATTTACTTCAGCCAATTTTGGACTAATTGACATCAATTTAGCTAAATCGTCGGCGGATAATTTTTTACACTCTTTAATAAGTATCTCAGAATCTTTAATAAATTTAGGTAATGTGTGTGTTTTTGTGATAAGCGGACTTTGAAAATCGAGGGTCTTGGCAGGAGAAATTATCGTTAGCATAAAGTGATACACCTATTGTAATTTATGTAAATTGAGGGTATTTTACACCTAATCTTGCAAAAAAGGGGTATAAAAATGAATCAAACCAAAAAAGAAATACATGACCTTCGTTCTTGGGCAAAAATTCGTGAAACATCTCTAGAAATTGCAGAAGCCATTTTTGAGTTAGCACATAATGATGAAAAGCTTGCTGAACAAATTTGGTCAGAAGGAAGTGATGAAGTATTGCCACTTGCCTTTTCTAAAACAAAAGCAGATAGACTGTTTTGGGGTGAACAAACAATCGAGCGTAAAAATATCTAAGTTTTATGAAATTGACTTTTTTAGGCACCAGTGCTGGTTGCCCAACAGCTGAGCGTAATGTGAGTAGTATTGTGCTCGATCTTTTGCAAGAACGTGGCAAATTGTGGTTGTTTGATTGTGGTGAAGCCACACAAATGCAAATGCAAAAAGTTAAATTTAGTCTTGCAAAACTTGAGATGATTTTTTTAACGCATTTACATGGTGATCATCTGTTTGGGCTTCCAGGGGTATTAACCACGCGTTCTTTAATGCAAAATCAATCCGCTTTAACCTTGATTGCACCTAAAGGGGTGAAGCAATTTATTGAAACGGTTATCGCAATTAGTCACTCTTGGTTAAGTTATCCACTCAATATCATTGAGCTTGAAGAAGACTGTACGGTTTTCGAAGATGAAAAGTTCAAAGTCGAAGCAACATTATTGCAGCATCGCGTTCCTTGCTTTGGCTATCGTATTATTGAAAAGGATTTACCAGCTAGTTTAGATATCGATAAATTAAAACAAGATAATATCGAAATTGGCGCACACTATGCACTTTTGAAAGCCGGTAAAACTGTTACCTTAGAAGACGGCCGTGTTATTCATGGTAATGATTATTTAGGATCGGTAAGGCAAGGTCGAAAATTGGCAATTTTTGGTGACACGGTGCCATGTCAAGCCTCGATTGCGCTAGCCAAAGATGTTGATTTAATGGTGCATGAGGCGACTCAAGAGCATGCTTTGGAAGAAAAAGCCTTAGAACGAGGGCATTCTACCACTGTTCATGCTGCAACGATTGCTAAATATGCCAATGCCAAGCAACTTATCATGACCCATATCAGCCCAAGATATAGCCTTAAAGATAATGATAAATTACTTAATGAGGCAAGAAGCATATTTGCTAATACGGAAATTGCGAGTGATTTTTCAACGTTTAATATCTAATCCTTTTCGCCGACTGTTTCGGCGAAAAGGATATTTTTTATAAACAAAAATCTTTAATCAAATTTTCGATAGCTATTTTAGTCGGTTTTAAAAAATCCATTGAAATAAACTCATCAGGTTGATGTGCTTGTTCAATTGAACCAGGACCTAATACAATGGTTGGTGAAATTTGGTTTAAATAAGGCGCTTCAGTACTGTAGTTTACGGTTTGCGCAGTTTGACCAACTAATTTTTCAACTTGCTGTAAAGCAGGATGATCTTTTTTACATTCATAACCCGGAATCGGGGATACTTCATATTCCACCGAAATACGGTTAGGGTATTTGTCCATGACCGGTTGTAAAGCCTGACAGAGATCATGATAAAGCGAATTAACATCGTTGTTTGGCAATACACGAATATCAATAATTAGTTCGCAACAACCACAAATACGGTTTGCTGCATCGCCCCCATGAATGACCCCAAGATTAAGCGTCGGATAGGGAACAGTAAAACCGTCATTATGATACCGTTCTTTAAACTGTTGTTTCAGTTTTAACAATTGTGCGATAGCTAAATGCATGACTTCAATCGCATTTATTCCTTTGTCTGGATCACTTGAATGACCAGACTTACCAATGACTTTGATTGAGTTGGAAATAAAGCCTTTGTGCGCACGTATCGGTATTAATGATGTTGGTTCACCAATGATTGTACAATCGGGTTGTAAGTGAGTATTTTTAGCAAAAAATGATGCTCCAGCCATGGTGGTTTCTTCATCAGCGGTAGCAAGAACATAAATAGGTTTAGTTAGTTTGGTTAGATCAATATCACGTAAGGCATCAAGTATAAAAGCAAAAAAACCTTTCATGTCTGCTGTGCCTAATCCATATAACTTGTTGTTTTCTTCCGTTAATTTGAAAGGATCTTTAGTCCATTGTCCTTCATCAAAAGGCACTGTGTCAGTATGGCCGCTAAGCAGTAATCCACCTTGTGTCTGGTTTTCATTATTTGAATAAGTTGCTAATAAATTAAATTTACCGCGAGTATTCGGTACGGGCTGTATTTCAATTTTGAAACCTAACTCTTCAAACCAGTTTGCTAATTTGTCTATTAAAGGTTTGTTTGAAAAATCGAGTTTTTCATTGGTTACATTGCTGATTGTTGGGGTTGATATCAGTTCACTATAAAGCGTTAAAAAAGAGGGCAATGCCATACAAAATCACCTTAAATTGCTAATTAAATTAAATCCATTAATAAGATGATAAGCATATCACTTACTGTAAGATTTGCCTATGACTAACGCTTATGTTTCACGCTGTTTTTAATCTGCATGACTAATTTAGTAGTGACTCATTATGACCAGCAAACATTAATTTGGTGTGATCAATTGATAAAGATTCACTGATTTTCAATTTTTTAACATTTCTTGCGTTTATTTTGTATGCTGATTTTATTTGTAAAAAACATTTGTTATTATTTGATCATTACTAAATAGCATATAACGATTCAATATTTCGTTAAGCTTGATTATAAATTAATTATCTTGAACAAGGCATGAGTTATGAAACAAATAAGCAAAAAATGGATTATTATCACCGTCGTTATACTTGCTATTATTTTTATTGCATGGCAGCAACTAAAAACGGATGGATATGGTGCGGATTTTACTAGTGGAAATGGGCGTATTGAGGCAACCGAAATCAATATTTCTGCAAAATTAGCAGGTCGAATTGAAAAAATTAATGTGAATGAAGGGGATTTTGTTAAGGCAGGGCAACCACTCGTTGTAATGCAAACGGATACGTTGCAAGCCAAATTGAACGAAGCTCAAGCCCAATACCTTCAAGCTATCAGTAATGAGGCAAGTGCTAAAGCACAAGTTTCTTTAAAAATGAGTGATAAAATTGCGGCTTTAGCCGGTGTTACTCAGCGTGAAAGTGACTTAGATATCGCTTCAAAACATCTTCAACGAACAACCACCCTTTATCAAAAAGGGGCTTTATCCATTCAACAATTTGATGATGATACCGCTAAATTCAATAGCGCTAAAGCAGCATTAGATTCCGCTCAATCACAAGTGACAGCAGCGGATGCCGCAATAGAAGTTGCACAAGCTGGCGTGGAAAGTGCTAAATCAGCCATTAATGTTGCTGATGCCAATATCAGACAAATCCAAGCCGATATTGATGACAGTACACTCGTTGCACCTGTCGATGGTCGTATCCAATATCGTATTGCTCAGTTAGGTGAAGTGATGCCTTCTGGTGGTAAAGTGCTAAATCTGGTTAATTTGTATGACGTTTATTTAACCTTCTTTTTACCCGAAACTGTAGCGGGCAAAGTAGCCATTGGTGACGAAGTTAGATTGATTTTAGATGCGTTACCTGACAAAGCCATTTCAGCTAAAATTTCGTTTGTTTCGAGTGTTGCACAGTTCACCCCTAAAACGGTTGAAACGAAAGATGAACGCCAAAAATTGATGTTTAGAGTGAAAGCACAACTCGATCCTGAATTATTAAAATGTTTTATCAATCAAGTAAAAACGGGTTTACCAGGTGTAGCATGGGTGAGATTAAACCCGAATACTTCTTGGCCAGCTGATTTATCTGATGTAGCCAAATGTCCAACTAAATAATTGGAGATAGCATATGTCAGAATCAGACAATAAGGATTTAGCTTTATTAGCAGAAGCTAAATCTATTGATGATGCAGTGGTTAAAATTAGCGATGTTTCACTGCATTATAAAAAAAATTGTGCGCTGGATAACATTAGTTTAACTATTCCACCAAGGTGCATGGTGGGATTAATTGGGCCAGATGGGGTTGGTAAATCAAGTTTGCTGTCTTTGATTGCGGGTGCACATGTCATTCAAGATGGTTTAGTTTATGTTTTAGATGGCGATATGCGAGATAAGTCACATCGTAAAGCGGTGTGTACTCGTATTGCTTACATGCCACAAGGATTAGGTAAAAATCTTTATCCAACATTATCTGTCGAGGAAAATCTTCAATTTTTTGCTCGTTTATTTGGTAATGATGCCGCAGAGCGCCGACGTCGCATTGACGAATTAACAAAAAGTACTGGGCTGTATCCCTTTTTATCAAGACCAGCAGGGCGACTATCTGGCGGTATGAAACAAAAAGTCAGTTTATGTTCTGCTTTGATTCATGATCCTGATTTACTGATTCTTGATGAACCTACCACAGGGGTCGATCCCCTTTCCCGAGCACAATTTTGGCAATTAATTAATAAAATTCGGCAGCAAAGACCACAAATGAGTGTTATTGTGGCAACAGCTTATATGGATGAAGCACAAAACTTTGATTGGCTTGTTGCAATGTATGGCGGTAAAATTTTAGAAACAGGCACACCTAAATCATTATTAAGCCAAACAGGAAAAGATAATTTAGACGATGCCTTTATTCAGTTGATGCCAGAAAGTGCCAAACAAGGCTATCAAGCCGTTGAAATTCCACCTTTGGATGTAAATAACAATCTACAAACAGCGATAGAAGCGAAAGGGCTAACTAAGCAATTTGGTGATTTTATTGCAGTCGATCATGTTAATTTTTCGATTAAACAAGGCGAGATTTTTGGCTTTTTAGGGTCAAACGGTTGTGGTAAATCAACAACCATGAAGATGTTAACTGGCTTATTACCTATTTCGTCCGGTGAAGCTTGGTTATTTGGTAAACCTGTTGATGCCAATGATATTAATACCAGACGGCATTTAGGTTATATGTCTCAAGCTTTTTCTTTGTATAGTGAATTGACTGTTGAGCAAAACTTAGTGCTACATGCACGTTTATTTGGCATTGAAGAAAGTAAAATACCTGAACGTGTTTCTGAACTTCTTAAACGGTTTGGATTAGAACAAGATGCTCAAAATCTACCTGATAGCTTACCTTTAGGGGTTAAACAGCGTTTATCTTTATCGGTCGCCGTTGTGCACAACCCAGAAATATTAATTTTAGATGAACCGACATCCGGCGTCGATCCGATTGCTCGAGATGACTTTTGGCGTTTGATCATTGAATTATCCCGTAAAGATAAAGTAACGGTTTTTATTACTACCCATTTTATGAATGAAGCCGCAAGATGTGACAGAATTTCTTTAATGCATGCGGGGAAAGTGTTGGCAAGTGATACTCCCGATAATATTATTGCATCGAAAAACGCGTCGACTTTAGAAGATGCCTTCATCCGCTATCTAGTTGATGCAGGTGCTGACGATAGCGATGCACAACAAAAATCGACCGAAGCTCCAGTTACCGCTGACAAATCCCAAACAGTCATCCCACCAGCGAATCATCTTCAAGGATTTAGTTTAACACGGATGATTGGTTGTTTATGGCGTGAAACACTTGAACTGTCGCGAGATCCTTTACGTGCGATGTTGGCATTAATGGGGTCAGCAATCTTAATGCTCGTTATGGGTTATGGGATTACGCTAGATGTCGAAAATTTACGTTTTGCCGTGCTAGATCGTGACCAAAGTGAAATCAGTCAAAACTATACGCTTAATTTGTCTGGTTCCAAACGTTACTTTGTTGAAAGGCCACCTATAACGGATTATGCCGATATGGATGCCCGTTTACGAAGTAATGATATTGCGTTAGCGATTGAAATTCCACCTAATTTTGGACGAGATATTCAACGTGGTGATTCCGTTGATATTGGTGTTTGGATAGATGGTGCCATGCCACTACGCGCAGAAACCATTAAAGGCTATGTACAAGGTATGCATCTTGCTTGGCTAAGTCAAAAAGTGAAAGAAATGTCAGGAAAAGATTCAACCAGTTTGGCGAATATTGAGACGCGGTATCGATATAATCCTGATGTAAAAAGCTTACCGTCAATGGTACCGGCGGTTATTCCTATTTTATTATTGATGATTCCTTCCATGCTGGCAGCTTTATCGGTTGTCCGTGAAAAAGAGATGGGATCGATTATTAATTTATATGTTACCCCTGTGACTCGTGCCGAATTTTTATTAGGAAAGCAGGTACCGTATATTATTATTTCTATGTTTAGTTTTTTGCTGTTGCTGTTTATGGCGATTACTATTTTTGGCGTGCCAATCAAAGGCAGTTTATTCACGTTATGCTTGGCTGCTTTAGCTTATTGTATTATTTCAACGGGGCTTGGGCTGTTGGCGTCAACTATTACACGTAGTCAAATTGCAGTGATATTTTTAACCTGTGTCGGCACTATGTTACCTGCTATTCAGTTTTCGGGTTTACTCAATCCTGTGGCTTCATTGGAGGGGAGTGGGCGTTATATCGGTGAAGTTTATCCAACAACACATATGCTAATCATTGCACGAGGTGTATTTAATAAAGCACTGGGTTTTAATGATTTACACAATTCTTTATTCGCATTATTAGTCACTATTCCTGTTGTGCTGTGCGCCAGTATTTTTCTCCTTAAAAAACAGGAAGGGTAGTTATGAAGCAAAGCTTAATTAATATTTATCGATTAGGTATTAAGGAATTATGGGGACTATTACGCGATCCTATCATGCTTCTGTTAATAGGTTACTGTTTTACGTTTGATATTTATATTGCCGCTACAGCAACATCTGACTCGCTTCATCATGCCTCAATAGCGGTGGTTGATGAAGATGATTCACCGTTATCAAGACAAATTGTTGCGGCTTTTTATCCGCCGATGTTTAATCAACCTGTAAAATTATACTCAATGGATGAGGTGGATCGAGGCATGGATACCGATAGCTATACCTTTGCTTTAAATATTCCGCCTAATTTTCAGCGTGATGTGTTGAACAATCAAAGTCCTGAAATTCAATTAAATATCGATGCGACTCGAATGGGGCAAGCTTTTGTAGGGAATGGTTATATCACACAAATCATCACGGGTGAAGTGACAGAGTATGTTAATCGTTATAGCAAAGCAACGGATTTACCTGTCAATATTCAAGTTCATACCTCATTTAATCCGAATTTAACTCGCTCTTGGTTTGGCTCGGTAATGGAAATCATTAATATTGTGACGACGTTATCCATTATTTTAACCGGAGCTGCATTAATGCGAGAACGTGAACATGGCACTATTGATCATCTGCTTTCTATGCCTGTCACACCGTTTCAAATAATGATATCTAAGGTATGGTCAATGGGATTAGTGGTGTTAATCTCAACTTGGGTGGCATTACTATTGGTGGTAAAAAGCTGGCTTAATGTTCCAATTAATGGCTCAATTACGTTGTTTTTGATTGGAGCCGCTTTACACTTGTTTGTGACAACGTCACTTGGAATTTTTATGGCTACGATTGCCAAATCAACCGCACAATTTGCTATGTTGTTGATTTTGATTTTATTACCGTTACAAATGTTGTCCGGTGGTAGTACACCAAGGGAAAGTATGCCTGAAGTAGTACAAAATATTATGATGATTGCCCCAACAACGCATTTTGTCGAATTAGGGCAAGCCATACTATATCGTGGTGCAGGGTTGAGTGTTGTGTGGACATCCTATGTATGGTTAATTGGAATTGGATCGGTCTTTTTCTTTATAGCATTAAGACGTTTCCGTAGCTCAATTGTTAATATGGGATCGTAAGTCACTTGCTATATGCTGATAAACCATAACCAATCGATTGATTTTTAATGAGTTGGTTATGGTTTATTATTTTTTCAATTTAATTGCCTTCATCTTCTATAATGGTCATTATCATCTTGAATCAATCATATTTACTTAAACCGATCAGTGAATAAAATTGCAATCTTCGTTTATTGAGCTAACTTAATGTTTGTCATTAATATTGGGTTATTACGCCAAATATTTTCATAATTTTATAAATATGAATGATTTTGTCACTAAAATGAATGTAAATGTCATTTCTTTTATATCAGTTATTGTTAAAATTTACCGCAAATTTAGCCAGATACAAGTGTTAAATCCTAATAAATATAATGGGTTGAGATTAACAGTTGTGGCATTGTTATTTTCTTGAGTAGTAAATAAATTAATGCTTGTGTTTGTCATTTAAGACTGTTGTATGAAAATTTAATGGTTTTCATATGATGAAATTCAGCGCTATTTCGTTAATTTAATTTTAGTGGTCTTGTTGTCGCTAATAGTTTTCACAAATTTTCAGCAAACGTCACGAAATAAGTAAAGGCTGTATTATTTTTGTTTTGAATTAAGGCTGATTCAACCTTAATTCCTGTATGTCTATCTATCAAGATAGATATTAAAATCTTTAAAGTTCCACCATTTATTCAATTACTAGAACTAGCATGTTTACCAGCGAAAGTAATATTCATTCTTAACGTGGTTTCCATTTAATGGAATAAATGATGAAATGTTTATTAGTTTCGTTTGGTGTTTTTTAATTCTCTTGGCGTTAATCCAAAATTAGCTTTAAATCTTTGTGAAAACCGAGTGGACGAAGAATACCCTATCATTTCAGCGATATATTCTGTTGAAAAATTAGAGGTTTGTAATAAATGAAGCGCTTGTCCCATCACGAGTTTTTCCTTAATTTTTTGTATATTTTCCCCTTCAAGTTTCAATTTTCGATACAACGTTGCTTTACTCATACAGATTTCTTTGCAAATTTCATCAATGGTTATTTTTTTATTGTCTTTTTTATTAAATATTTCAATTACTTTTTGCGTGGTTTCTTTTCGATTGGGTAAACATGCCAAATTTTCATAACCGGAATGGACTAACAGTTTAATAATTTCTTTTCTACGATTTGCAATGATGTCATCAGATGCCCATTCTAAGCATTCTATCATTTGTGAAACACATTTATAAAAGGCAGAATTTGCTTTCCCTGCAGTATATTCATTGGTTTTCTTTGTATTGATGTTGATTGATGTATCATTAAAATCAGAAAATTCAAAATTAATAAGTAATGCAAAATAATTCGTATTTGCGGGTATATTTCTCATGTTCATTGATTGAACATCGGTGAAAAAAATAAAATCTCCTGTATTGCAGGCTAGTTTTTTTTCATTACCAATCACTTTGCAACCACTTAATATAATTATCAGTAAAGGCTTTAAAATTGGTATATTTGATAAATTTTGTTGCTTTTTAGAGGTGTAAATTGAGATATAATTGCTGTTACTATTTGCTTCACTTAACTGTTTAAGTTTTTCAATTTCTACTGCGGTATTATTCATCCTAATTGCCCCATTACTTTCGTGTATTTTTTATCGTGATGATGAAAAACATGTTGACGTTGTTCAGTATATCGTTCTGTTATAAAATTTATGCTTCATACACTGAATCTATTAACGTATAAGCAAACAATAAATAAGGTCACAAAAATTTTTTACACATTTAGTACTCTAGTTGGTTATGGAAAAATGTAAGCCAATGTCCAAAAAGTTGTGGCCTTTAATGGAAATTTACTTATAAAGCTTTGTTACTAAAAAATTAATTCACAACTTTTTATAAGCAATGCCATAACCTATCAAACATAATCTATGTGAAAATGTATATTTATTTAACGTATTTTAATTACTCAAAATAAAGCTATTTATTCGTTTAAAACTGTTTTTTCGAGCTTTGTTATTTCTGGATAAGCATTTTGAAGACATACTTTAGCACTGTATATTCTTCTTTTTTGACTTATTTTTGAACTGTTAGTATGCATTTAATACACGCTAACAACTCGATAAAGTTAACATATTTTAATCAAAACGTTAACTTTTTGTAAAATAAATTTTATGAGTAAAAAATCAAATTTGCATGTTATGACTATTTTTATATGCCCAATCGTTATTTATCTTAACGTTTATTATGATAAAAAAACGTAATTTAGATTTTTCTGTTGGAAATGCAAAAATTTACAACATTATTCTTCGTTATAATGATTGGTTATTTTTGTTGTTAATTATCATTTAACTAATGGTAATTCATCCCAACGTGTTGTGTAACGTTGGCTAAGCCGTTCTCGTTTGATCTGCCAAGGTGCGGTTTTTCTACTTCCGCCTAATTGAATGGTATTTTTACCCATTTTTTGATTAATGGTATCGATTGTTTTCATTAAGTTATCATTTTTTTGCTGTAAGACTGGCAGACTATTTAAAGCAAATAAGTCAGATTGACAAAAGCTATCTTTAGCTTTTAAGTCGAGTAACATAACACCTGACTTCATAAATAAAAATCCTTTTTTATAAATTGTTGTTAGTCCCTGTTGTGCCGCATGAATAATTACTCTTGAATCATCAGTAGGTGATAGTAGCGGTACGACAATCGAGGGATTGTATTGAATTAAGTCTTGACGAAACCGATTTGTTTTCAAAAAAACAAGTACAGCATTAGCAATCGATTTTTGTTGTCTTAGTTTTTCAGCGCCTCGACTGGCGTGAATACGAATTGCCTCTTGCAAGTCGAATAATTCACCTGTTAACTGCCCAAAACTACGTGATGTCATAATGTTTTTTTTAGGTGTTGCAATGTCATCTAATTCAATAGCGTTAATACCTTGCAACTCTAATATGGTACGTTCAAGCACGACGGAAAATTGTTGTCTAATTTGTTTTAAATCTGCCTGACGCAGATCCCACGCAGTATGAATACCTAATGTTTGCAATCTTTTGGCTATGGGTCTGCCAACGCCCCAAATTTCATCAACAGGAAATGATTTTAAAATCTGATCAAGTAAGGCTGAATCGTTAGGAAGGCAATAGACCCCTTGATAAATAGGCTGCTTTTTTGCAATGTGGTTTGCCAACTTTGCTAACGTGTGGGTTGATGCAATGCCAATACTTACCGGAATTCCCGTATCACGTTTTACTATTGCCCTTAAATGTTGACAATGGGTTGTAACATCGCTAAATCCCGCCAGTTTAATAAAAGCTTCGTCAATTGAGTAGGGTTCAATATCGGCAGTATAATGGCTGACAGTATCAAAAACACGTTGGCTCATATCGCCATAAAGTTCATAGTTAGAACTTAATAATGTAATTTGTTTTCGAATGTTAGCCTCAATTTGGTAGGCAGGCATACCCATTGGTACTAAAGGTTTAAGTTCATTGGAGCGTGCGATGACACATCCATCATTATTGGATAAAATGCCAATTGGTTTTCCTTCTAATTTAGGGTTAAAAACACGCTCACACGAAGCATAAAAGTTATTACAATCAATCAGCCCAATCATGCATGACCACGTTTTCGTAAAGAATGAATAGTGTGTATAACAACGCCCCATATATGGACTTCTTTACCCGCTAATGAAATAGGGGGATAAAGTTCATTGCCTGATAATAGATAATGTTGTCCATCAATAAGTCCCAGGCACTTACATGTTAGTTCACCGTCAACAGCTGCAACGACAATATCTTCTATTTGGGGTGCTAATGAACGATCTACTACTAAAAGATCACCACTAAAAATACCATAGTTAATCATTGATTCACCTTGTGCTTTAATATAATAAGTAGCACTTGGGTGTTTAACTAAGTGATCGGTTAAGTCCAGTTTGGCTTCTAAATAATCATCAGCAGGCGATGGAAAGCCAGCCCTGACAGGGGTATCAACCAAAGGTAAGTAATTTTTGATAGTGCTATCAACGGTTCCTAGCACAATACAGGATTTACTCAAGAACGTTTCTCCTAAAAATATACAGGTAAAATTTATACTATGTAGTAGTATTCGTGATAAAAAACGAATAGTGTATAAATATACAGTATAAGATTCTTGATTCAATGAAAAACACTGTAAAAAAATAGCAATGTGACAAAAAATGACCATGTGTAATGGATGATAAGTATATTTTGACGAACCAGTAAGTTTGACGATCTGAATCAAGAATAGTTGAAATAATGGCAGGATTGAATTTGTATTGTTGCAAAAAATAGAGAACAAAATCGCAAGCTATCATAATAATTGATTTAAATTACATTACGGCATTTTACAAAACCACTTAAATAGTTTACATTATATTGATTATTTATTAATTAATTTACAACATAATTCACTATACCTTGTATTTTTGTTCACAGCCCTTATATAAGTGACTAAAGGTAAACTTTAAGTGTGACTTATCGAAATAATACAAAAAGTCAATTTGTTAACCTAAGTACGCCTGATGCAATTTTGATTGGTTATCGATGATAAAAAGCGCTATTTAGTTTGTTTTAGCTTAATTTTGATTTTTACTCTAATTTAACGCTCGTTTTTTTTATTTTCTCATCTTTTGTTTTTTATAACAATAAAATACCAATATTGATATATATCAATAATATTTGTTGCGATTTTTTGTTTTTTTAGACAGTCAGTATTGCCAGCTCGACACAAGGGCGAAAAGAATCAGATATAATATTTTCCAAGTTATGTTATTTGACATTTAAATATAGCAAGGGTTGTCGTATTAAAAATATTTTTCAAAAACACAAAGTGCGTAAAACAACATTTAGTTATATCAAGTTTTTAAAAAACTGAAAAAAGGTTTTGTCGCTAGTTTTATTATAACTGGGTCATGTTCAGTTTTATTACCTACTTATTTTAGCTCGGTCTATAAATATAAATTCTAATCCAAAGTTACCGACCAATTACCGAATATGTATTTTAAGTAATATTATTTTAGGAGTTTTAAAAAAAATGAATCTAATTTGGTCTGCAGTAGGGCAAGTTGTTAGTTCTTGTCTTCCGGTGTTTTTATTAATTTTTCTTGGTTGGTTATGTGTTCATCAGAATATTTTTACCAAAGACTCCAAGAAGCTATTATCCGGTTTAGTGTCAAACTTTGTATTTCCGGCATTACTTTTTGTGCATACATCACATGCTAAGCCGTCTGAAATATTCAACGGTATTTGGATGATTGCATTTTTCTGTACAATGTCATTTTTATGGATAATTTGTTTTTTAACCAATAAATACATTTTACATAAAGATTTAAAATCAACAGCGATGAACGCGATGTTATGTTGTTTCCCGAATATGGGGGGAATGGGCGTACCATTTTTAACATTGATGTTAGGTGCATCGTCAACCATTTCAGTCGCTGTAGCGAATTTTGTGGTGGCGTTATCATTGATACCAATGACGATTTTCTTATTGGAATTGTGTGATACGAAAATATCTGGCGGAAAAGTAACGGGCAACATGGTATTTAGCGCAGTGAAAAACTCGTTAATGAAACCAATGTTTTTAGCGGTCATTCTGGGCTTAATTGTCAGTGTTACAGATGGAACAAAATGGTTACCACATTTTGTCTTTAATACCTTTGATATCATGTCGAATGCTTGTAACTTTATTTCGTTAATTGCCGTTGGGGTAGGTATCTATGGTGTTAAATTGAATTTTTCAAAACCGTTGATTATCAATGTGATTTTAAAAAGCTTCTTTACACCAGTAGTAGCTTTAATTGCGGTAAACCTTTTTGGTATTACGGGTATGGAGGCGGAAGAGTTAGTATTCTTGTTAGCTATGCCAACAGCATCAACAGCCGTTATTTTGGCTTATAATTGGAATGTTGAGCAAGAACAAGCATCAAGTATCTTTTTTGCTTCAACAATTTTATCCATATTTATTTTACCAACGTTGCTTTTAATTATGCATTTTACGGTACCGGGTGTGCAATAAACAATTTGTTTAAGCGAAAAATAGGTATAAAAAACGGGTATTAAGCCCGTTTTTTGTTTATTACTTGTTGTTTTTTTATTTTGGCGGTGTTTGCTTTAACATAAGATAAAACAGTATTTTGATAGGATTGTTTATTACAATTTAAATAAATTTTCACTAATGTAAAAAGCTATTTTTGTGCAATAAATACCGCTCGCATTGGGGCAGGATAACCCTCAATGGTTTTACTCAGATCATTTGGATCGAGAAAATCAACAAGTGAATCAGACGTCATCCAATCGGTTTTACGTTGTTCTTCTAAACTAGTTTGTGAAATATCCACCATTCTGACATCTTTAAAACCGCATTTTTGTAGCCAATTTATCATGGTAGGTACCGATGGAATAAAGTAAACATTGCGCATTTGTGCATAACGTTCACCAGGCATAAGCGCTTGATGTAAGTCACCTTCAATAACGAGTGTTTCTAATATTAATTGTCCACCATCAACAAGCTGATCTTTTAATTGGTAAAGATGATCAAGAGGTGAACGGCGATGGTATAAAACACCCATCGAAAATACCGTATCAAAAGCATTAAGCTTTGGTAGCTCTTCAATGCCAAGTGGTAATAAATGTGCTCGTTTATCATCACCTAATAATTTTCTGACGGCTTCAAATTGACATAAATAAAGAGCCATAGGATCGATGCCTACTGCAAGTTTAGCCCCAGCGCCAATCATTCGCCATAAGTGATACCCACTATTACAACCAACATCTAAAACAAGTTTACCTTCTAAATTATCAATATGATGAATAAGACGTTCCCATTTCCAATCAGAACGCCATTCAGTATCGATATCTATACCATAAAAATGAAATGGTCCTTTGCGCCAAGGCATCATGTTTTTTAATAGCTGAGTAATACGTTGCTGTTCCCCAGTTGAAAGAGGAGTTTGCGTTTTTACGCTGACACCATGCAATAAATCTATATGATAGGGCGTTATAACAGGTAAGTGTTTAATACTATTTAGCCATTGTGTAAAACGGCTATCTAAGTTTTGTTTTTGCCAATTGGCTAATTGTGCCGGTAAGACTTCAAGCCAGCTACTGAGCCTATTTTTTGCGATAATCTGGTAAAAATCACCAAAATCGATCATTCTTTTGTGTCCTTATAAATTTGATTTTTGACTGATATATGGATTGTTAACTATCCTAAATAACGGCTATTTTATAGCAATGATAGAACCAAAATTGAAACATTGGAACCAAGTGTTAATATGTGTAAAACCTGCTTTGGTTAGGCGTTCATTATGGATTTCGATAGTATCAGTCAGCATGACATTTTCTAACATATTACGCTTTTGACTAATTTCTAACTCACTGTAACCATTCGCACGTTTAAAATCATGATGCATATTGAACAGTAAGTCATCAATAGTTGAATCAGTAAAACTAAATTTTTCAGATAATACCAATATACCATTGGGGTTTAATGCTTGATAAATCTTATTCAAGACTTGTTGTCGGGATTCGGGTGTTAAAAATTGTAATGTAAAATTGAGAACAACCATGGATGCATTTTGCATCTGGATATTACAGATGTCGTCACAGATTACATCAACGGGCGTATTGGCCTTAAAGGCGTCGATATGGCGTTTACAACGTTCAACCATCGGTAACGAATTATCAATAGCCACAATATGGCAATTTTCATGTTTAATATTACGACGAATAGAGAGCGTTGCTGCACCTAATGAACAACCTAAGTCATAAATCATTGAGTTCGGTTGGACAAATCGTTCAGCCAACATACCAATCATAGAAATAATATTCGAATAACCCGGCACCGAGCGTTGAACCATATCTGGAAACACCTCAGCAACTTTTTCATCAAAAGTCCAGTCACCTAATTTATCGATAGGGGTTGAAAATAATTGATCTATTTTTGAATTCATAAAAGTTGAAGTTATAGATAACGAATAAAAAATAATTCTGTTATGATACCACTTTTTTAAGTTAATTTGTTTGAAGCATTATGAATTTTGTTATTCTTTTTATAAGTTTGATGAGTATTTTAGTCATTATTTACTTAGGTAAACGGTGGTTATTTTGGCTAGATTTTCATTTAAATGGTTATTTGAAATTGGCTTATTGGTTAGCATTAGCAACCATAGCTACCACATTTATCCTGTCAAAAGTATTGAATGATTTTCCGGCCTTTTTTGGCATATTATTCAGTTTAACTATCTGTTTTGTTTATGCGACATTGCTTTTTGACTTTATTCACTTAATAAGTAGAAAAAGATTTAAACCCGATTTTTGGGTGAGTTATGTTTATGTCGGTTGCGTAATTGTACTGTTTATATTTGGTCATCAAATGGCGACTAATTCTAAAATAGTAAATTATCAAGTTACGATTAATAAACAGGCTAATGTTGATCATTTACGTATTGTTCAATTAAGTGATATTCATCTTAATGGGTTAACCCAGCGTAAATTTATCAAGCAAATGGTGGACGAAGTTAACAAACTTAATGCCGATCTTATCGTTATCACTGGTGATACGCTAGATAAACAATTAAAATCATTTACAGAAACTGACTTTAATAAACAATTTTCACAATTGAAATCGAAATATGGTACCTATATTATTTTTGGTAATCATGAATATCTAGCCATTAATAAAGAACATCCTCATGGTGAGGATATTGTTGATGCGTTTAAAGCTGCTAATATGCGCGTTTTACGAGATGATATTGTGTACCTTAGTGATTTGAATATCACGTTAATTGGTCGAGAAGATTTTTCATCGAGTAAGTATGATTTAAAACGAGCGGAACTTGCTGATTTAATGATGTTTGCTGATACGTCTACACCCATCATTTTATTAGATCACCAACCCAAAAATCTTGATGAAACAGCTAACGCCGGGGTTGATTTAATGATTTCAGGACACACGCATGGTGGGCAACTTTTTCCAATCAATCTTTTGTTATCTGTTATTTATAAAAATGCTGATGGGATATATCATGATATAGAAAAACAGTTTACCAGTATTGTAAGTAGCGGTTATGGCTTTGGAAGTATACCTTTACGCTTAATGACACGTTCAGAAATTGTTGTCATTGATGTGACGTTTGATAATAACAAAGAACAATCAAATCATTCTTTAGAATAGGTAATTAATATTGACTTATCAATTTATTATAAATAATGAACAACTCGCTGATTATTGTTCAAAAATCAAAAATAGTGCAGCTATTGCATTGGATACTGAATTTGTTCGAACTCGAACTTTTTATCCTCATTTAGGCTTACTTCAGGTATTTAATGGTGAATTTGCTGCCTTGATCGATCCTATTGCAATCACCGATTGGCAATGTTTAATCGACATTTTTCGAAATGACGCCATTGAAAAATATTTTCATTCTTGCAGTGAAGATATTGAAGTATTTATGCATCATTTTGATTGTGTCCCAACGCCAATCATTGATAGTCAAGTCCTTGCATCTTTTTTAGATAATCCATTAAGTAGTGGCTATGCCAGTTTAGTTAAAAAATATCTCAATATTGATCTTGATAAAAGTGAAACCCGTACAGATTGGTTGAAACGGCCATTGACAGACAAACAGTGTCAATATGCGATTAATGATGTGATATACCTGTTTCCGTTAATGCAAAAACTTAAATCACAATTAATCAGCAACCATTATTTAGTTGCCGCTTATCAAGAGTGTCAAATGGTTATTGGTCGCAAATGTGAGGTGATCAATCCAGATGATGCTTACCTGAGTATTAAAAATAGCTGGCAATTGAAAGGTAAGAGTTTAGGGCAGTTATATAAATTAGCGAGTTGGCGCTATCAATTAGCTAAGCAGCAAGATATTGCTGTAAACTTTGTGGTCAAAGAAGAGGTGTTGTGGAAAATAGCTCGTTATTCACCCTCATCCTTGTCAGAACTCGATAAATTAGGATTGCATGGAAAAGAGATTCGGTTATATGGCCAACAGATTCTGAATATTTTATCGGAACCTATTCCAGACATTCCAGCAATACGTCGTATTAATAGTTATCCTGATTATAAGGTGATTACAGATCAACTAAAAAATGCAGCTGTCAAGATTGCCTCACAAACAGGGCTTAATGCAGATTTGTTACTATCCAGACGATTAATAAACCAATACGTGAAGTGGAAGATTGATAAAGTAGGGCAGGATCCAGAAATTTTATCAGGCTGGCGAAAACCTTTATTTGAACCCTATTGTCAATAAATGTTGCTAATGAGCAGATATGATCTGCTCATTTAATATGACATGTTTTTCAATTATCAATGTCTAAATTTGACAACAATTAAGCAAGTTCAGTTAGCATTGATTCGACAATCAATGAAGATTGTGTTGCAGCCAATTTTAAGAAAGATTGGAAATCAACGGCTGATTCACTATCACCATTATCCGAAATTGCTCTAACGACCACAAAAGGTATCTGATATAACCAACAAACATGACCAATAGCAGCCGCTTCCATCTCAACGGCGATAGCATTGGGAAATGTTTGCTTAATTCGTTCCAGATTGGTTTTTCCATTGATAAATACATCACCACTACCGATCGATCCTTCAATAGCGTTGACCCCTTGTTTTTTAATACACTCTTTGGCTAATGTTTGGTAAGTTTCACTTGCCTCAAATGCAATCGGGCATCCTGACATTTGACCTGGTTGATAACCAAACGCAGTCAAATCCACATCATGATAAAATACATTTTTCGATACCACTATATCGCCAATGTTTAATGCCGTTGAAAGTCCACCTGCTGAGCCAGTATTGATAACCGCATCAACTTGATAATTATTTAATAATAGGGTGGTTCCTGATGCTGCTGCGACTTTTCCAATGCCTGATTGAAGAAGTACAATTTCACAATTGGCTATTTTTCCAAGATGAAAATCGCAATTTAGATGGCGTTCCACTCTATAATGGGTAATTTTACTTTTTAATATCGCAACTTCTTCTTCCATTGCGGCAATGATAGCGATTCTCATACGATCCTCATGACTAACGTTAAGTAACTTAAATTAAGATGTGATATCATAATTGCTATAGGCTAACTTGACAACATACAACTATCTGGGAGAAGAGAATTGCGCACAATATTTATAACGGGCTGTTCAAGTGGAATAGGGCTGATTTCGGCTGTTGCACTCAAACAACGAGGATATCGTGTTATTACTTCTTGCCGTAAAGACGAGGATCAAAAAAAACTTATTGAGCAAGGATTTGAAGCAGTGATTCTTGATCTCAATAATCCTAATTCAGTCACCCAAGCTGCTAAGGAAGTGTTAGCATTGTCCAATAACAAATTATATGGTTTATTTAATAATGCTGGATTTGGTGTATATGGTCGATTAAATACAATCAGTCGTGAGCAGTTAGAATCTCAATTTGCAACTAATTTTTTTGGTGTTCATCAATTAACTCAACTGCTCTTACCCGCCATGATTGAACATAATGAAGGACGAATCATACAAACCAGTTCAATCGTTGGTATTATTGCAACACCGGGACGAGGTGCTTATTCAGCCAGTAAGTATGCTTTAGAAGCCTGGTCGGATGTATTAAGACTTGAATTAGCCAATACAAATATTAAAGTGTGTTTGATTGAACCTGGTCCATTAACAACAGCTTTTTCAAAAAATGTCAATCAAACAGAAAAAACACATCGGATTGAAAATCCACCAATAGCTAAACGATTTACCTTACCGCCCGAGGCCGTTTTGCCATGTTTATATCATGCCCTTGAACATCGCAAACCTAAAATACGTTACAGGGTAACAAAAGTAACCCAGTTAGCGGCGATTGGCAAACGTTTGCTTCCGGATAGATTAATGGATAGAATTTTACTCAATAAATAATGAATCTCAATATTCATAGGACATAATATGCAAAACCCTTTTATTTTTGATGTTAATGAACAAAATATTCAAGAAATTTTAGAAAAATCAACTAAACAGCTTGTGTTATTTTACTTTTGGTCACCAAGAAGCCCAAATTATGAAGAAATGACACAAACATTGACTAAATTAGCTGATGAATATCATGGTCAATTTATTTTAGCGAGTGTCAATTGTGATGAGCAACAGATGTTGGCTGCTCAATTTGGGTTACGTGCCATTCCGACCGTTTATTTATTCCAAAATGGCCAACCTCTCGATGGTTTTCAAGGGCCTCAACCAGAAGAAAAAATTCGTGAATTACTTACTAAAGTGTTGCCTAATGAAGATGAACTTAAGTTAATTGAAGCACAAAATCTATTTAATGAAGAAAAATACGAAGAAGCTTTGCCATTATTAAGACAAGCATGGAAGAATTTAAAGGATCATTTAGGTAAACCAAGATCCGATATTGCATTCATGTTAGCCAAAGCACAGATAGCATTAAAGCAGCTAGCGGAAGCAAAAGATGTTTTAGCTTCTGTTCCATTGCAAGATCAGGATACTACCTATCATGGTTTACAAGCTGAAATTGAGTTATTGGAACAAGCTGCAAATTCTCCCGAATTGCAATTATTACAAGCTGAATTAGAAAAACACCCGGATGATGTAGAGTTGATGATCCAATTATCATCGCAATTAATGCAAGTAGGACGGCAAGAAGAAGCACTTGAATTACTATTTAAGCCTCTTAATCAAGATCTTAATGCAGGTGATGGACAAGTTAAGAAAACCTTACTTGACCTTTTAGCAGCCTTAGGCACAAGTAATCCGTTAGCGGCTTCTTATCGTCGTAAACTTTATACATTACTTTATTAAGATGAATTAGAGAAGATAATCATGATTCAACAATAAATTTATTGTTGAATCATCAGTTTTAGTGTTCGATTACTCGAGGGAAGTTTTCATTACTGCGTAGCGTTAATACTTCAACACCATTATCTGTCACTAAAATAGTGTGTTCATATTGAGCAGAAAGTCCATGATCTTTGGTTTTTACGGTCCAACCATCTTTCATTGTTCGAGTACGCCAATCACCTGTGTTTACCATAGGTTCTATAGTGAATGTCATACCCGGTTTTAAAATAACTCCACCGTCATCAGCATCATAATGTAGCACTTGCGGTTCATCATGATAAACTTCACCGATTCCATGGCCACAATACTCCCTAACAGATGAAAAACCAAATTTTTCTACATATTTTTGAATTGTTTTACCGATTTCTCTTAATCGAATACCTGGCTGAATAATTTTTATCGCTTCATACAAGCTATTTTGTGCCACTTCACACAACTTTTCGCCAGCAACGGTTGGTTTTCCTGCAATATACATTCTTGATGTGTCACCGTGATAACCGTCTTTGATAACAGTGACATCAATGTTAAGTATGTCACCATCTTTTATTTTTTTATCAAAACTTGGGATACCATGACAAACAACGTCATTGATTGAAATACAGCTTGTATGTTGATAACCGCTATAGCCGATATTTGCAGGGATAGCTTTTTGAACATTGACAATATATTCATAGCAAATTTTATCCAGTTCACCTGTCGTTATACCGGGCTTGACATAGGGTTCGATCATTTCTAATACATCGGCAGCAAGTTTGCCAGCGATACGCATTTTTTCGATTTCTGTTGGCGTTTTTAACTTAATAGACATTAAATTGTTCCTGTAATGTTAATGGCTATATCCTATCATATAGCGCTATGACGTCAAACCTTGGTAATAAAATAATTAAATATCTTTTTGATAAATAATTAATTTTTATTTTCAAAAAGTCAATATCAGGCTGTCTTTTGTGGTTTGGCTTAAAATAACTAATCTTTGAAACAATTTAATTATATAATAACTTATTATAAAACGAGGTTATGACTATAATGCAGTGTCGCTATTATCAGCAAAAAAAATGTTTATCATGTAACTGGATCAATTATTCTTACGCCACCCAACTTCAAGAAAAACAGAGTAATTTATCAGAAAAAATAACGGAGTTTAACCCTAAAGAGGTTAAGCTGCCCGTTGCTAGCTCAGAAGTAGCTTTTCGTAATAAGGCAAAAATGGCCGTACTTGGCACTGTTGAAAAACCGATATTGGGTATGGTAAATGGTAATGAAGCTATTGATCTTTGCGATTGTCCGCTTTATACCACCAGTATGCAAAATATTCTTAAAATAGTACGAACGTACATCCGTAAACAAGGTTTAGTTCCTTATAATATTAATAAGCGAAAAGGGGAATTGAAATTTGTCATCATTACAGAAAGTACCGCCGAAGAAACAAATGGTTTTATGATTCGATTTGTGATGAGATCACACAAGTTTGTTGAGAAAATCAGAAATTCACTTCAACAGCTTCAAAACAAAATTGAAAATTTACAGGTTGTTTCAATAAATATTCAACCTAATCATTCAGCTATTTTAGAAGGTGAAGAAGAAATTGTTCTTACCCAAAATAGTTATTTGAATTTTACATTGAATCACATTCCCCTTTATATTAAAGCTAAAAGCTTTTTTCAAACCAATACCAATATTGCTAAGAATCTTTATCAAACAGCAAGTGATTGGGTAAATAATTTAAAAATAAGCTCCATTTGGGATCTGTTTTGTGGGGTAGGCGGATTTGGTTTACATTTAGTCAATTCTTCAGATAACGAGAATATAGAATTGACGGGAATAGAAATTAGCCAAGATGCAATAGAGTGTGCTTCACGCTCAGCACATGAAATGGGTTTTACTCATCTTACCTTTAAATCATTAGATGCAACCCGGTATAGCATCGGACAACAGAATATACCTGACTTAGTATTACTCAATCCACCCAGAAGAGGGGGAGGTGAAACATTAATGCAATTCTTAGCTCAAGTTAAACCTCATTATATTTTATATTCTAGCTGCAATTTATCATCATTAGTTGAAGATATACGCTTATTATCGGATTACCAACTTAAGAAAGTTCAATTATTTGATATGTTTCCTCATACAGCGCATATGGAAGTATTAGTTTTATTGGAAAGAAAAGACGGATAGGGTATGATTAATCGCCTATTACAAATAGTTAACAACATAATGCTAATTGAGTAATGCCTATAAAACAATAGGGCTACACAGTGTACCCAATAACAATGATTAAAGTTATGACTCTATATTCAATTGATTAACTGATTGATCAAATAACGATTAAACTTTAATCTATCGAACTAATTAATATAAATAAATTAAAAAGTTAAAGGAAATTTTTATGGCTGAGTCCAACATTGAGATAGTTCAAAATACAATAAATAGCCTTCATGAGTCCGTTTTATCGGTCATATTGTCGACCATTAATTCAAATGGCGATGTCGAAACAAGTTATTCACCTTATTTTTTTGATGGTAAGGATTACTATATACTTATTTCTGATTTAGCCCCACATAGTCAGAATATCAAAGCTAATGCCCATATCTCAGCTTTTATTATTGAAGATGAATCTAAAACGAAGAACATTTATGCTCGTAAACGTTTAAGCTTTCAAGCCACTGCTAACATGATTGAAAAAGATTCCGAATTGTTTAATGCTATTATTGAGCAATTTGCTTTACGAGTCAGTAAAATGGTTTATATGTTGTCAGAAATGAAAGACTTTAACTTATTTAAAATTTCACCAATGCAAGGCAGACTGGTTATTGGATTTGGTAAAACCTATCAAATCGATCATCAAACTAATAGTATAATTCAAGTTGATGAAAGCTATATTGCCAATCAAAAAGCACAATAACAGAGTTAAAACTTTGTGAAATTGATGATATCTAATTGTTTTACATTAAAAGGAATGCGGATGATTACCCATTCCTATCCATGAAATAGACAAGATTATCAAATGTCGATTCATGACCTAACTATCAATAATAAATAGTATTATTGAGTGTTTTCATCTTTGAAATCAGTTCTAATCTGATAAAGCATGAGTGAAAAGCCAAAATTACCAATAGAAGCTTGTAAATTATGATAATATTGAATATATAAAACTCAATTTAGGATAAATAAAGATTATGATACCTGATGTTTCTAAAGCACTTAATTGGTTAGAAAAACATTATACTATCTTACAAGGTATTCAACGTGGACTGGAACGAGAGACCTTACGAATTTTACCCGATGGTTCTTTATCTAAAACGCCTTTTCCCAATAAAATTGGTTCAGCCTTAACTCACCCTTGGATCACAACTGATTTTGCTGAGTCGATGCTTGAATTTATAACACCGGTCAATACGAACATTGATTATATGCTCACGTTTTTGCGAGATTTACATCGTTATGCCAGTATTAATATTGGTGATGAAATGATGTGGCCACTCAGTATGCCGTGTTTTGTTGCGAAAGAAGACGATATTATTTTAGCGCAATATGGTTCTTCAAACGAAGGGCGTTTAAAAACACTGTATCGTGAGGGATTAAAAAACCGTTATGGTGCAATGATGCAAACTATTTCAGGTGTCCATTATAATTTTTCTTTACCGACAGCATTTTGGCAAGCAAGAGACGGGGTAAAAAATACTGAAGAGGGTAAAGATGTTATTTCAGAAGGCTATTTCACTTTAATTCGTAACTATTATCGCTTTGGTTGGGTAATCCCGTATCTTTTTGGTGCATCACCATCAATGTGCTCTTCATTTATCCAAGATCCCGAAAAAGCGAAAGCATTCATTGAACAAACTAACGGCAACTGTTATTTACCTTATGCTACATCTTTAAGGCTTAGCGATATTGGTTATACCAATAATGCTCAAAAGCAATTGGGTATCACTTTTAATCATTTGAATACTTATGTCGAGGGATTAAAACGCGCAACTAAAACACAATCTCCCGAATTTAGTCGCTTAGGCATTAAAGTTGATGGTCAGTATCGTCAATTAAATGATAAAGTCTTACAAATTGAAAATGAGTTTTATGCGCCGATTCGTCCTAAACGTGTTCCTAGGGCAGGGGAATCACCTTCAGATGCATTGCTACGTGGTGGAATTGAGTATATCGAAGTAAGAGCTTTAGATGTTAATCCATTTTCACCAATCGGTATTACAGAAGAACAGATCCGATTTATCGATTTATTTTTAATTTGGTGTGCATTAGCACCGGCACCTGAAATGAGCAGTCAAGAGCTAGAGTGCGCAAAATTAAACTGGAATCGAGTTATTTTAGAAGGTCGGAAACCGGGGATTGAAATAACAATGGGGTGTGGAAGTTATCATGAACCAATGGCCAAAGTAGGTCATCAATTATTTAAGGATTTACTACGTGTTGCTGATGTTTTAGATCATCATGATGAAAAACAGCACTACCGTAAGGTTTGTGAGCGACTTGATGTTATGTTTGATTATCCAGAATTAACTTTATCAGCAAGAACATTACAGGCGATAAGTGATTTGGGAACAGCTAAATTTGGTTTAGCTTTAGCAAGTCAATATAAAAAACAGTTATTGTCAGAACCTTTAGCCGTGTTAACCGATAATGATTTTGTTCAACAGCGGTATATTTCACTCGAAAAACAGAAAAAATTAGAAGAAAATGATAAAGTATCGTTTGATAAATATTTAGCTCAACAAAATAAATAGTTAATATGTTTAAACATCGAGATTATACCTTACGATATCGGGCAAATAATGAAGTAGAAATTATTTTGCCCAATAGTCAATTGATAGTAAATAAACCATTAATTGATAAAACTACTTTTACAATTATGGTTTGGAATATTTTTAAACAAAAAAGAGCCGACTGTATTCAAATTTTAGAACATTATGCAGATGAAACTAAATTGATATTATTACAAGAAGCGCAAACCACACCACAATTATTGAACTTTATTACCCGACAAAATAAGATAGCAGACCATGTGCCCGCTTACTGCTTCAATAATATTTATGCTGGTGTGATGACAATTACAGATACATTACCTATCTCTATCTATTCATTTAGAGAAAAAGAACCCCTTATTCGCGTTCCAAAATCCGCTTTAATCACGATATATCCTATTTATAACTCAACACAACAATTGCTGGTTGCGAACATTCATGCCGTTAATTTTAGTATTGGTGTGAAAAGTTATCGGCAACAAATGCATATGCTATTAAATCGAATCAAGGAGCATAATGGACCGGTGATCTTAGCGGGTGATTTCAATGCTTGGAGTCAACAGAGGTTAAATCTTTTATATCATTTAGTAAGTACAATTGACCTCAAACCGGTGAATTTTTCAATTGATATTCGAAAAACATTTATGGGAAGACCATTAGATTTTGTATTTTATCGAGGATTACAATTAGATACAGCAAAAATAATTAGTACTTCGGCATCTGATCATAATCCTTTATTGGTCAAATTTAAATTGGATTTGCAAGATTAATGGTTAATACATCACCTTCTTTGATATCCTGATCGGTCAAATTATTCCAAGTTAAAATATCTGTAATTTTAACACGATAATTTTTAGCTATAGTTACTAAATCATCACCTGCTTTAACTTGATAAGTGATCTGTTTATTGGATTTAGTATGAAGCGTTTTATTCTTATTATTTATTCCACTTGACACTTCGGACTTGATTGCTACTGTTTTGACTTCCAAAGGCATAGTGTTATGAGGCACATCTTGTAAAAGTTCTGTGATTTCGGCTGAAACAAGATTTTGTGCTTGTAGCTTTTTATGTAAATCTTCCGCATAAGAATACGGAACCAGTAAATGGAATGGTCCACTTACAGTTTGTTGTAAATAGCCTGCATTAAAACTTTTTAAGTCGTTAATTGGTATCCCAGTATATTGAGCAATTTTAGCTAATGAAATATTTTTAGACATATCAATTCTAACTAATGAGTTTTCATAGTTACAATCGGGTAATTTAATACCGTAACGTTCACTATTTTTTACAATATCAATAATGGCTAAAATCTTTGGTACATAGTGTCGGGTTTCAGTTGGTAAATCCAGCGCCCAATAATTTGTTGGTAAACCATTTGCTTTATTTTGTGCAATTGCTTTTCTAATGCGACCTTCGCCAGCATTATAAGCAGCAAGAGTTAATAACCAATCTCCTTTAAAACGACCGTTCAGATCTTTTAACAGCGTTATCGCTGAATTCGTTGATGCAATTAGATCACGTCTTGGATCAAATGAGTGACTTTTATTGAGACCATATTCTCTGGCCGTTATGGGTACAATCTGCCATAAACCGGCAGCTTTACCAGCCGATGTTGCTAACGGATCGTAGGCACTTTCAATCAGTGGAATTAAAGCTAATTCTACCGGTAAATTATTTTGACGTAGTTGATCCATTATGTAATATACATAAGGCTCAGAACGAAGCGCTGTAGTTTCAAAAGCTTTAGGGTTGCGTAATAAAAGCGCTCTTTCTTCTTTAATACGATTATTTTCAGGGACTTTCACATTCAGTTGGCTTATCATATAATGCCAAGGATTTTGAGTAATTAATTTATTATTAATTCCACTACTTTTTAAAAGTCCACTGGTAACGATTGATTCTGAGTTATGTGTTGGATAGACACTACTATTATATTGAGATTGATGGTTTTGGCATGCAACCAAAAACGAACATAATGCTGTGAATATAAATAACTTTTTCATTACCTTAAAACATTAAACATTTATTAAAACCGTATATTATACCTAAAAAATATCCTTTTGGCTTCTAAAAAAAACAAATAAATCTAACTCATTGTTAAAATTTAATTTATTTTGTATGTTTTTTTCTTTACATCGTAGAAAAACATTAATTTGTTTTTCATTTCTTAAAGTAGATGGTAAAGTAATTGATTTATCGGAAATTAAATCATAATAGGCACTAATTTTAGTATCATTTGGTAACATATTGAGTGCAAAATCAAGATTAGATTTGGTATATTCATGACCAGCACAGACTAGGGTATCATCAGGTAATTGGGCTAATTTGTTAAGTGAATTTAGCATTTGCTGATAAGTACCTTCAAATACACGTCCACAACCAGCCGATAACAGCGTGTCGCCACAAAAAAGATAAGGCTGACAATAGTAAGCCAAATGACCCAATGTATGACCTGGTACAGGAATTATCTCAAATTTAAAATCGGCAATAATTAATTTATCCCTATTTTCTACATATTGAATAGGTAAAGGAATCTCTTTGGGCCCATATACCTCAATAGAATTAAAATCATTTTGTAGTTTTACCACACCGCCAATGTGATCTATATGGTGATGAGTAAGCAAAATTGCAAGGGGTGTTAAATTATGTAGATGTAGATAGTTATAAACAGGTTCGGCTGCCCCTGGATCAATGATAATAACTTGTTTAGCATTATTTTCTAATAACCAGACATAATTGTCTTTTAAAACGGGGATTATGTGTAATTTATACATAAATGAAATCCATGCTATTAAGTGACATTTGATAACTATAATGGGTTGGTCTCATGTGAAATAATAGGGTTTAAAACTTATTACGCTGAATTTGATTCTTCAAAAAAAGTATCCACTAAAGTAGGGGACTCAGCTTTAGATTTGGCTATGATATCACATTGTTCATTTTCAGGATGCCCTGCATGGCCTTTAACCCAAATCCAATCGATTTTATGTGTTTGTACCGCTTTATCAAGCCGCATCCATAAATCAACATTTTTGACAGATTTGTTATTTGCGGTTTTCCATCCATTTTTTTTCCAGGTATAAATCCATTTTGAAATGCCATTTTTCAAATATTGGCTATCAGAATAGAGATCAATTTGACAAGGCTCTTTTAATTTTTCTAAAGCGACAATTGCAGCTAATAACTCCATTCGATTATTAGTTGTATTAAAATATCCTTCTGCTAATATTTTTTCATTGTGCTTATATCTTAAAATGGCAGCATATCCGCCAGGCCCAGGGTTTCCAAGACAAGAACCATCTGTGTATATTCTGATTTGTTTTAACATTTTTGCAAACTTTTCGGCAAACTAGGTTGATAATTCCCAAAATGTAACACAATTTAAAAATGGTAAGCAAATCTGAAGATTCTGCTTCCAATAGCGGGTAGGTATCAACATTAATAGTATTTAATGGTAAACTATATCACTAATTCGTAGTTTTCCCAATGTTTGATATAAAGAGAATAACGTGATAACTCATTCTACTCGCCAAATTGTACTCGATACAGAAACAACAGGTATGAATCAAGATGGAAATAATCATTATGAAGGACATAAGATTATTGAAATTGGTGCTGTTGAAATCATCAATCGCCGTTTAACAGGCAATCATTTTCATGTCTATATTAATCCAGAACGCTTAATTGATGAAGAAGCGTTTAAAGTTCATGGTATAAGCAATGAAGCTGTTAAAGATAAACCCATATTCAAAAATATTGCCCATGATTTTATTAAGTTTATTGATGGTGCTGAATTAATTATCCATAATGCATCGTTTGATGTTGGGTTTATGGATTATGAGTTTCGTCTTTGTGGTTTAGATTATAAAACTGCTGATCACTGTATTGTTACCGATACTTTAGCAATGGCAAGACGCCTCTTCCCTGGCAAACGTAATAATTTAGATGTGCTTTGTGAACGCTACCAAATTGATAATTCTCATCGTACACTTCATGGCGCTTTACTGGATGCTGAGATTTTAGCTGAAGTATATTTAGCTATGACGGGGGGACAAACGACATTATCCTTTAATATGGATGAACATAGTCTAGCTAATGGTGAAAACAGCAATACTCTTCAAAGAATAGAGCGAGGATCGACCCCTTTAAAAGTCATAAAAGCCTCAGAATATGAACTTTCAGAACATGAAACTGTTTTATCAAAAATTGATAAAAAAAGTGGCGGAGCATTATGGCGTGCCAGTAAATGATTGTTTTCTATTCAATTGGTTGCATATTTTAAAATATCTATTGACGTCATCGAAAATAATCTTTAATATCACGCCTACTTCAGCAGTGATGCCTTGAAGTAGTCTAAAAAGCGGAGCGGTAGTTCAGTTGGTTAGAATACCTGCCTGTCACGCAGGGGGTCGCGGGTTCGAGCCCCGTCCGTTCCGCCAATTTCATCAGTTTTTCCATAATGTTTTTGTTCCAATCCTCTATATAAAATCAATAGTTGTTTATTTATAATTCGCCTTTTTGAATTTTAATCAAATAATTGAGTGCTTCTTCGCTATTTTGTAATCCATGATAAAAACAGGCATCCCAATTATTGGGTGTTCCGCCATTATTCTCGTAAATTAATTGGATTTCATATAATTTTTTTATGATGTCTTCTAAATTAATTGCGTTTTTTATATATATCTTTGGTGATTCACATAATTTTGTCCATAAATAAGAGAAATGATTCTTGATTCCTGAAGGGATGACAATATTCTTGATGTGCCATTCAACTATAATTTTTTCTTCATCTTTTACATCTATGGCTATAGGAGTAATTAACGGTGCTCGCCAGTCTGGTTTAAAGTGAGATGACATGATTCTTTTTTCAATAAATTTATCAAAATAAGGGTGAATAGGCCTTTCATGTAATATATCTCCTTTTATTTTTAATGATCGTTCCTTATTGCATCTATCACAAGCAGGTATCAGGTTCTTGGAAAAGAAAGAGTATTCTGGAAAGATTGATTTAGGTAAATAATGATCGATTGTTCCATTGCCATGTCTCCCACACATTGGGCATGCACCTTGAATACTTTCTCTCAGCGATTTAATGAATTTAAGTGCTTGTGGCGGGTTATCATATAAAAGATTCATGTGTTGTTTAAATGCCGATAATGAAGGTATTGTTTCTTCTGACAATGAATTAATAAACCAAGGGTTACCATTATGCTTATCATAATGTTCGTAAGATTTTTTAATAATATCGATATAAGATGAAATAAACCGAATATGTTTTCCTTTTCGATTTTTTTGACAAAGTTCATCTAATTGACTGCTATCAATAATTTCTGCGCTATTATATTGTGGAAAATTTAATTTTCTCATATTAATATTCCATATTATTCCTTAGCTGTAAGAGGGCATCTGGACTGATTTCACCAATATACTTATCGAGAATTTCATCGAAGGTTAAATCATCTTTAATGTTATCAACTAATTCATTGTATAGATGGATTAACAGATCATCGCCAAAGATTTCATTTGAGATGCTGGTCACATTAGCGCCTAATGTTTGCATTCGCGGCTGCTTAATTTTGAAATCTACTTCGTCCTTTTCAATAATATGAACTTGTGCACTTTGTACTTCTCTGACAATGTAAGGAGAATGAGTAGCGATTATAGCGATGGATTTTGTGGTCTCTAATACATTATTAAGAATTCTCATAAATTGAGAAATAAGGTTAGGATGTAAAAAAGTTTCTGGTTCATCAATAAGCAGTACTGATGCCGGTCCGACATTGGCAAAAACGTTTAAAATGAAACGGATAAATGTTGATTGTCCTAAACTTGGATGATATTTTTCGTCATTTTTATATATAACGAGATTTTTTTCTCGGTCAATCGTCGCTATCCTATCAAGCCAACGTTGCTCACCATTGTATCGGGCAAAGTTTTTTATTGCGATTTCGTGGTGTTGATCTAGGTTAGCCGAATGATCCACTAAAAGCGGAACTTTTATTGTTAAATCATAAAATTCTTGGGAAATGATATTACATAATTCGGATATTCTATTGTTTCTTAACACATCTACCAATAAATGATTGTCTGTTTTTTCATTAAAAACCCTGTCGTTCTGAATATTAGGATCTAGCTGTGAAATAGAAACACTAGGGTTATTGATAAGTTCTTTGTCAATTGAATTAAGTGTTGCATGATGAGCAAACAAAATAACTTGGTTAAAGTCAAGTTGTGGAACAATTGAGATATGTTTTGATTGCCTATCAGCAAGCGCTTTAACGAGTTCTGTCAGTATCGTTGTTTTTCCACATCCATTTTGCCCTATTATGGTCGCAATGCGACCCCGTAATTTATTCTGATTGGTAAATTTAAATTCGAGTTGAAGAGAATCTAAATTTTTAAACGTAATGTTGAAGGTTTGTTTAGAGTCCGCATTTTCAATGACTTTACCTTGTATAATAGAATATCCATGCCGATAAGCAAAATACGCCTCACTCGTTCTAAGCATAGCTCTACTATACACATCGGTTTTATAAAAATCATCCCACTTTGGTATTCTTGAAGGTTTATCCACATATAAACAAATATCATTTATTTCTTCCAGAATGTTTATTGCTCTTTCAAAACCAATTAATCGGCTGATGGCGCTATAAGATTTTTGATTTGTGAATAAATGAGCAAAAGCTAAATCTATCGAAAAAAGATTTACAAATTTCTCTTTTTTTAGAATTGTAGAAACATACTTATAAGTATTATCTTGATCTTTGAAAGCAAATTTTGAATCAAACCATTCAATTGAATTATCATTTAATCGAATACCTATTTCTGTCGCTAATTGGTATCCAAAATCATTCCAATAACTATCTATTGGTTTTATAAAAACCGATCCTTCTGTTAAAAATTTTGTCGAACAATCAGGAGAACAAAGAAGTATAGTTAACTTTTCCTTTTTTTCCATATTAAAACTGATCCAAAACTAAAATTACCTAAATATGTAATTGTTTTTATATAACACATTTAACATAAATGCAAAGAAAAATGTAATTTAATCAATATGAAAAAATCGTGTTTCATAACATTTTTTTCTTTTAAAACTCTGTTATATACTTAAGTTGTCACACAATGAATAATTTACCCTAACTTTAGGCGTAATGATTAAGTTTTTTGGAATATTGAATTCATGCTTTGTTATTCGCAATCAAAATTTTAATAATTATCTATAAGTATACTTAGTTATGTTAAAAAAATGGTTATTTATTATTATAGGTAGTGTTTCATTTTTGCTGGGAACGGTAGGCATTTTCGTGCCACTTTTGCCGACAGTACCTTTCTATTTGTTAACCGCATATTTGTGGCTTAATAGTTCAGATCGTCTTTATCGCTGTTTTACTCAAAGTCATTATTATCAAACTTATATACAAAAGATGCTTATTGATAAAAAAGCATCTAAAAAAAGTTTGTTTAAAATGCTAGCTATGGTTTTTATCGCATTGTTAATCCCATTTATTTTTATTCATTCCTTGCATGTGCGCATTATTTTAGTAATCGTTTTTTTAGCGCATATTGTTATTGGCTTTTATTATTTTAGAAAAAAGAAAATTTAAAGAGAAAAGAAACGTAATTACAGGGTAAGTTACCCTGTAACAATTATAAATATTGCTAATAATCTAGTTCAGACTTTTCTTAATCTCTATAGCAAGTAACGGATTCCACATGGCTCCTGTCGCACTCATCACAGCATCAGCACCGTTTTTAATGAATTGATGATAATGTTCACTGTTGCTAACTCCACCAACACCTATAATGGTGAATTTTAAATCCATTTGTTGACGATATTTATCAAGGCGACTCACCATATCTAATCCAGCCCAACGTATGGCATCGCCACAAATTCCACCTTCCTTTCTATTTTCTCCTAAAGCTGGCTGACCATTTGCGTTAACAGGTTTAGCTGATAAGGTATTAATAGCACTTAATCCATCAATTATCGATCCGACTTTAGTAAGTAATGAAATAATTTTTTCATCATCCGGAAAATAGGCTAGTTTCAATATAAGTGGACGATCGGGAACTGCATTTTTAATTTCATTTACAATGCGTTCTACTTTATCAACATCAAAACAGAGTAATTTACTCGCTCCTTCATTTGGGCAACTCAAGTTTGCTTCAAGAATTGGGGCATTAGTTTCTCTTACTAATTTAGCGGCTAACGCATAATCTTTTTCAATTTCGCCATGTCCTTGTGTTCCTTGAAAGCTACCAATAACATATTGACCTTGACCAGCGGCTTTTACCGCATCAGCCATATCAGGTTGCCAAACATCGGGAGCAAGAGAAGGAACACCAAACGAATTGGTAATTGATAGCGGTTGAGTATAATTTGTATCTGCTAAGACAGTATCAAGATTACTGGATAATTTACCGTTAGGATGAACAGATAGCACATTCGGCAATGGATGACATTTGTGAAATCTTGTTCTTACAGTTTTATAGACGCATAAGTCAAATCCATACGCAAATGCAGCTTTAATATAATTGGCATTTAGAAGGGGACCGGCAGGCATTCCAAATGGTAAATTAACATTAAGATTGAGAAATTGACTGGTTTGGGTTGCGACATGTTCAACGTGACTTAATTGTGTAAAAAGCCCAAAAGGACCGTTTGCATAATTATCTTCGTAACTGATAGTGGGATCGTAAAACGGCGTTAAAGATTTCATAATATCTCCTGTGATGAGCACTTAAAAAAATTCTGATGAAAGAGGGGTATATTTTTGATAAAAAAAATCCTCCATAAAGGAGGATCAATAAATTGAATTAAAAAAGAGTGATACTTAATTTTGGATAATAATTTTTCTTTTTTCACTCTAATCATTCTTAGGTTCTCTTGTACAAACTTGCATGCATTCTAGCTTAATCTATTCAAACTTCAAGCCAATTATAATGATAAATATGTAACTAAATGAAATAGTTGTAGTGTTTTTTTTTAGATTTATCGTTGCAATATGACTATCTTGAAAACTGTTTTGCTTACTTAAGCTACAATGTTATTTGTTTAGATAAACAAATAGCACATAATACTTTAAAAAATATATAAAAATTTTTGTCTAAAAAATAATACATCAGTACATTAATAGTCTGTTTCGAAGTGGAGAATGATTATAAGTAATGCTATTATTAACAACAGTTAATAAATCTGAATAAAATAATTAGGTATATAATAATGAAAAAAGAAAATATTTTTAAACCCTTCACTTTACCCAATGGCGTTGAATTAAAAAATAGAATAATGATGGCGCCAATGACGACCTGTTCCGGATTTTATGACGGTTCAGTCACGCATGATTTAATCGAGTATTATCGAGATCGAGCAGGTGAAATTGGAACAATCATCGTTGAGTGCGGGTTTGTCGATAATAAAGGATTAGCGTTTCCTGGTGCAATAGGTTTAGATAACGATGATAAAATTGAAGGATTAGCTAAAATTGCGAAAGCAATTAAAGAAAAGGGATCGAAAGCAGTCATTCAAGTTTATCACGGTGGTCGAATGGTTGAGCCAAAACTCATTGGTGGACAATCTCCTGTTGGACCAAGTGCTATCGCAGCCCCTAGAGTAGGCGCTGCAACACCGATCGCATTAACGGCAGACGAAGTCGACGACATGATCGAAAAATTTGGTCAAGCGGTACGTCGTGCTATTGAAGCCGGTTTTGATGGTGTTGAAATCCACGGTGCTAACACTTATTTAATCCAACAATTTTATTCTCCAAATTCAAATCAACGAACCGATAAATGGGGTGGAAGCCGTGATAATCGCTTGCAATTCCCTTTAGCAATCTTAGATATCACGCATAAAATGGTTAAACAGTTTGCGACACCAGAATTTATTGTTGGTTATCGTTTTTCTCCGGAAGAACTGGAAGTACCGGGTATTCGTTTTGATGACTCCATGTATCTACTTGAAAAATTAGCAGACAAAGGTCTGGATTATATTCATTTTTCAATGGGCGCGATTTTAAGACCTTCAATTGTTGATACCCAAGATCCAACCCCGTTAATCAATAAATATGTGGCAATGCGATCTGCGACATTAGCTAAAATTCCGGTAGTAGGTGTAGGTAATGTGGTTAATCAAATTGATGTAGAAACGGCGATTGATAATGGTTACGATTTGGTCGCTGTTGGTCGAGCATGCATCGCTTATCCAGACTGGATTAGCCGTATTGAAAAAGGTGAACAACTGGAGCTAACTATCAGTAGTGACAAACGTGAAGAATTGAATATCCCTGAACCTTTATGGCGTTTTTCATTAGTTGAAGCATTAATTCGTGATGCAAGTCTAAATAATAAGAAATTCAAACCTGGTCAATATCAAGAAAAAGTTAATGATGAATCTTATGAATTTCTTATTAATGTCGAGTTAGGCAAAGATTTCATTAAAGATATGCAACTTGTGAATGCCAATGAGTTTGATAACCAAGTTTTAGATAATTTTGCAGAAATTAAACAACGAATTATTAATTCAAACAGTCCACATGTGGATGCAATTTCTGGGGCTACATCACAGTGTGAAGCATTCAAAAAAGCCGTTACTAAGGCCATGACACAATCGAATAAAGAAGCCATTATTGCTGAAGGTGGTGATCCAAATGATAAATCTTACGATATTGTTGTTGTGGGAAGCGGGGGAGCAGGGCTGGCTTCTGCAATACGAGCTCATGATTTAGGGGCTAGCGTTGTTGTCGTTGAAAAAATGCCTGTTATTGGCGGAAATACCAATAAAGCGTCTGCTGGTATGAATGCAGCTGAAACTAAATTCCAAAAACTTAAAGGCATCGTTGACAGTAAGGATCTATTCTATAAAGAAACTTTGGCTGGTGGTAAAAATAAAAATAATCCGGAATTACTTCGTTACTTTGTTGAAAATGCCCCCGATGCGATTGATTGGTTAGATGAAAACGGTATTGAACTAAGTGGTATTACGACAACAGGTGGAATGAGTATCGACCGTACACATCGACCAGCAAGTGGTGCAGCTGTTGGCGGATTTTTGATTAGTGGATTGGTAAAAAATCTTAATAAACGTGGTATTGAAGTCATGTTAGATACCAATGTGACTGAAATCGTTACCGAAAATCATAAAGTTGTTGGCGTTAAAGTCGTTGAAGAAGACGGCACAAATTATATCATTAAAGCGAAAGCGGTGGTGATTGCAACGGGCGGATTTAGTGCTAACCGTGAAATGGTTGAAAAATATCGTCCTGACTTAAAAGGTTTTGTGACAACCAACCATAAAGGGGCTACAGGTTCTGGTATCATGATCTTAGAAAAACTTGGGGCTGGCACTGTTGATATGGGCGAAATTCAAATCCATCCAACTGTTGAACAAACTACCTCATATTTGATCTCAGAATCTATACGTGGCGGTGGCGCAATTCTTGTTTCTCAAGAAGGTAAACGTTTTGTTAATGAATTAGATACCCGAGATAAAGTTTCAGCGGATATTATCAAATTACCTGAACACTATTCCTATATTTTATTCGATCAACAAGTTCGTGACGAAAACAAAGCCGTTGAAGAGTATGTTTCTAATGATCTCGTTGTTCAAGCCGATTCAATTACTGAATTAGCTAACAAACTTTCTATTGATGCTAATAATCTGTCAAAAACGATTGAACGTTATAATGAGTTTGTAATTAACAAACAAGATGAGGATTTTGGTCGAACGACGGGAATGCGTCATCCAATTAACACCGCACCATTTTATGCAATTAAAATTGCACCGGGTGTTCACCATACAATGGGAGGTGTAACGATAAACACTGAAACACAAGTATTAGATAATGATAAACATGTGATTAAAGGTGTTTTTGCGGCTGGTGAGGTTGTTGGTGGTGTGCATGGAGCAAATCGCATTGGTGGTAATGCTGTTGCTGATATCATTATTTTTGGTATACAAGCAGGTAAAAAAGCCACAGATTACATTAACAGTTAATTGAAATTGGCTTAAAAATGGTAAGTTCTACTACCTTCGAGTATACTCAAACATTGATGGGGATGACGGTGACATTGACGCTACTTGAGCAGAATGAAACCGTCGCAAAACTTGCTTTTGCTACCATTAAATTGCTTGAAGATAAATTGACTGTTAACCGCCCAGTTTCGGAGGTTATGTCAATCAATCTTGCAGCAGGCAAACATCCTGTTGAGGTAAGCTTACCTGTATTTTCACTTATTAAACAGGCTTGGCAACTGAGCGTGAATCCCTCAAGTTGTTTTAATATGGCTATCGGCCCTGTTGTCAAACTTTGGAAAATAGGGTTTAAAGGAGATAGTATTCCTGCCGATCATCATATCAAACAACAACTATTATTAACCGATCCATTTGATATAGAATTAAATGATACAACCCATTCTGTTTTTTTAAAAAAAGCAGGAATGGAGATAGATCTTGGTGCTATCGCAAAAGGTTATATCGCCGATGTCATTAAAAATCTGTTACTTGAACATCATATTCACCATGGCATCATAAATTTAGGTGGAAATATACTAACGTTAGGAGCCTCCCCAATAGAAAAGTCAGGTTGTTGGTGTATAGGGTTAAGAAAACCCTTTTCTTTATCTGATGAGTTAGCAGGTATAATAAAAGTTAAAAATAAATCAGTCGTTACTTCGGGCATTTATGAACGTTATTTTGTGCAAAATAATCGGCTTTATCATCATATTTTCAATCCTTTAACTGGCTATCCTCTTGATAATGAAATTGAAAGCGTTACCGTTATTTCAAATACTTCTCTTGAAGGCGATATTTATTCAACGATTTTTTATGGATTAGGCGTAAATGCCAGTGGTGAATATTTAAAAAAACATCCAGAAATTTCAGCCATTTTTTTACTAAAAAATAAAACGATGACACTGATCAATCCGAAAAATTTTAATTTTGATCTAATTGATAAACACTATGAAATAAATCTGCATTAAGAACCAATGACAATGAAATTGCTAAACTTTTATTGTTTTAAATGAATTAATTACGTTTTTACATTAAAGAAGGAAATTATTATGAACGCAGTGAAAAAACCACCAGTAAAATGGTTACCGCTCATAATTATTGCTGCTATTTCAGCAATATTATGGCTATTTGTTTCGCCTCCACAAGGAATAAGTACAGAAGGTTGGCGAACAAGCATTATTTTTGTGGCAACGATTGCCTGTATTGTTGCAGAAATTATGCCAATTGGCGCAATTGGCTTATTAGCCATTACGGTTTTTGCTATTTTAAGACCATCTGGTGCAGCTAATGCAACTGAGTCTATCAAGATATCATTAAGTGAATTAAATAGTAGCTTAATTTGGTTGATCGTTGTTGCTTTTATGATTGCGCGAGGATTTATTAAAACTGGTTTAAGCAAACGTATTGCTTATTATTTAGTAAAAATTTTAGGTAAAAACACTTTAGGCTTAGCTTATGGTTTAGCTGTAACAGATGTGGCATTGGCGCCTGCCATTCCAAGTACGACAGCTCGTGCTGGTGGTGTAATTTATCCAATCGCTGAAGCGTTATCGATTAACTTTAATTCTAATCCGAAGGATGAATCAAGAAATCGAATTGGCACTTTTTTAATGTTAACCATAAGTCATATCAATGATATTACCTCAGCAATGTTTTTGACTGCATTTACCGGTAATTTATTAGCCGCTAAATTAGTCACAGAAACATTAGGCGTGACATTGGGATGGGGACAGTGGTTTGTTGCCGCTATCGTACCTTGTTTGGTTTCTTTTATTGTGATTCCATTAGTTATTTATTTTTTAACCAATCCAGAACTTAAAAAAACACCTGATGCACCAAGATTAGCTGTTGAAGAGTTGAAGAAAATGGGACCAATCACCGCTAAAGAAATTATCATGGGTGGTACGGTAATTTTATTGTTAGGTCTTTGGATTTTCGGTAAAGACTATTTAGGTGTTGATGCAACAACGACTGCTTTTATTGGTTTAACAATTTTAATCTTAACTGGTGTACTAAGCTGGGATGATGTGAAAGGTGAAAAAGCGGCATGGGATACCTTAATTTGGTTTGCGGCTTTATTAATGATAGCAGGACAAGTCAATAAGCTAGGTGTTACAAAATGGTTAGGCGATACTATCGGTCGTGCAGTAGAAAACCAATTTATTGATAATAGCTGGGTACAAGTTATTATTATTTTGTCTATTGCCTATGTTTATTTACACTATTTCTTTGCTAGTGGCAATGCGCATATTGCGGCGCTATTTCCAGTATTCTTATCTGTAGCCGTGGCACTTCATGTTCCACCAATGATTGCGATATTTGCATTAGTTATTTGTACCAACTTTTTTGGTTCAATTACCCAATTTGCTAATGCTCGAAATCCATTGTTATTTGCTGAAGGTTTTGTTCCGGTCAAAACATGGTGGAAAGTAGGGTTTATCTGTAGCGTTGTTAACTTAACCATTGTATTTACCGTTGGTCTTTTGTGGTGGAAAATGTTGGAATTAGGTTAAGAAATAACGTATCTTAGACACTATTCAACAAAAAAACCGTCAGAAATTGGCGGTTTTTTATTCTCTAAATATGAAAATCTCATAACAACATAATCGATAAACTCCAATCATTAATGGTCTGCCAATATTTTTGTTCCTGCTCTAAATCTAATAAAATCAATTTATTACTTTCCACAAAATTAGTGTCAATTTCGAATGTCATTTTGGTCAATTTGTCTTTAACTAATTTTAATCGAAATGCATTCAAATTAATCTCTGTAGAACGTTGATTATTGATCAGAATGGAGAGTCTGAGTATTTGTAATAATGAAATAATATGTTTAAATTCAAAAAGGCTAAAATAAGGAAATGCTTCAATATTAATTGATTTTCGATGATAACGAACGAGTGTCGATAATAACAGTTGTTGTTCTTCGTTAAATCCCGGCAAATTACTGTTTTGCAGAATGTAACTTGAATGTTTATGCACAGACGAAAAGTTAATTTTTAATCCTACTTCATGTAAAAGAGCCGCCCAATATAAAATGGATTCGACACAAATTGGAATATCGATTTGTGCTTGCTCTTTCCATTGTAAAAAAAAGTATTTTGCTGTTTTGACAACTTGCATAGCATGACGCTGATCGATATTGTAGTGTTTAGATAAAGATTCGGCGGTGGTTTGACGTATGTCTCGATAATTAGGGCCACCGATTAATTCATATAAAACCCCTTCACGTAAAGCATTAGAACTATACTGCAACGAATTTAATCCCAATGCATTAAATACACCACAAAATATTGCCAGTCCACTCACAAAAACCTGTTTACGTTCATCGGATAGTGAAGGGTAGGTAATATCATCAAATGTTTCAAAGTCCAATACATAACTAACTAAATCATCTAATCTCTTCGGGGTAATAATACCGTCACTCACACCAAGATCTAATAGAATATGATGAATAGATTTAATGGTTCCTGATGTACCAAAAGCAACCGTAATATTCTGTTTTTTGATAGTACTAATCATGGTTTCAATTTGTTGCTCGGCTGCAAGTTTTGCTCGTTGAAATGACTCTTCATCAATCTTTTGTTGTGGAAAAAAACGTTTATTAAAGGTTACGCAGCCCATTGGACGACTAGCGACAATGATAGGTTTAAGGTCATTGCCTTTGCCAATCGCAATTTCAGTTGATCCTCCGCCAATATCAATAACAAATTTAGTATCAATTGATGAAGTGGGTTCAGCGGTCATAGTACCTAAATAGACTAAACGGGCTTCTTCTTGACCTGAAATAATTTCTATAGGGTAAGGTAATATTTTAGCTGCAGCCTTCAAAAACTTATGCCTGTTTGATGCAACACGAAGTGTGTAAGTTGCAACAATTCTCACATTTTCCGGGGGAAATCCATTTAAACGTTCAGCAAACAGTTCAAGACACTCTATTCCCCGTTTAATACTCGAGTCACTTAATTGATTATTTTCATCTAATCCAGTCGCCAAATGTATATTCTTTTTATTTTTATAAATTATCTGTGTTGCACCATTAATGATTCGTGCAATAATCATATGAAAACTGTTAGAACCGAGATCAATAACCGCATATTCATTAGATTTCTTCACGTTTAGATATCCTTATTGTTTGGCTTCTAATTGTTTTAAATAATCATAAATAGCGTGCTGTGCTCGAATTTTTTTCTTATTACCGCGTTGAACATAATTATTCATGTTTTCTTTATCAATAATTCGTGCTTTGACATTATCATTACATTGGATATTAAAAATATCATGAATAGTTGATTTTAAGATAGGATCAAATATCTTCACACCTACTTCTATGCGGTTATCCAAATTACGTGGCATCCAGTCAGCAGAGGAGATGAAAGTATCTTTTTTACCATCATTTTCAAATATATATACCCGTGCGTGCTCTAAATATTGATCGACGATACTAGTTACATATATATTTTCACTCAGATTGGGAATTTGAGGTTCTAAAACACAGGTTCCTCGAACAATCATTCTAATTTTTACACCTTCGCATGATGCACGGTATAACTGGTCTATCATCTCTTTATCAGTGATCGCATTAAGCTTTAAATAGATGCCTGAAGGTTTTCCTGCTTTGGCATTTTGAATTTCTCTTTCAATAAATTCATGAAAACGCAAACGCGTATTTTGAGGGGAAACAAGCAAATGATTGAACGAAACTGGCTTGAATGGATTTTCAATAAAATTAAACACTTTTATTACTTCGTCTGTAATGGCTGGATCGGCGGTTAATAATGAAAAATCTGTATACACACGAGCAGTTTTTTCGTTGAAATTCCCCGATCCAATATGTGCATATCGAACAATCTTGTTTTCTTCACGACGATCAATTAAAAATAGTTTGGCATGAATTTTGAGTTTGGGTTGTGAATAGATAACTTTGATTCCACTACTAAGTAGTCTTTTTGCCCATTTAATATTTGCTTCCTCATCAAATCGAGCCTGAAGTTCAACCACTACGGTGACTTTTTTACCGTTATTAGCAGCATTAATTGCTGCATGGATAAATCGGGAGTCTTTTGCTACCCGATAGATATTCATACGGATATGGGTTACAGCCGGATCAAATGAAGCTTGTCGCATAATTTCTAATACATGCCCAAATGAATAGTAAGGGTAATAAAGAAGTACATCACGATCTTTAATCGTCGCAAACGCATTTCTAAACTTTTTAAAGCGATTATAAGCCAAACTCGGTAATCGTTTATTTAAAAGGTTTTTTCCACCAAGATCAGGAAAGTTAGCCAGATCTTTAAAATTAGGGTAACGTCCACCTGGCATGGCATCTTGTTCAGTTAATCTTAATTTGCTGATTAATAATTCAAATAATGCTTTAGGCATATCTTTTTGATAAGTAAAACGAACAGGTTGTGCCGTCAATCGCTGCTTCAATCCTTGAGACATTAATTCTAACAAACTGTCTAATTCTGTATTTAATTCATATTCTGCATCTCGATTGATATTGATTGAATATGCATTCAGTTCTGTGGCATCAAAAAAGACTTTGAAGATATCAGATAAACAATAACGAAGGATGTTATCCAAAAAGATAATTGATTTATTTTTGGTTGATACTTCTGACGGCAAAAGTACAAATCGAGGTGCGTTGTCGGTTGGTAACTCAAGCAGGGCATAACTTATCTTTTCATCACAGATAATTTCAACGGCCAAATAAGCATGATCATCTTTTAAAAATTGGATCAGTTCTGTGTGACTATCCAGTAATATTGGGGTAATGTATTGTCTTAAATTCTGTTTATAATAGTTTTTTATCCAATCTTCCTGATAAGATGAAAGTTGTCTCTCATTAATTAAGAAAATTTGATTTCTTGCCATTTCAAGTAATAATTCGTTATACAGTTGATCAAACTGGAGTTCAAGTTGTATGACTTTCTGATTAACTTGCCTTAATAATAACTTTGCGTTAGAAGTAGCGGACTGTCCTTGTTCCTGTTCAATTAATACATATTTTTTCAAATTGGCGTATTGTACTTTATAAAATTCATCGAGATTGCTGGAATAAATGCCTAAAAATCGAACACGCTCAATAAGTGGATTACTTTTGTCTGCTGCTTCTTGTAAAACACGTTGATTAAAAGCAAGCCAACTAAGTTCTTTGGGAAAATACACTTTTTCTTGTAGCATTCTTTATCTCTTAAAATACAATAATGAAATTTAATACAGGATAACTTAACTTAAAAAAAAAGCTAGCATATCGCTAGCTTTTAATTTAAATATATTAAACAATTTTTGCTTTAAAGCAACTTTACCTAAATACGGTGAACTGAAGTGGTATTCGTTGTGCCACTTGGTACTAAAGCACCAGATACCATGACAATAGTATCACCTTGTTGTAAACCACAAATTTTTACAGCTAACTCTTTACCTAAACGGTAAAAATCATCTGTTGAATTAATAGCATCAATTAAAATTGGCTCAACACCTTTTGTTAGGGCTAATTGATTAACCGTTTTTTGACTTGATGATAATGCTAAAATACGCGCTCTAGGGAAATAATGACGGACTTCACGAGCAGATTTACCACTACGAGTTGCAACAACAATTAAAGGCGCACTTAGACGTTCAGCTATTTCTACCGCACCACAACAAACAGCCGCAGTAATACGTAATTTTTCTTCTTTGGCAGTAAGCTCTAAAGAAGCAGGAATGGTAATGTCTGTACGTTTACAGATAGTCGCCATAACATTAACGGTTTCTAATGGGTATTTACCTTTAGCACTTTCGCCTGAAAGCATGACTGCATCAGTTCCGTCAATAATGGCATTTGCCACGTCACCCGCTTCAGCACGAGTAGGGCGTGGGTTTTTAATCATAGAGTCAAGCATTTGAGTTGCAGTAATAACAGGTTTAGAAGCTTTATTACATTTTTGAATCATCATTTTTTGAGCAAAAATAACTTCTTCAACCGCAATTTCCACACCTAAATCACCACGAGCAACCATGATACCGTCAGACGCTTCCAAAATTTCATCAAAATTATCTAATCCTTCTTGGTTTTCAATTTTAGAGATAATTTTAATCTCTTCACCGCCATGAGATTTCAAATGTGCGCGAATATCTTCAACATCTGAGCGTTTACGAATAAATGACGCAGCGATAAAATCAACACCTTGTTCACAACCAAAAATAAGGTCATTTTTATCTTTTTCTGCAAGTGCCGGTAATTTTATTGAAACACCAGGTAAATTAATACCTTTGTTTTCACCTAAATCACCATTATTCAATACAGTACAGATGACTTCGTTGCCTTTTATTTCTTTGACTTCCATCGCAATTAAGCCATCATCAACAAGAACGCGATTACCCACTTTGAGATCTTGAGCAAAACCTTTATATGTTACAGCTACGCGCTCAGCGTTCCCAATGACTGTTTCGTCAGTTGTGAATGTGAATGTTTGACCTGCAACTAGTGAAACGTCATTCCCACCTTCCAATTTAATTGTACGAATTTCAGGACCTTTAGTATCAAGCATAATTGCTGCTTTTAAACCTGTTTCTTGCATGACTTCACGTAGGTTTTTGATACGATTTCCATGTTCTTCATAATCACCATGGGAAAAGTTCAAACGCATTACGTTCATGCCTGCATTTAATAACTTAGCTAGCATTTCTTTTGATTCTGATTTTGGTCCAATAGTACAAACGATTTTTGTCTTTTTCATAATATTATCTACTAGTTGTTAAGGTTGAAGTTTAATTTTAAATAAACTGTTTTTAATTATGTTCACGCAAAAAAAAACCAATGCCCATGCATTGGTATGTAATAAGTTAGCAGTAACCCAAAAAGTTACTTGTATTAACTGCAATCTTTGAAAAATTAAATATTTTCATCAAAAAATATATATCCTTAAAAATCTGTGTTTATTATAGTCTTAACCACACTTTAAATAAAGTTTTTTATCAAAAAAACTAGATTATATTTGACGAAAACAAAAGAAGAATCATCCTAATTAACGAATACAAATGGCAAGATGTTCTTAACGACATTCATTGCTATTACATCAGATCTTTAAGTTGATAAATGAGTTCATTACTTTCATTTTTCAATGTCAATTGATCTTTGTTCAAGCTGACTTTTGCACCTTCTGTAATCATTTGGGTAATAATGCCATCTAACTTATCTAATTGTTCATCATTACAAAGCATCTTTGTCATACCAACGCCTGCACCTTTGATTGTTTCATTTTCTAAGGTGACTTTTGCGACAAATCGGTTACACATTTTTCCAGTAATATTCATATTTTCGCCAAACTCAAGTTCTGCAGCTTTATCTGAAGAAACATCTTGTCCATTCGCTTTTACCAATACAAAATGGTGATGTAACAAATCTTCAGCTTTAATTTTATTTGATTCTCCACATCCAGTTACTACTAAAGCTCCTACAAATAATGATGTTAATAGTAATGTCTTTTTCATCTTAACTCCTAATGATAGTTTAAATTTGTTATAATAGATTTAATTAAAATTACTTACAAATATTTTACTCTTTATGTTATCTCAACAGCAAATTAAATTTCTAGAATCAATGACTTTCTTAGACAAGCATAAAATATTGAAGCTTGCTAAGAATAATCAAGATCTAGCAAAAATCAATTTAGCGGTAACTCAAGCTGTTTCACATTATCAAGCAAGATTGACGTCTTTACCTGCACAGATTGAATATCCGTCTAATTTACCTGTGGCTGAAAAAAAATCAGAAATTTACCATGCGATTCAGCAGCACCAAGTGGTAATTATTGCAGGTGAAACTGGTTCCGGTAAAACAACACAAATTCCTAAAATCTGTTTAGAATTAGGTTTAGGTGTAAAAGGATATATTGGACATACCCAACCAAGGCGGCTTGCAGCCCGTTCTGTCGCTAATCGCATAGCGGAAGAGTTAAATACCGAAATAGGGCAGTTAGTCGGTTATAAAGTCAGATTTTCTGATCAGGTTAGTGATACCACATTGATAAAATTAATGACTGATGGCATTTTGCTGGCTGAAATTCAAAAAGATAAACTTTTATTGCAATACGATACTATCATTATCGATGAAGCTCATGAACGTAGTCTTAATATTGATTTTATTTTGGGATATCTGAAACAATTGTTACCTAAACGCCCTGATTTGAAAGTAATCATAACGTCTGCAACCATTGATGTTGAGCGATTTTCTAACCATTTTAATCATGCGCCTATTATAGAAGTATCTGGAAGAACCTATCCTGTCGAGGTACGATATCGTCCGCCAATATATGATAACGAAGATGATAAAGAGATTAACAAAAATAGTGATTTTCAACCTATCATTGATGCAATTGATGAGTTATCAAAAGAGAGTTCAGATGATATTTTAATATTTTTAACTGGTGAGCGAGAAATACGTGATTTAGCCGATACACTAAACAAGCTTGAATTACGTCATACCGATATATTACCGTTATACGCTAGGTTATCTGCTTCCGAGCAAAACCGTATTTTTCAACCACATTCTAAACGACGCATTGTGCTTGCTACCAATGTAGCGGAAACTTCATTAACCGTACCCGGAATTAAATATGTCATCGATCCTGGACTGGCAAGAATAAGTCGCTACAGTTATCGAACTAAAGTTCAACGTTTACCGATTGAACCCATATCGCAGGCTTCAGCTAATCAACGAAAAGGTCGATGTGGACGTACTTCAGATGGTATTTGTATTCGTCTTTATGATGAACAAGATTTTTTATCTCGCCCTAAATTTACCGACCCTGAAATCTTACGTACAAATCTTGCTTCTGTCATATTACAAATGACATCGTTAGGTTTGGGTGATATAGCTGCTTTTCCTTTTGTCGAGGCTCCCGATTCAAAATATATTCGTGATGGAATTCGTTTATTAGAAGAACTTGGTGCCATATTCACTAAGCATCATCAATATCATTTAACTCAAATAGGCAAAATTTTGGCACAATTACCGATTGATCCTAGATTAGCCAGAATGTTAGTTGAAGCAAGACGATTAGGTTGCACCAAAGAAGTTATGATAGTAACCGCAGCGTTGTCAATTCAAGACCCAAGAGAACGCCCTTTTGATAAACAACAGGCTTCAGATGAGAAGCACAAGCGTTTTGCAGATAAAGATTCAGATTTTATTTCTCTTATTAATTTATGGAATTATATTCAAGAGCAACAAACCCTGTTATCGGGTAATCAGTTTAGAAAGTTATGCCCGAAAGAGTATTTGAATTATCTCCGCATTCGTGAATGGCAAGACGTCTATACTCAAATTCGTCAGACCATTAAACAATTATCTTTTCCAATCAATAGTCAACCCGCAGATTATCGATCATTACATATGGCTTTATTAAGTGGTCTACTTTCACATATTGGTTTAAAAGAGATAGAAAGAAACGAATACCTTGGTGCTCGAAATATCAAGTTTGCCATTTTTCCAAATTCAGTGTTATTTAAAACTCAACCTAAATGGTGCGTTGCCAGTGAGCTTGTTGAAACCAGCCGACTATGGGGGAGAACAGTAGCTAAAATTGATGCAGAATGGATTGAACCCATAGCTAAACATTTAGTGAAATACAGCTACAGTGAACCTAGGTGGTCAAAAAAACAGGGTACTACAATTGCAAATGAAAAAGTGACATTATTTGGATTGCCTATAGTCCAAAATCGAATTGTAAATTACAGCCAGATAGATCCTGTGTTATCCCGTCACTTTTTTATAAGACATGCTTTGGTAGAAGGGGATTGGATTACTAATCATAAATTTTATAAACTAAACCAAAAGTTGATTAATGAAGTCGAAGATCTTGAACACAAATCCCGTCGTCAAGACATTTTAATCGATGATGATCAGTTATTTGATTTCTATGATCAGCGTATTGATAAATCAATTGTTTCAGCTAAACATTTTGACAATTGGTGGAAGCAAAAGCAAAAAACTTCACCTGATTTTCTCAATTTTGAAAAACAGATGTTAATTAACCAATCAGCACAATTGATTGATTTAACTCAGTTCCCTGATTATTGGTATCAAGAACAATTCAAACTGCCTCTTAATTATGAGTTTGATTTAGGTAATAACCGTGACGGTGTCACTGTTAGAATTCCTATTGATATATTGAATCAAATCAAAAATGATGGATTTGACTGGCAAGTACCTGGTTTTAGAAAAGAATTGATAGTATCCCTTATTAAATCATTACCTAAGTCTTTACGGCGCAGTTTGGTTCCTGCACCTAATTATGCTGAAGCATTCTTAAGTAGAGTAACATCGATCAAACATCCGTTACTTGAAACATTAGAGCATGAATTTCGAAAAATGACGGGGGTTCAAATTACTCATGAGGATTGGCAGTGGGATCAAGTTCCAAATTATTTAAGAATTACCTTTAGCATTATAGATAATCAAGGTAATGAAATTGCTCATGGCAAAGATCTTAATCTTTTAAAAGAGCAATTAAAAGCTAAAATACAATCAGCATTATCCTCATTGACTACTAAAAAATCAGCAAATCCAATTGAGTTAAATAACCTAACCGATTGGACATTTGGTACCCTACCGGCTATTTATGAAGAAAAACAAAAAAATTACACAGTCAAAGCATATCCAGCCATTGTAGATGATCATAAATCAGTCAGTATTAAGTTAGTCGATAATCAAATCGAGCAACAGCGATTAACTAAACTTGGTTTAAGACGTCTTCTCATGATAAATATTCCTTCACCAATCAAATATTTACATGAAAAGTTACCGAATAAATCTAAATTAGGTCTCTATTTTAACTCATTTGGTACTGTACTCGATCTTATTGATGATTGTATAGCCTGTGGCATTGACTATTTGATTGGAAAGAATAATAAACTTATTCAAACTGCTGAGCAGTATCAACAATTACTTGAATATACAAAAGCGAATATTAACCAAGTTGTGGTTGATATAGCCAAACAAGTAGAAGCCATCTTAACACTTCATTTTAATATTAATAAAAGGTTGAAAGGGCGTGTCGATTTATCTTTAGCTTTTGCCTTATCTGATATTAAAAATCAGCTTAATCATTTAGTTTATAAGGGGTTTGTTGCACAATCAGGTTACCACAGATTAAATGATATCTATCGATATTTATCCGCAATTGAAAAACGAATTGAAAAATTAATGCTTAATACGGCAAAAGATAGACAATCAATGAATATTATTGAGGAAATTCAGAATTATTATCATCACTTTTTAAGTAGCCTTTCAAAAAATCAGAAATTAGATAATCGTGTTCTTGAAATACGCTGGATGATAGAAGAGTTAAGAGTTAACTTATTTGCACAGCAGATGGGCACTCCTTATCCAATATCAGCTAAAAGAATTAAACAACAGATTGAGTTGATAAAATCAGAATTATAATAAATTAGCCTATTAGAGAAGGGCGCTAATGCGCCCAAATTAAAGATTAACGATATAAGTCAACAAACACGGTAATATTAGGGCCATTTGTATCTTGTGCAATTCTAGCAATATGATAATACTTGGCACCAGCTTCTATCGCTCTTTTACCTGCTTGATATGAAATTTCCTGATCTGTGACATAATAGCCACGGAATTTTATTGTATTGAAAGGAACCATTTTAGCTGCTGTTCCATCATTTAATTCTTGAATTTTACGACCATCCGAAAGAGTGACAGTGTAACGATTTACGCGCTGTGGTTCGCTCATAACTTCAGGTTTTTCTGAAGTAGGAGTATTAGTTTGTGCTGTTGTAATAGTCGTTGTAGTCGAATTAGTAGAAGAAGCAGTATCGATAACTTTGACTTTGTTATTAAATTTATCAGCATAAAACTTTTCATTAAATGCAGATGGTGAATAATACCCCGGCCTTTCAACCTGCATTGCGGCTTCGCCACCTTGGGCTAAAGCTAATTGTCCTGCTTCGGAATCATAAGGGATTGCATTTTCAGGTTGAAGTTTACGTTCTGGTGCATCTTTCTTAAATAAATAGGCAACAACCTGCAAATTACTTCCTAATTCTGAACGATTATCAATATAGTAAGCATAAGCACCTTTGTTTAAAGCTTCTTTTGCAATTGATTGATTAATATCATATTCACTTGGGAAATAACCACGAATTCGAACAATATCATAAGGTTCTAGGCGAATAGCTTTAGATTTAGGGTATTCGTAGACTCCACCAAATTGGCGAAAGTTGTCAGTTTTCTCTTCGGCTTTAGGTGCATTAGCTTTGTACAATTTAGCATAAACAATACGCAAAGTATCATTAGAAGGGCTGATATTTGTCGTTGTAATATAGAAAGACGCAGCACCTTCTTTGTCTGCTGCTTTAGACATAGCCAACACATAATCGCTATCAGTATAAAATGCACCTCGAACAGAAATTTGTTTGAAAGACTGCAAGTTGCTTGCTTGTTCTTCAGTTAACTGCTGAGCCGCATAAGAATACATAGGAACAAATGTAACCATAGCAGCAATAAGTGTTTTCTTTAAACTCGTCATATTCTATAAACCTTACAATTTTTAAATCGTATATTAAATATTTGTTATTTTAACATAAAAAAATCAGTTACCTAAACTTATTAGCGCATTTAAATTTTTAATGAAAATATATCTGCCTTTAACGTGTAAAATATCTTGTTCTTGTAGTTTCGACAAAATTCGGCTTACGGTTTCAATCGTTAAACCTAAATAATTTGCTATATCACTACGGCTCATAGATAACTTTATGTTTAGTGATGTGTGACCACGATTTTCATATCTTCTATAAAGAGAATATATAAAATAGGCTAGGCGTTCATCAGCCTTTTTCTGAGAATAACATAAAATTAATTTTTGATAGTTATAAATGTCATTACTTAATAACCTAAATATCATGCTTCTGACACAAGCATTTGATTCAACTAAAGACATTAGTTCTTCATAACGCAATTCACAAGCTAAAGTATTAGTAAGCGCTTTAATGTTGTTATTATATATTTTAGTTGATATAGAATCCAGTCCAACAATATCACCAGGTAGATAAAAGCCATTAATCTGTTCTTTATTGTCTGATGTTGTAACATAGGTTTTTACAGCACCAGAATGAATAATAAAAAACCGAGTAAAATCAGTGCTCTTGGATACTATGAGTTCATCTTTAGCATAAGTCTTTTTACGTTCCAAAACATTATTTAAAGTATTATTTAATAACATTGGTAGACATAAAGAGCCTATACTGCATAATTCGCAAGGAACTGAATAACTTTTTGATCGTATATTCTTATTGGTAGTTTGCATAATAAATTAATCATTAATCCAAGTTCAGTTCTAGCCAAGAGTAACATATTTTTATGATAAAACAACAATTGGCCAATTCATATAGTTTAAATTATTAATCAACAAAACGTTCATTTAGTTTAAATTAACAGAAGGCAAGCATTAAAATAAGCATAATAATGAAAAGTATTAATAGGTGTTGGCAATTATATACTAAAGATAATCGATTTTATATTATGATATTGACTATCACTCTAAAAGGTTAAATTACGGTTTGATCTGATAGTTAAAGAACTTTTAATCAATTTTGAATTGAAAGTAGGGTTTAGCAAAAAGGAGATATAACTTAAAATCATTTTAAGTTCGTAATAATGATTGTATTTAACATAATATACATTATCCAAATCTTATCCAATTGATTAAAAACAATAAAACCTAAATTTTTTTTCATTCATATGGCTACTTAATGTTCATGAAGAATAGGGCGTTATATAAGATTTATAAGTAGAAAATTAAATCTAGTTCAATGATTTATAATTACGAATTTAAGTTAATTTTTTTAAAATTCACTTATTAATAATAATTATTAATTTATTATAGAATACCCAACTGGCTAAATACAATCCGTTAAATCATAAAAAATAAGCCTTTATGTTTACCATCAAAAAAGACAAGTACAATAAATATCATGATAACAGCCAAAATAATTCTAAATTTTCTTTTTTTAAAAAGTTTTTCAATCTTGTTATTTAGATAAGTTCTATCAACATAACTCATACATAATATCAAAATAACCAATAAAATAGCTATTGGAACAGCTAAAACCATATCATTATTAATTGTCATATTTTTGTTTAACTCATTATCTATATCTAACTATAAATGCAATTACCCGGAATCCTTTTTCTTAAAAATAATTGAAACGGTTATCGTAAAATCACTGTCAAAATTACCAAACCTCAAAACGATTTAATCAAAATCCTAATCCTAATCCTAAATAATAATGTAACATTTATTATCTAGAACGCATAACAAAATTTATACAGATATGTTTTCACATTATTGGGGATTATCAAACTATAAACGATTAAATGAATTACATGATGAATTTTTAAAACTGGCGGTTAATGCGATGGATTTTGAAACTATCAGCGAACAATTAATAAGGTGTGGCGTAGTAGAAACCACACGTTCAGCAAATACTACTGCAATGTATGCGATTCAATGGGCGCATGGACAAACATTTGATTTTAACAAATCACAGGTTCAAATACACAGAGCACGTTTGAGAAAAATCGGCATTGATATAGCACAGCGTTGCAATCTGGCAAAATTCAGCCCGATTTCAGTTCGAGAAATTCGACAGGTGACGGTATCTGATTGTCCAATTCCTGATTGGTACAAAATGCCACAGATATTTAAATTAGCGTCATAAATTGGTTAGCTGAATGATGAAAATTCACGTACGTTTATCGTGGTGCGGATAATGTATATTATGTTAAATAATATTTATTGTTTAGGAATCCATAAATTCTGTTATTTTATCTGATGATAATACTATTTATTGCCTTACTGAGTTATAACCTATTCCTAATTAACATCAACATTCATACTTTAGCATTTAATATTTTTTGCCAAAATTTCTAAAGTTGAATGTTTATTTGTAACCAAAAATTATTTGAAATAAATGTATTGAAATTTGAATGAACCAAAACCAAAGCATTTTATTTAGATATGAAAATAATTTCGCTTCCTGACAATGGCATTTTTAAAACATGATTTTTAATTTTACCCCAAACTTGCATTTCACATGCTTTACAGTTAAATTTCAAAATGAGCTCTTCATTATTATTTTGTATTAATTTCATTGGTGTGACTTTTGTTTTGACACCTTGAATACCTTTAGCTTGTTTCGGACATAAATTGAACGCAAATCGCAAACAGTGTTTTGTTATCATCAAAGGAACATCATCTTTAATTTCATGTGCTTCATATGCGCTTTCTATTAATTGAACACCATGTTGTTTATAAAACTCACGGGCTTTATGATTATAGACATTAGCTAAATAAGTTAATTGATTATCGGGATAAATTGGTTTTGGATTAGTTTCAGGCTTACGCTTATTGGTTTGGTAGCTTGCTAACCTTGCTGAAGTTAATTTTTCAATAATGTCTCGTCTTAATTGATTAAGTTGACTGCTGGGAATAAAATAAATTATCGATAAATCGATAATAAGCTCAGACAAATAATAAATAGTTTGCCCAAGTTTAGATAGATTATCTTGAATATTCTTTAACGCTTTATCTGTTTGATTCGCCAGATCAAATTGACCAATCAGATCTAATTCGACACAAATACCCTCCTCACTTTTGGCTTTCAACTGAATTCCATTATCGATATTAGACAACACAAACGAAACACCAATACGACGATCGCTTGAATCTTTGAGTAAGTTTTGTTGCCATAAATGATCTAAATTACGATTAACAATAAAAGGCAATTTGATGGTATTAAGCGATTTAGGAATTTCATTAGGATAAACCCGATATTGATTAGCACCTAATTTATCGACTTTATCTGCTCGAAATCCAAACACTTCTCGTTTAATGAGGACATTTAGACCATCACCATTAGTTAACATTTTTTCAGATTTAATATCAATATACTGAGCGGTTACATTAGTTATTTCACCAATTTGTAATCCAATAAATTTTGGCGACTCAAAAGCACCAATGTCAGGTTTTCGACCAGTAACAAAATAGTCTGTATTACCACGGTTAAATGTTCGTGTTGGATCTGGTGTAAAAAAGTATTCTGTTTTGCCACTAGAAGCAGCCGTTAAATTCGATGAATTTGAAAGGATGTTATCCAATTTTTGTCGATAATGTGCAGTAATATTTTTTACATAAGTTAAATCTTTATAACGCCCTTCTATCTTAAACGATCTTACACCAGCTTGGATTAGCGATTCTAAATTATCTGATTGATAATTGTCTTTCATCGATAACAAATGCTTTTCGTAAGCAACAACACGTCCTTGATCATCTTTTAAAGTAAAAGGCAATCGGCAAGCTTGTGAGCAATCTCCACGATTAGCACTACGTCCAGTTTGCGCATGTGAAATATAGCATTGCCCGGAAAAAGCGACACATAACGCACCATGAATAAAAAACTCTATTTTTGCATCTATTTGATTAAAAATAGTTGTAATTTCATTTAAGTTTAATTCACGTGCTAAGACAATTTGCGAAAAACCAACATCGGATAAAAACTTTGCCTTTTCTGGTGTTCGAATATCCATCTGAGTACTGGCATGTAAATCGATGGGTGGAATATCTAAATTTAAAATACCCATATCTTGCACGATTAACGCATCAACGCCAGCATGATAGAATTGCCAAATTAATTGTCTTGCAGATTCTAATTCATTATCATGAAGAATCGTATTTAACGTAACAAAAACTTTAGCGTAATAACGATGTGCAAATTCAACTAATTTTGCAATATCACTAACCGAATTTCCTGCATTATGACGAGCGCCAAAACTAGGTCCGCCTATATATACCGCATCTGCACCATGTAAAATTGCCTGCATCGCAATTTCAATATTTTTTGCAGGACTTAGTAATTCTAATTGGTTTTTATTCTGATATTGATCCATCTGTGACATCGTTTATTCTCAAAAATACTTCAAATTTTAGTGTTTTAATTTATTGACAAGCGTTATAGTGAATTCACTAAGACTTGTCAATAATAACAGGGTAATACTTTTATTTAATAAAATGTTAATTTGTGATTTCTATTTAAGATAATGTCGTGCTTTTAAAGCCGCTATACGTTTGTCTAATGGCGGATGAGACATAAATAGTTCTGAAATTTTGATTTTTTTCGCACCATTTATACAAAATGCCATTATCGATGAATCTTCTTTAGGTTCGTAACTTGTTTTTAACTTTTCTAACGCTGCAATCATTTTATTTGCACCTACCAATTTTGCCGAACCAGCATCAGCATGAAATTCACGGTGACGTGAAAACCACATAGTAATAATACTTGCCAAAATACCAAAAATGGTTTCAAAGACCATAACAATTAGATAATAAATCATTTGGGATGATCCTCGATTACGTTCATCCATGGTTTGAGTTGCCAATGAAGCTAATAGTCTGGATATAAAAATAACAAATGTATTAATTACACCCTGTAATAAAGTCATTGTAACCATATCTCCATTAGCGATGTGACTCATTTCATGTGCAATGACAGCTTCTGCTTCATCCTGTGACATCGTACTTAATAAACCTGAGCTAACGGCAACCAATGAACTATTTTTACTTGCTCCTGTAGCAAATGCATTCATATCATTAGCTTCATAAATTGCCACATCTGGCATTTTTAAACCAAGCTGTTCTGCCTGATGATTAACAATATTTAATAACCATTGTTCTTGAGCATTGGCCGCACGTTTAATCAGTTTTCCTTTAACCGATTTTAATGCTATTGTTTTAGAGAATAAAAGAGATATATATGAACCACCAAAGCCAAATATACCTGCAAAAATCAATAATCCTAAAGTACTGTGAGCATCTACCCCCAATATACTTAGGATAATACCAAAGACAAACATTACTGCTAAGTTAGTCAGTATAAATAGCCCTACTCGCATCATAAATCTACTCCATATTGTTTTTAGCTTTTAATAAAAAAGCCTAGAAAATCGCCTATTATATTAATTCAACAAAAATACTTCTTTCTATTAGATAGGATGGCTATATGTTGTTATATAGAATGATCAGTTAGTTAGTTTTGTTTTTGAAAAGATTAAAGCATTGCAGATAGTTTGGAGGAGACCCTATCAGCCACATCCCACACACATATTTTTTACTTTGGCTGCTTCCTTCCGGACCTGACCTGATGAGCAAAGAAATGTTGCAAGAGGACCCATAGAGCCTCCATTGAGGAGGTCGTATTATGCTTGAATCAATTAATTAATACAAACATTTTTTTAATAAAAAAAATTGAACGACCTTTCTTTAATCAATCAAAAAAAGGTCGTTTAATTATCACACGAATACTTACCTAACTTTTAAAGCGTTAGGTTTTTTTCTACGCGATCTCTAAATTTAATTCCTGGTCTAAAGGTAACAACCCGACGAGCAGAGATATCTACACTTTCACCCGTTTTTGGATTTCGACCCGGTCGTGAATTTTTATCACGAATAGTGAAATTACCAAACCCAGATAATTTAACAGGTTCCCCTTTTTCTAAAGCCACTCGTATCTCTTCAAAAAAAAGTTCAACAAGGACTTTAGCTTCTTGACGATCAATATTAAATTTATCGGCAAGACGATCTGCAATATCAGCTTTAGTTAATGTCATAATTATTATTCTCTTAATAGGGCTTTGAAACGAATTTGTAAAGCAGTAACACACCTGCTTACAATGTTTGTTATATCTTCTTCTTCAAGTGTACGTGATTTGTCTTGTAAAATCAAACTGATAGCAAGGCTTTTTTCATCATCCTTAATGTTATCGCCTTGATAAACATCAAACAGATTAACTTTGATAAGTTGCTCACCACCAGCCTTTTTACACTCAGAAATAATATCTGCTGCTGGAATTGTATTTGAAACGACAATAGCAATATCTCGTTTATTTGACGGATATTTTGATACGTCCTGAGCCGACGGTACCTTTTTGTTATTAATTTTAGCTAAATTTATTTCAAAAACAAGCGTTTTACCATTTAAAGATAATTTTTTTTCAATTTCTGGATGCAAAACACCTAAATAACCAATAATTTCATCATTTACAAAAATAGCGGCACTTTGTCCAGGATGTAAAGCAGACAAATTAGATTTTTCATAGCGTACGTCTTGAGCACATCCTAGAATCGAAAATATTGACTCAATATCCCCTTTTAGATCATAAAAATCAACAGCTTTTTTAGGTAATGTCCAATGTTCTTCATATAAATTACCCGTAATTACACCCGATAACATTTGTTCCTGACGAACACCAAATTCACTTTTATCGTCTGGAATAAAGCGTAAGCCAGTTTCAAACAATCTAATTCTTGATTGTTGTCGGTTTTGATTATATAACACTGCGCCTAATAATCCAGTCCATAATGATAAACGCATAACTGACATTTCACTTGAAATAGGATTAGGTAAGTGAATTTGGTTTAAATTGGGATGCAAAATTTGTTGTACTTTTGGATCAACAAAACTGTAAGTTACAGCTTCTTGATAACCTTTATCAACTAATAAATCTTTTATTCTAGCTAATGAAATTTGACCTTCTGGTTTTGGCTGCATGACAGACTCAATGTTTAAGTTGGCGTTTGGAATATTGTTATATCCATAAATACGCGCCACTTCTTCAACGAGATCTTCTTCTATCTGTATATCAAAACGCCAACTTGGTGCTTCAACTGACCAAATTTCATTTTTATAATTAACTTTACATCCAAGTCTTTCTAAAATATCAGTGATTTTTTGTGTATCAATTGTATAACCAATTATGCTATCAATTTTATTACGGCGTAGTTGTATGTTAGCTGATTTTGGCAATTCAGTTGAACTGGTTTTGTCAACAATCGGTCCGACCTCACCGCCACAAATATCGAGGATAAGTTGTGTTGCTCTTTCCATCGCAATGCTTTGTAAAGCTGGATCAACTCCTCTTTCATACCGATGAGACGCTTCAGTATGCAGACCATATTCACGAGCTTTCCCGGTAATTGCTAATGGTGCAAAGAAGGCCGATTCAAGAAAAATATCTTTCGTCGATTGAGTCACACCAGATTTTTCTCCGCCCATAATACCGGCTAAGGCAAGTATTTTATCATGATCCGCAATAACTAAAGTTTGATCATTCAATTCAGTTTCATTGCCATTAAGTAAAACAACTTTTTCACTTTTTCGAGCATATCTCACAATAATGCCCTTTTCTATTTCGGCAAGATCAAATGCATGCATTGGATGACCAAGCTCTAACAAAACAAAATTTGTTATATCGACAACCGCATCAATAGACCGTATTCCACCACGACGTAATTTTTCTTTCATCCAAAGTGGTGTTATTGCGTTTACATTGATATTTTTGATAACACGCCCTAAATAACGAGGCGCAGCTTTAGGCTCATCAATTTGAATTGATAATGTATCTGAAATTGTTGCAGGCACGCTTTCAACTTGGAGTGATTTCATTGGAATATTATTCACTGCTGAAATATCACGAGCGACACCAATGATTCCAAAACAATCAGCTCTATTTGGCGTTACACTGATGTCAATTGAAACATCGTTAAGATTCAGGTATTCACGAATATCTTGCCCTAAAGGAGCATCATCAGGTAATTCAATTATGCCATTATGATCGTCCGTTATACCAAGTTCTGAATAAGAGCAGAGCATCCCTTCTGATGGTTCACCTCGCAATTTTGCGGCTTTAATTTTAAAATCACCGGGTAAAATTGCACCAACAGTTGCACAAGCAACAGTTAATCCTTGACGACAATTTGGAGCACCACAAACAATATCGAGTAATTCTGGTTTTCCAATATCTACTTTGGTAACTCTTAGCTTATCTGCATTTGGATGTTGCTTACATTCAACAACTTTCCCGACTACAACTCCCGAAAAGTTACCGGCCACTTCCTCAACATCATCAACTTCTAAGCCTGCCATGGTTAATTGATCGGCTAAGGTATCGCTACTTATTTCTGGATTGATCCATTCACGTAGCCAACTTTCACTAAATTTCATGTTTTGATCTCCAGAATTAATTAAATTGCTTTAAAAAACGTAAGTCATTCTCAAAGAAAGAACGTAAATCAGTGACACCGTAACGTAACATGGTTAATCTTTCGATTCCCATACCAAAGGCAAAACCACTATATACGTCTGGATCGATACCTACATTTCGTAAGACATTAGGATGTACCATTCCGCACCCTAATACTTCTAACCATTTACCATTTTTAGCTTTAATATCAACTTCGGCAGAAGGTTCGGTAAACGGAAAATAAGCGGGTCTAAAACGAATTTCCATATCATCTTCAAAAAAGCAGTGAAGAAAATCATGTAATAGCCCTTTCAAATGGGTAAAACTAATATTTTTATCAACTAATAGCCCTTCCATTTGGTGGAACATTGGTGTATGAGTTTGATCGTAATCATTACGATAAGTTCTGCCCGGTGCAATAATTCGAATTGGTGGTTTTTGATTTTCCATGGTACGAATCTGTACGGTAGAAGTTTGAGTACGTAATAAACGTTTAGCATCAAACCAAAAAGTATCATGATCTGCTCTAGCAGGATGGTGAGCAGGGATATTTAATGCATCAAAATTATGATAATCATCTTCAATTTCTGGACCTGTTTCAACAACAAACCCGAGTTCGCCAAAAAACTCAACTAAACGATGAATCGTTTTGGTGACAGGATGTAGGCCACCGAGTTCAAGTGTCTTACCTGGTAAAGTGATATCAATTGTTTCATTGGCAAGCTTCGTATCAAGAGCTTGACGCTCTAAGAAACTTCGTTTTTGATTTAATAATTCGACAACTTCTTGTTTAGCATCATTAATTTTTTGACCTACAGCTGGTCGCTCTTCCGCAGGAACATCACGTAATGAAGCCATTTGTAACGTAAAATAGCCTTTTTTACCAAAATATTCCACTCGGATCTGTTCGATCATATTAATGTCATCAGCACTTTCAATAGCGGATTTGGCATTGCTTACCAGTTCAACTAATTGAGACATAAAATTCTCCTGCTTATTGTTCATTACATAAAAAAAGCCTCTTTCTGAGGCTTTTATAATTATCTTTCGTTTTTCATTTGCCTCACGAATGCATATCGTCATTAAAGCTAAAAAAGAAACGAAAAATAATTAATATCATCATTAATTCACTTTGTTAAAATAACTATTGCTATCCATAACGATAAAAGCCGAGATAACTCGGCTCTTATAAAGCAATTATAGTGCAGCTTTTGCTTTTTCGACTAATGCAGCAAATGCATTTTTGTCGAATACAGCAATATCAGCAAGAATCTTACGATCGATTTCAATTGATGCTTTCTTTAATCCATTGATGAAACGGCTATAAGAAAGACCACATTGACGAGCTGCGGCATTGATACGTACAATCCATAATTGACGGAATTGACGTTTACGTTGACGACGGTCACGATAAGCATATTGTCCAGCTTTGATTACCGCTTGGAAAGCAACACGATATACACGTGAACGAGCTCCGTAATACCCTTTTGCTTGTTTTAAAATTTTCTTGTGACGTGCACGAGCAATAACACCACGTTTAACACGAGCCATAAATAATATCCTCTAAATAATTAACCAATAAATTAAGCGTATGGAACACACGCTACAACTAAACCTAAATCACCTTTTGACACAGTTGTCAAACCACGTAAATGACGTTTACGTTTGGTTGATTTTTTAGTTAGGATATGACTCTTGTTAGCTTGCTTATGCTTAAAGCCACCAGAAGCTGTTTTTTTAAAGCGCTTTGCTGCGCCTTTTACTGTTTTAATTTTAGGCATTTTACTAATTCCTACTTCGCATTGTTAATGACAATGAAAAAATGGTGTAATTCTCAATAAAATTAAGAATTAGCTTGATGAACCATTATTTCTTCTTCGGCGCAAGCACCATGATCATTTGACGACCTTCAATCTTAGTTGGATAAGATTCAATGGTTGCCAAATCAGCTAAGTCTTCTTTAATGCGATCAAGCATTTCAGTCCCTAACTGCTGGTGAGCCATTTCACGTCCACGGAAACGTAGCGTGACTTTAGCTTTATCGCCATCTTCAAGAAAGCGTATCAGGCTGCGGAGTTTTACCTGATAGTCGCCTTCGTCTGTACCAGGTCGGAATTTAATTTCCTTAACCTGAACAACCTTTTGCTTCTTCTTCTGTTCTTTTGTTGCTTTACTTTTTTCATAGAGGAACTTGCCATAATCCATAATTCGACAAACAGGTGGTTCTGCATTAGGGCTTATTTCAACTAAATCTAAAGCAGCTTCTTCAGCTTGTTTTAAAGCTTCATCCAAGCTAACAATACCGAGCTGTTCACTATCGACGCCGGTTAATCTCACCTCGCGAGCAGTAATTTCATCATTGATTTTATGCGCACGTGTTGACTGAATTCGTTTACTGACTTTAATATCTCATTCCTCCAAATTAATTTATCTTTAATTCATCTGTTCTAATGAACGACTATGAATTTCGTTAAGCAACAATTCTATAACATGTTTCACTTCAAAGCTACCAAGATCTTTACCTTGACGCGTTCGAACTGATATTTTACCTGATTCCATCTCTTTGTCACCACAGACAAACATATAAGGAACACGTTTTAGAGTATGCTCGCGGATTTTAAACCCAATTTTCTCATTTCTCAAGTCTGCTTTTGCTCTAATTCCAACTTTTTGCAGTTTCTCGGTCAATTGTTTAGCATATTCAGCTTGATTATCGGTAATATTGATAACTGCAACTTGCAATGGTGCTAACCAAGTAGGGAAGAATCCCGCACAGTTTTCTGTCAAAATTCCCATAAAACGTTCCATTGATCCTAAAATTGCGCGGTGAATCATGACAGGAACATGACGCTCATTATCTTCACCCACGTAAGTTGCATCTAAACGCTCTGGTAACATAAAGTCAAGCTGAACTGTTCCGCATTGCCATGCACGACCTAAACAATCGTGTAAAGTAAATTCGATTTTTGGTCCGTAGAAAGCACCTTCACCCGGTAAATATTCAAATTCTATGCCATTTTCAGTTAAACACTCAGCTAAGTCTTTTTCTGCTAAATCCCATGTTTCATCTTTACCAATTCGTTTTTCCGGACGAGTTGATAATTTTACAGTTATGTCTGTAAAGCCAAAAGTACTATAAGTATCATAAACCATTTTGATACAGCTATTTACTTCACTACGAATTTGACTTTCTGTACAGAAGATATGGGCATCATCTTGGGTAAAACCACGAACACGCATTAAACCATGTAAAGATCCAGAAGGTTCATTACGATGACAACTACCAAATTCAGCCATACGTAATGGTAAATCACGATAAGATTTTAAACCTTGATTAAAAATTTGAACATGTCCCGGACAGTTCATTGGTTTAATACAGTATTCTCGATTTTCAGAAGAGGTAACAAACATTAATTCTTTATAGTTACCCCAATGTCCTGTCTTTTCCCATAAAACACGATCCATCATAAAAGGGCCTTTCACTTCTTGATAATCGTATTCTTTTAATTTGGTACGAACAAATACTTCAAGCTCACGGAAAATAATCCAACCGTCATTATGCCAAAACACCATTCCTGGCGCTTCTTCTTGCATATGGTAAAGATCAAGCTGTTTACCGATTTTACGATGATCCCGTTTAGCTGCTTCTTCTAAAAATTGCAGATAACTATCTAATTGTTTTTTATCTGCCCAAGCTGTGCCATAAATGCGTTGTAACATTTTATTATCACTGTTACCACGCCAATAAGCGCCAGCAACTTTTTGTAATTTAAAATGGTGGCAAAAACGCATATTAGGAACATGAGGACCGCGGCACATGTCAATATACTCTTCATGATGATAAAGTGCTGGAGTAGAATCTTTAGGAATATTTTCATCTAAGATTGCAATTTTATAAGGTTCACGTCGTTCCCAAAAAACCTCTCTTGCTCGTTCCCAACTCACTACTTCTTTTTTTACTTCATAATCTTTTTTGGCCAATTCATGCATACGTTTTTCTAATGCATCAAGATCTTCCTGAGTTAAAGAGTGATCTAGATCGACGTCATAATAGAAGCCATTATCAATTGTGGGGCCGATTGCCATTTGCGTATTTGGCCAAAGTTGTTTTATTGCATGACCTAACAAGTGAGCACATGAGTGACGAATTATTTCAAGTCCATCTTCATCTTTTGATGTGATAATCGCTAGAGTAGAATCATGCTCGATCAAATCACAAGCGTCTTTACGTTCACCATTAACTCGCCCAGCAATACACGCTTTGGCAAGGCCTGCTCCGATACTTTGAGCAACTTCTAAAACACTAACAGGCTTATCAAATTGACGTTGACTTCCGTCAGGAAGAGTAATAATTGGCATATAAAATCCTTATAACAGTGGTGCGCCACACGAAAGCGCACATGCGTACATAAAAAATTGACCGTGTATAATACCATTTATGTGCTATTTTTCAAATAAACATATGTTTTATCTTGTCACTGTTTTATCAACTCATTATGAGAACAATAAAATTGATTAACTCAATTAAAAATAAGTTACTTTGTAGAGTGATTAAAGTTTATAATTTTCTGCCTATAAATGAAAAATTTGATTATGAAAAATGATGAAAATATGGATTGATGCTGATGCCTGCCCTAACCCTATTAAAGAAATCCTATATCGGGTAGCGAATCGTAAATCAATAATTATAACTTTAGTTGCAAACCAATGGTTAACTATTCCCACGTCTCCGTTTATAAAAAGATTACAGGTAGTAAATGGCTTTGATGAAGCTGATAATAAAATAGTTGAATTAGTTGAAAAAAATGATTTAGTAATCACGTCTGATATTCCATTAGCCTCTGATGTGCTTCATAAAGGGGCTTTTGTGCTAACACCACGAGGTGAACCTTTCACATTAGAAACCATAAAAGAGCGACTTGTGATGCGAGACTTTATGGAAACAATGCGGGCTAGTGGTATACAATCTAAAGGACCTTCTGCATTTTCAAACAAGGATAGAGAAAAATTTGCCAATCAACTTGATAAATTAGTTTGTGAATTATCAAAAGAAGGGTAATCATTTTTTATTGTGAATAATTCTTAAATTTTCAGAAACAGCTCTCTACTTTTGAATGGTTTTGAACCAACATAAGGCTTTAATGCCATTCGAGTAAACCGTTTAGCCGCTTTTAATGTATCCTCATCACAAAATTGACGATAACCTAATGCCAATACTTCTTTACCCGTAAAGCTGGTACTATTTTCAAGTAAACTACTGATAAAGCCCTTTTCTGACTGATATTGATAATACATCGATTCGATAATTTCATCCCCCGTTGCACTACAATGAAAAAAATCAATGTGATAGCCTAAACTTTCTAATAATGCTAATTCAAATGAACGTAACACATTTTCAGCCGGAACTAGCTGCGCTAATTGTTGCAAGCTTTTAAGATAGTGTTCAAAAAGTGTAGGTACGCCAACTTCGGGGACTAAAACTCGATGCAATAACTCATTCAAATAAAAAGCACTATATAACGATACAGAAAAAAGCGGCAACGTTAGCGCTATACCTTCAACTTGTCGTAAAGTTTTTATTTCACCCATACCAGAATATTGAACAATAATGGGGGTAAAAGGTTGTAAAATGCCCTTCAATGAAGATTTTTTACGTCTAGCCCCTTTGGCTAACACCGTTATTTTCCCTGCATTTTCAACAAATAAATCGACTAATAGACTTGTTTCACTATAAGTACGAGTATGTAAGACAAATGCCCTTTGCCAATTTTCCATTTAAAATGCCTTTTATCATATAACTATAATTTTGATTAAAAAGAGTGCTTGATTAAAAAATGAATAATTTTTTTAAATTTTCAACTGAAATTAAACTAAATTTCCGATATAATCAATAGCTAACTAATGAGATGATTATAGGATAACTAATAGAAAACCATGGAACTTTTTTCAACAATATTACTTATAGTGCTAATTGTATCACTTTCAGGTGTGGTAATAAAATTACTACCATTCCAAATTCCGTTACCACTTATGCAAATACTACTGGGTTGTGTTTTAGCAGCTTTTGGTATTTATGTAAAATTTGACCCTGAACTATTTCTGGTATTGTTTATACCTCCATTGCTTTTTGCAGATGGACGAAAAACATCAGTCAAAGACTTTGTACATAATGCCAGAGAAATTGTTGGATTAGCACTCGTTCTTGTCGTTATTTCTATAATTGCATTAGGTTACCTTCTAAATTGGATGTTACCAAAAGTTGAATTAGCTGCCGCACTCGCGTTAGCTGCAGTACTATCACCTACCGATGCCGTTGCACTAGGTGGAATAGTCGGTAAAGGGCGTATAGAAAAAGAAAAAATGGAGATTATTGAAGGCGAAGCTTTAATGAATGATGCATCTGGTCTGGTATCATTAAAATTTGCTATTGCAATTGCAACGGGCTTGCTTGAATTTAATTTATTACAAATTAGTCTTTCTTTCTTTGTTGTCGCTCTTGGTGGCTTAGCTGTTGGTGTTTTATTTACTTGGTTATATGCACGTATTTTACGTTTAATTAATAAATTAACCCACAATGATCCCGCCATCCAAATTGTTTTACTATTCTTACTTCCTTTTGCTGCCTATATCCTTGCTGAAGAATGTCACTGTTCAGGGATTTTAGCCGCTGTGAGTGCTGGTATGACCGTTAACCATTCTGGTATGATGCGCAACGCCCCTTTGACCGCTCGTTTACAATCAGATAGTACATGGTCGATGTTAACATTCGTATTCAATGGATTTGTCTTTATTTTATTAGGTATTCAATTACCAAGTATTTTAAATAATACTTTTGCTGAAAATCAAACAGACTCCTCTATTGAAGTATGGCAATTATGCTTTATTGTCGTGTTTGTATTTATCGTATTAATGGGAACACGATTTGCTTGGTTATGGGCTATGAAACATATGCCTACTTTACCATTTGGAACAAAACGTCCACTTGCATTCCGTTCTTATACTACACGCGATCTTTGGATTTCCACTTTTGCGGGTGTTCGCGGAGCTATTACCCTAGCGGGTGTTTTATCTATTCCAATGACAATTGGTGGTCGTTATCAACTTGTTTTTATCGCAGCTGGCATTATTTTAATTTCATTAATTACCGCGGTCATCGTCTTACCTATTTTATTACGAGGTAGTGTTATCTTGGATAACTCTCAACAAGATAATGAAATTTTGACAGTTAAGGGGCAAATGGCGGAAGAAGCTATTGTAAGTCTTGAAAAAATGCAAAACAATTTACTTCAAGAAACGTCTGAAGCGGGCTTAGATCAAGAAATAATACATGAAGTTGGTTCACGTGTTATCGGTTCTTTAAGACGTCGAACAGGATTAAAAGATTTAGAACAAAAAGCAATGGAAGCTGAAAATCTTGAAAGACGTATGCGTCTTGTGGCAATTGGTGCAGAACGCACAGCTTTACTACAAATGAAAGTTCGTAATGAAGTGAGTGAAGAAACATTTGAACATTTAAATACTGACCTCGATATTTATGAAAAAATGATATCTGGAGATTCATAAATGATAGCAAACAAACATCAGTTTTTAGGCCATATTCATTCACAGTTTGTTGACAAAGCCCCTCATGTTTTGGGGCTAACTTTACGTTGTATTCCGTTTAATTTGAAAAAACAGGCAATTGAACAACTATTACAACTACAATTTAAACATTCTTTAGAAGATGGTGATCTCGATTTTTTAGAAAATCGTTGGTTAAAAATTGAAGTTACCGATCTTCAACTTACTTGGTTTGTTAGCTTAATTGATAATAAACTCGTAGTGAGTCGAGAGGAAATTGCTGATGTAAGTTTTATTGGTAATGCAAACGATCTGATTATGATAGCAACTCGGCGTCAAGATCCAGACACCCTATTCTTCCAACGGCGACTAATCGTTGAAGGTGATACAGAATTAGGACTGTATGTAAAAAATCTAATGGATTCCATTGAACTTGATTCAATGCCTAAACTTTTAAGGCTGACCCTTGAAAAAATGGCCAACATTATAGAATCTGCGCCGAAAAATACATTTTAAACTGATAACAGCTATGGGGGATTATATTTCCCCCTTTTTTATTGATTATATCATCCCCCTATCTTACTTTTTCTTACCTATACTATTAAAAAAACAGGTATGAATTCTCTAGAAAAGATTGTTTAAATAGCCTATTTATCTGTTACTTAAAAAAATATTATCATCACATTGTGATTAAAATCACAATGTGGCAAAAACTTGATTTTCCTATCTGGTTCATTGTGGCTTAATGAATATTCCTTATCTTTATGGTGCGTATAGAAAATGGAGAAAAATTATGCTCAAAAGAAAGACTAAATTCTTCATGTTTGTTTTTTTGACAATACCTTTTTTTGGGCATTGTTTAGGTTTTCATAACAAAAAAGAGTCGGATTATGTGATTGAACATTTCAAATTTAATAATGGAAAAACTGAAAGTATAAAAATACATTACACTACTCTTGGCAATCCTGACAACAAACCAATTTTAATATTGCATGGTACAACTGGAAGTGGTAGCGCAATGTTAAATAATAGCTTTGGTCATGCATTGTTTGATAAAGGAATGCCATTAGATGCTGAAAAATATTTTATTATCCTCCCCGACGCAATAGGCACGGGTAAATCGTCTAAACCATCTGACGGTTTAAAAGGCGATTTTCCTCATTATGATTATACCGATATGGTTAATGCTCAATATCAACTATTAAAAAATAAGCTAAATATTGAGCATATAGCATTAATCATCGGTAACTCAATGGGAGGAATGAATACATGGAAATGGGTAACGATGTATCCTGATTATATGACAGCCGCTATTCCTATGGCTGCTACCCCTGCGCCAATGTCCAGCCGTAACTGGATTATGCGTAAAATGGTTATCAATGCTATCAAAGATGATCCCGACTGGAACAAAGGTTTTTATACCAAACAACCCGAACAGTTTCAATTAGTCCATAATTACTACAATATCGCAACTAATGGCGGTGACATTGCATGGCAAAAGCAAGCATATAATACGGAAGAAACAGAAAAAATATTAAAAGATAAATTAAACGAACGTGTTACGATGGATACTAACGATTTTTTATATCAATGGGATGCGGCAAGAAATTATGATCCAACCAAAGATTTAAATAAAATCAAAGCACGAATTTTAGCTATCAACTCTGAGGATGATGAAAGAAATCCAGCTTCGACCGATTTAATGGAAAAAGCCATACAGAAGATTCCCAATGCAAAGTACTACTTGATTCCAGCTTCTGAAAAAACTACCGGACATGGCACAACAATGATAGCGGACTTATGGAAAGCCCAATTGATTCTTTTTCTAGAAGAGAATAATTTAAATTAATAGTTGATATTATTTACTTATGAAGTGAATAAATACGCTTAACTATTCACTTCTTTCTTATTAAAAAACTCACAATTAACTAACCTAATATTATAAATAATATAACCATTTTTTAAACTTATAATCTTTCTAATTTTTATCCGAAGATATTAAACAAATAAAGTCATTTGTTTTAACAAGAATTACTTACTTATAATGGCAAAATAAATAGGTTTAAATAATTTAAATTAAGTAAAATATTGTATAATTTAGGTAAGTGACAAATCAAAAATCATCAAGAGTAAAACGATAAAATGAAAAATAACGCCAAACAACCTACTTTTTACTTTCACGATTATGAAACATTTGGTATTAATCCAGCTCTTGATAGACCCGCTCAATTTGCGGGTGTTCGAACTGATGTTGAGCTTAATATTATTGAAGAGCCTTTAGTTATATATTGTAAGCTAGCACCAGACTATCTACCTAATCCTGAAGCGGTTCTCATTACGGGTATTACTCCACAACAAGCAAATCAAAAAGGAGTGAATGAAGCTCAATTTACCAAATTAATTCATCAAGCATTTAGTGAACCCAATACTTGCGTTTTAGGCTATAATAACATTCGTTTCGATGATGAAGTGACCCGCAATATCCTTTACCGTAATTTTTACGACCCATACGCCTACTGTTGGCAAAATGGTAATTCAAGATGGGATCTACTTGATGTAGTAAGAGCGTGTTATGCCTTACGACCTGAAGGTATTCATTGGCCAACTAACGATTCGGGTTATCCCAGTTTTCGGTTAGAACATTTAACCAAAGCAAATAATATTACGCATGAACATGCTCATGACGCAATGTCAGATGTGTATGCCACTATCGCCATTGCAAAATTAATTAAAGAAAAACAACCTAAATTATTTAACTATTTTTTTACATTGCGCAATAAAAATAAAGTTGCTGAACTTATTGATATAATCAATATGACCCCTTTGGTACATGTTTCGGGTATGCTGGGTAGTTATCGAGGAAATATGTCATTAGTATGCCCTATCGCTTGGCATCCACAACAAAATAATGCCGTCATTGTTTGTGATCTCACTGGCGATATTGATTCAATTATTGATTTACCAGTGAATATAATACGCGAAAAACTTTATACAAAAACGGAAGATCTTGAACTTGATGAGTCTCGCATTCCATTAAAACTCGTCCATATTAACAAATGCCCTATCCTTGCACCGATAAAAACTTTACTGCCTGAAAATGCTAAACGATTTTCAATTAATATTGAAGAATGCTTAAACAAACAACAAAAGCTATTACAAAATCAAATTTTGTTGCAAGATAAAATGCGAGAATTATTTAGCTTAAGTCATGATTATCCGGCTAATACGGATGTAGATGCACAAATATATAATGGATTTTTGAGTAATCAGGATAGACTTTATTGTGAAACAGTACAAACAACACCAGTACAGTTATTAGATAGTTTATCTCTTAAATTTGAAGACCCTCGCTTAAGTACACTTTTTTTTCGATACAAAGCTCGAAACTTTCCTCAAACCCTAACTCATCACGAACAGATGATTTGGCAAGATTATTGTCGTGATAAACTAAATACGCCTAAGATTCAAGATTATATTTTAACTTTAGAATTACTTGCTGAAACTTATGTTCAACAACCCGAAAAATTAGCTTTGATAAAACAGCTTTATCATTACTGCCATTATTTAGTTGGATAATTAAAATTGAGGGGCGTATTATAGACGCCAAATAAAGCAGTCTGTTATCAACAATCAAACAAGTTATTAAATTTTAGACTATGAAACATTTTTTAGCTAAACACGCCACAATCAAACATCGATTATATTCTTTATACTATTCGTTGTTTAGTTATGGTCGCGGTTTATTAATTTTAACGTTAAGTCTTTGGGTGGGTAATTTCATCTCTCAGCTCTTACCCATCATGATTCCTGGTAGTATTATCGGTCTTTTAACCCTATTCTTTTTATTAGCTTTTCAAATTATCCCTACTCGTTGGATAAAAAATAGCTGCAATTTATTTATGCGTTATATGACATTACTATTTATTCCTGCTGCAATGGGGATAATGGATAATTACACATTGCTATTAAATAATTGGTTACCCATCATTTTTGGAAGTATTGGTAGTTCACTGTTGGTATTAGTATTAACAGCTTGGTTGACAGAAAAACTTCATAAAAAAACAGCCAAAAATTTCGATTTATCAGATAATAATAAGGAAAAACCACTATGATCTGGATGTTACCATTAACTGTTTGTGTATTTCTGATTATTCGAAAAATTGCTTTTAAAATTAAAACACCATTATTTAATCCGTTAGTGATTTCGGTGATAGTGCTTATTCCAATTATGATAATAAGTCAAACCAGTTATTCAGAATATGTTAGTAATGTCGATATTATAAATAAATTATTACCTTATTCTGTTGTCGCTTTAGCCTTTCCGCTCTACGAACTCATTCCACAAATTAAAGCCCGTTGGAAGTCAATTATCATTATCACCTTTAGCGCGTCAATTGCTTCAATGATAACTGGCGTCAGTATTGTATTTTGGTTAGGAGGAAATACCGAAATAGCTGCGTCGGTTTTACCAAAGTCAGTCACTACGGCTATTGCTGTGACGATTGCCAACAACGAAGGCGGTGTTCCGTCAATCGCAGCCCTTTGTGTTATATTGGTTGGCACATTAGGGGGAATTTTTGGTCATCAAATATTAAATATAGCAAAAATAAAATCCGCTTCTGCTAGAGGATTATCAATAGGTGCAGTCTCACACGCAGTTGGTACTGCTCGATGTATAGAAGTTGATTATAATGAAGGCGCATATAGTTCTTTATCATTAGTATTATGTGGTATAATGACGTCTTTAATCGCTCCATTTTTATTTCCAATTTTAGTCTTTATTTTTAACTGGTTCTAACATGAAATTAAAAAAAATAATTAAAAGTTTATTTAGTCTTTGCTTCTTACTCATATGTGTAATTGCTGGCTTGGATTATTGGATAAGCTATGAAACCGCACCTTATATATACCACGATGTAAATAAACTGCCCTATCAAAACGTAGGTGTAGTACTTGGTACCTCCAAATATGTTCGAGGAGGTGGTAAAAATGTTTTTTATCAAAATCGAATTAATGGCGCCATCTCCCTTTATAATCAGCATAAAGTTGATTATCTATTACTGAGTGGTGATGGAGAAGATTCTTTTCAAAGCTACAATGAACCCGTCACGATGAAAAAAGATTTAATTAAAGCGGGAATCCCTAGCGATGCAATCGTATTAGATTATGCCGGATTTAGAACATTGGATTCAGTTGTCAGAGCCAACAAAGTTTTTGACGCTAAAAGTTTTACAATTATTACGCAAGAATTTCATTGTGAACGAGCAATATTTATTGCATTAGCCCAGAACATTCAAGCACAATGTTTTGCTGTTCCTGCTCCAGATAGTATGAAATTAGTCAGAATTCGTGAAACATTAGCTCGTGTTAGTGCTTTCATCGATCTCTATATTTTGAATAAAGAACCTAAATATTTGGGTCCTGTAATCCCTATCATATCTGAAAAATAATTAATTTTTAAATTTGAATATCATTAAATTTTCAAATTTTATCATAAAGATAAATACTAGATTCATTTAGAATACTATTTGTCTCATATTTTAGATTGCATTTTTATGCAAAAAAAAGTAATATTTAGTCAATTTTTTTAATTTAGCCAACATTTATAATGAATATTGAATTAAGCCATATTAACTGTTTTTATGGTACTCATCATGCATTGAAAGATGTTTCACTTAGTTATCCTCTAGGTGAAACCATTGTATTATTAGGTCAAAGTGGAGCAGGAAAAAGCTCTTTACTAAAAGTATTTAATTTACTTGAAATACCAACATCAGGTGAAATGACAATAGCTAATTCCCATTTTGATTTTTCCAAAAAAATCAGTGATACCACTATTAGACAATTACGTAAAAATGTGGGTATGGTTTTCCAAAACTATAATTTATGGCCCCATTTAACGGTGCTTGAAAACTTGATTGAAGCACCTTGCCAAGTACTAAATTTATCTAAAAAAGAAGCGACTGATAAAGCAATATTGATATTACAACGTTTGCAAATTGACGAAATGGCAAATCGTTATCCTCTGCACCTTTCGGGTGGTCAACAGCAACGAGTAGCAATTGCCAGAGCATTGATGATGGAGCCACAAATTTTGTTGTTTGATGAACCTACAGCAGCATTAGATCCGGCTATTACATCGCAAGTAGCTAAAATTATTAACGAACTTTCGCAAACAGGAATAACGCAGATCATTGTAACTCACGAAGTTGATTTTGCTCGTAAAGTCGCTTCACAAGTGATTTATATGGAACACGGTGAAATTATTGAGCGAGGACAACTAGAATGTTTTGCTCATCCTAAAACCGAAGAATTTAAAGCTTATTTATCACATTAATGATTATAAATTTGGGTGAAGATATGAAAAAAACTTTATTTGCTATTTTGCTTGCCAGCGTTGCATTGACGTCTCAAGCATCTGAAAATTTAACTATCGGTACAGAAGCCACTTATGCACCATTCGAATTCACCAATGACAAAAACGAAATTGTCGGATTTGATATTGATGTGATCAACAAAATTTGTGAAGAGATTAACGCTTCTTGTAAAATTGTTAATCAATCTTTTGATGGATTAATTCCTAGTTTAAAAACGCGTCGAATTGATGCAGCAATTGCTGGGATAGACATCACGCCTGAACGTCAAAAACAAGTTGATTTTACAAAGATTTATTACGATGATAGCTCAATTCAATTTATTACATTGAAAGACACTTTAACAGATTTGGAACAACTAAAAGGTAAACGAATTGGTATTCAAAAAGGGACAACCTATTTGAAATATTTAAATGAAAAATATCCTGACGTTAAACCTGTTAGTTATGATAGCTATCAGTATGCGTTTTTAGATTTAAAAGCTAAACGAATCGATGCGATTGTAGCCAGCTCTTTTGTCGCGGGTGATTGGTTAAGCAAAGAAACGGATATTATTGCTTTAGGTGACAAAATTACCGATCATGATTTTTTTGGAGAAGGCTTAGGTATTGCCTTACGTAAAGGCAATGATCAGTTAAGAGAACAGTTTAATCAAGCACTTGATAAATTAAAATCAAATGGTGAACTTGACGCCATCTATAAAAAATGGTTTAACAAATAGCTAATAAACTATCAAATTTGATATTATTGTGATCTCGCCGCTTAAAATGCGGCGAATTTATTTTTTAATTTAAATACGGTTTTTTTATGTCAGACTTTTTAGCATATGCAATGAACTGGATAATGTCCTCAATGGACGGTTTTATCGTGCCTTTAACAAAAGCAACATCCATCACATTGTCATTAGCTTTTGTATCAATGATTGTTGGTATAGTTTTTGCTTTTATTTTCACAATTCTAGAATCCGTTCCATTTAAACCTGTTGCATGGCTAATGTCTTTAATTAGCCTTACGATTCGAGCACTACCTGAATTATTAATTGTCGTGGCAATCTATAATGGTTTACCATTTCTTTTAATGGCACTAGATGATGGATTTGATATGTCATTGATATTTACCTCAGTTCATATCCAAATGCATATAGCCAATACTCAGCCCGATCCGTTTTTATGTGGTGTCATTGCATTATCGCTACTTTATGCAGTTTATGCATCCCAAACGCTCAGAGGTGCATTTAAAGCTATACCAAGTGGACAAAAACAGGCTGCTCAAGTGCTTGGTTTAAGTAAATTTAGAACTTTCTTTCGTATTATCATGCCACAAATGTGGCGCCATGCTATACCAGGATTAAGTAATCAATGGTTGATATTATTAAAAGATACCGCACTAGTCTCAGCCATTGCAATCAATGATCTAATGATGCAAACCAAAACGATTATTGCACGAACTAATCAACCATTTCTATGGTATGCGATCGCAATGGTAATCTATTTGATTATTTCAATCTTAAGTCAAAAAGTGATTGAACGAATCGAAAAACGTGCAACTTATTTTGAACAACCCTCTTCTGCCAAAAGTTTGTAAGGTTAAATTATGTCTGATAATTTTGTTTATTATCTTAAAATCATCCTACAAGGTCTTCCTGACACGTTAAGTCTGGGAATTTTAGGTATCTTAACTGCGGGGCTTTTGGCTATCGTTTTTTCATGCTTATTATCACTTAATCATATTGTATTAACAAAGGTAATACGTACCTATATTATTATCTTTACGGGGTCTCCCCTATTAGTTCAGTTATTTTTAATTTATTATGGACCTTCACAGTTTGCTGACTTTTTAAGTCAATTTCCGACATTTTATGATCTCATATCTTCGCCTTGGTTTTGTGCTTATTTAGCTTTAACGCTTAATAGTGCGGCGTATACCACACAAATTTTTTATGGTGCTTTAAAATCTGTTCCACATGGACAATGGCAAGCTTGTGAGGCTCTTGGTATGAATAAACGACAAACCTTAAAAATTGTCATGCCTTATGCTTTAAAACGAGCCTTGTCCACCTATTCCAATGAAGTCGTTTTTGTTGTTAAAGGCACAGCCCTAGCCTCGATGATTCCGGTAATGGATATTATGGGGTATAGCAATCAACTTAATGGTGATTATTACGATTTTTCAATATTTATTGTTGCAGGATTCGTTTACCTCTTGATAAATGGATTATTAAGCACCATTATGAGGATAATAGAGAAAAAAGCCCTCACATTTGAAAACTAATATGAGCCAATTTGATTCAACATCTTTTTTAAAAACAGTCCCACATAAACCGGGCATTTATCAGATGTTTAATGATAAAGAGACGATTATTTATGTGGGTAAAGCTAAAGATCTGAATAACCGACTAAAAAGCTATTTTAATAGTAGTAAAAAAACACTGAAAACGGATATGTTAGTTAGCCATATCCATCGTATTGAATTTACGATTACAAATACCGAAACCGAAGCCCTACTATTAGAACAGACTTACATTAAAAAACATCAACCACGTTATAATGTTCTTTTAAAAGATGATAAAAGCTATCCTTTTATTAAATTAAGTAAAGAAAGACATCCACAATTATCACTTTATCGTGGGGCGATTAATCGCAAAAAAGATGAGTTTTTTGGTCCTTATCCTAGTGGATATGCAGTTAAACAGATTTTAGCGCTATTACAAAAAACGTTTCCGATTAGACAGTGCTTGAACACCACCTATCGGAACAGAACTCGCCCTTGCCTGCAATATCAGATTAAACGCTGTTTAGGACCTTGTGTGCCGGGATTAGTGAGTGATGAAGATTATAACGAACAAGTTAATTATGTGAGATTATTTTTATCAGGACAATCCGATCAGATCTTACAAAAAATCACTGAAGATATGCTAAAAGCAAGTAATGAACTCAATTTTGAAAAAGCAGCAGCATTACGTGATCAATTACAAGCCATTAAACATATCAACGAAAAACAAGCCATTTACAACAATAATGATAATTTAGATGTTATTGGCTTCCACTACGAGTTTGGTATAGCCTGTATTTATGTCTTATTTATCCGAAATGGACAAACCTTTGGGCATCGTTCTTATTTTCCTAAAGTACCATCAAATACTGAATTGGAAGAAGTAATAGAAACCTTTTTAGGGCAATTTTATTTACAAGGCAACCAAAATCGTAATATTCCGAAAAAGATCCTACTCAATTTTTCGTTGTCGGATAAACAACCCATGGAAGAGACACTGTCACTTATTGCTGAGCATCAAGTCAAATTGGTTGATGAGCCCAAAGGCGATAATTTAAAGTTACTCAATATTGCAACCGTTAATGCGCAAACTGAAGTGAAGAACAAATTATTAACCAATTCGTCAAATAAACAACGTTACGATGCACTTAAAACCTTTTTGGGCATTGATAAAATCAATCGTATGGAATGTTTTGATATCAGTCATTTCATGGGGAAAAACACAATAGCCTCTTGCGTTGTCTTTGATGATAAAGGTCCGGTAAAATCTGAATTTCGCCGCTACAATATTACGGGTATTACACCGGGTGATGATTATGCAGCAATGGAACAGGTATTAACAAGACGTTACAATAAAAAAGATCTACCCGATGAAAAAATACCTGATGTTATTTTTATTGATGGTGGTAAAGGACAGTTAAACCAAGCCTTACAAGTATTTGAAGGACTCAATGTTAATTGGGATAAACATCACCCTATTCTTGTGGGGGTGGCAAAAGGTGCTGAGCGAAAAGAAGGGCTTGAAACATTATTTTTTGAAGCGCATGGAACCGGACATTATCTTGATGACCATTCGCCTGCTTTATTGCTTATTCAACAAATTCGTAATGCATCACACGATCATGCCATTGTGGGGCAACGAAAAAAAGGGGTAAAACAGCTTACAGATAGTGCTTTAGAACATATTGAAGGAATCGGTTCAAAAAGACGGCAAGCATTACTTAAACACTTTGGTGGTTTAAGAGAATTAAAGAATGCCAGTATCGATGAAATAGCACAAGTGCAAGGAATCTCTAAATCGCTAGCCGAAAAAATTTATTTAAATTTACAACAATAACACATTGAAAAATTATAATATTTCAGGCAACATAAGCATTAAGAAACCCCGTTTTTTAATTTTTGTTAATCTATTGATTAATTAAACAAAAAAGAGCTTATGTCACATGAAAATTAATCTTCCTACTATATTAACGTTATTTCGAGTTATTTTAATTCCTTTTTTTGTGCTGGCTTTTTATTTATTTCCAACTGAATGGTCTGGTTTTTTTTCAGCATTAATTTTTCTTATTGCTGCAATAACCGATGTGTTTGATGGTTATTTAGCTAGACGTTTAGGACAAACAACCAAGTTTGGCGCGTTTTTAGATCCAGTTGCAGATAAAATTATTGTCACAATAGCCTTAATTCTGATCACTCAATATTATCAAGCATGGTGGATTTCCATTGCGGCTATAATTATCATTTCACGTGAAATCATCATCTCTGCTTTGCGAGAATGGATGGCTGAGGTTGGAAAACGGAGTAATGTTGCGGTTTCATCTATAGGCAAGTATAAAACTATCGCCCAAATGACAGCCCTAACATGGCTCCTTTGGCGCCCTTGCGATATTGTAATATATGCAGGCCTTGTCGCACTATTTATTGCAACAGTTTTAACGTTAATATCAATGGTGCAATATTTATGGATTGCACAAAATGATTTTTTCGATAATCAATAGGTTTCCAAATGATCGTTTTAAGACATAAATGATTAAAGCAATTTGCCATTTTAAAACGACCTATTTTGCTGATTATTAATACAATGGTGCAATTTACATTCAGAATAAAGTTAAACATTAATCAATCAAACAATTTATCTAAAATTTCTATTGACTGAAATGATAAGACAGGTAAAATGCACAGCATCCGAAACGCAATTACCTTTAGGTAACTAAGTTTTGAGCCCGGGTGGTGAAATCGGTAGACACAAGGGATTTAAAATCCCTCGGCCTTTTTGGCCGTGCGAGTTCAAGTCTCGCCCCGGGCACCATTTACTACACTTCTCTTATGCGGGAATAGCTCAGTTGGTAGAGCGCAACCTTGCCAAGGTTGAGGTCGCGAGTTCGAACCTCGTTTCCCGCTCCAATATCACATTCAATACAACCTATTGAAGTCAGAAAGGTTTCAATTTTGTTTAATACCTTACTTGTACTGAAATGAAATTTAAAAAATATATTTGTTTAAATACAACTATATTATTAACGTTTATTGCAAATTAAATTATCTCCTCAAACCCAATTAGATTTTCCCAAGCAAAATAAAATCCACAATATGCTTGCATACTCAACCACACTTTTTTCATGAAATGAATTCCTCATAAACAATGAGTGCATAATTCAGTCCCCATAGTTTTAATTTCTTAAGACATTATTCTACTCAAACTTTGAAGTATCGGTAGCGCAAACACGAAGTCGATGACCATCGGGATCATTTCCTACAAATGTGTATCCAAAATCGAGCATTTGAGGTTCAAGTTCAATTTTGACGTTTAGTTCCTTCCATGTCGAATAAATCTCATCTACATCATTTCTTGTTACATCACTAAATGACAACTCAAAACCCCCATAATGATTGGGTGCCTTTGGCGTTATTTTATCGGCCTCTTGAAGCCCCAAAATAAAACCATCATTCAATAAAAACACAGCAAAGCCAGGATAAGTTTCAACAGGTGGACGCCCTAGTATTTTTGTGTAAAACTCTGTGCTAGCATCGACATCTTTGACATAAACAATAACGCTATTAGGTTTAAACATTTTTTCTTTCCTTTTAGTGATAAAAATTAGTTCAATTAATTTTAGTTATCTCTATTTTGATGTAGCATTGCTGACAACTGTATGTCATATTTAAAATTCAATCTAAATTATTTTGCAAACATAAAGCATGAAAATTAATCGTATAATTACTACTATCATGGTATTGCTACAAAGAGAAAAAATAACTGGTAAAGAATTAGCAGAAAAATTAAATGTATCATTGCGGACTATTTACCGAGATATACAAGTTATCGAGGGAGCGGGTATACCCATTATTACCTATCAAGGAAGTGCCGGTGGAATAAGTATTTTAAAAAATTATAAAATTAGTGAAGGTCTATTTACTAAAGAAGATGTCATTGTTTTATTAAAAGGCCTTAACTTATTATCCTCACCGGTTTTAAAAGAAAGTGAAAATTTAAGAACATTCGAGAAAATAAAGAGTTTTTTATCAAAACAAGAACTTGATAAAGTGACAAATAACTTAAATCAACTTATTGTTGATTTATCGCCTTGGTTTTCCAAACAAAATATTGATAACAAAATATCTATTATCAGACTGGCACTGAAAGAACAACTGCTTTTATCGTTTGATTATTTAAGTATTAGGAATAAACAAGCGACACGTTTAATTGAGCCATATAAACTTATTTTTAAGGAAAAAGAATGGTATTTACAAGCTTTTTGTCTAACTAAAAATGACTTTCGTGTATTTAAATTGTCAAAAATGTCAAACCTTAGAGAAACTAACACTAAATTTATTAGGCAAACAACGCCTGAAGCATTTTCTTTATTCCAAACCGAAATGAAAAAAAAGATTTTTAAAATAAAATTATTAATAGATGAATCGCTTTTGGAACGTATTTTAGATTTTTGTGACGAAAAAGATATTAAGAAATTAAACGAACAACAGTATCTTGTAAATTTTGACTTTATTGATGATGACTACAGTTATGGCATTTTGCTGAGCTTAGGTCATCAATGTATTTGTTTAGAGCCTGAACATATACGTCACGAACTGGTTGAACGAGCAGAAAAAATAATTAAATCTTATAAAAAATCGGTCAATTCATTGATGATAAGTTATTCTATTAAATAACTTATCATCAATGAATAGTCTCGTACCATAAAATGGTAAGTCAAGGTCTAGTAATGAGTGGTTTGTATTGTACAATAACATGAACTAAAAAATTACATGCAAGTCTCCTATCACCAATCAAATGGATGAATCCAATAATTCTTACTCAATTCATTTTGGTAAACAGCCTTAAATAATAATGTCTTTTAAGAAAACAAAAAGATATCGTTTTTATATGGACTGTTACTGACATTCAAAATTAGCAGGATTATTGGTATTACCCTCACCTTTGTAAACTGTTTTTTGTGGATATGCACATAATGGTCGTTGCAAAGTAAGATTACCATTCTCTATTTTTTTGGCTGTTAGGGTTTTTGGCGGTTGTTGTTTTTCGACCCAATTTACCAGTGATTCAAAACCATTGATCTGGTCTGCACCATCACCACCATTACAATGATCAACGCCCGGTGCCATATAAAGCTTAACAAATTCATCCGTGTGTTTCTGTCCCCCCATTAATTTTACAACGTGATTGTAATAATGAATCGTCCCTTTGGGTGGGATTAAACGATCATCCCAACCATGCCAAATAATCATTTTTCCACCGGATTTTTTAAACTGACTCAAATCTGGGTTATCCGTTCCCATAACAGGTCTGAATAAATCGACTGATTCATTGAAATAATCGACAAAGCTTTGGTAGTCCATATTTTTCCAATCAAGATTTGGATTCTGAGCTATCCAATATTTAAAATAATCAACAGGGATTGGAAAAGGTTCATTACCAGCAAGAGCCTCTTGCGGTGCGGTTTTTTCCACACCAAACCATAAGGATTCTCCAAGTTGATTCGTCGGACCTTGCCAAATTTTTCGTAATGCTATAATTTCAGCATCATTAAAATTATGTTCTTTTAAAAAGTTATCAGAAATTTCTAATGCTGTTGGATCATTGATTATACCGTCTTTAATTCCATCTTGTTCATCAGCTAATTGAATTATTGCCTTTCGTAACATTATAAGTTTATGAGTGTCAATCGGATGCCCTAACTCCTTTTGCATAACAACTTGAGGCCACAATTCAGAAGGGATAAATTTGTCCCATTGAATAGCTGGTGCCACAATATAGATACCGTCATAATCAGCGGGAAATCTTTGCGCCTCCATTAATCCTTGTCGCCCTCCCGTTGAACAACCATTCCAATAAGAATAGTCAGCTGGTTTACCATAATACGCTTGAATAATTTGTTTAGTTTTAATTGTCATTTCGTGAACACTACGATAAGCAAAATCTGCTATCGTATCGGCTTGTAACTGATTGTTTTTGAATACAAAATAACCTTCAAACAGATTCCCACTATGTCCGGTATCTGTTCCCATTGCTGCGTACCCTCCTTGAACTGCAACAGCTAATTCGTCAAAAGGAATAAAACCAGCATATCCCCCTCCCCCAATGGCTTGTAAACGATGATTCCATTGAGTTGGCAACCAAACTTCAACGTTGATCTTAGGTTGAATCACCAATTCAATCCGACAAAGCTGAGGAAGTTGAGATATCTCTTTTGTATCCGCATTGCGCAATGAATCCGCTAAATTAGACGGCGGCGTAAAACGATCGGCAATAAGTTCTGTTTTGATAATTTTAGCATCATCAAATTTAAGGTTTACTAATGTTTGGCAACGTTCGTTATCATTAGCGTTTGCAAAATTGAAAGTACCAAAACAGCTTAATATCGTCAAAAATAATAGACAATGTTTCATTCTTACCTATCTCCCTGTGAATTTAATCATTTTTTTAAGTTTACAGATTATTAGTATTTTTATAAACGATAATATCAGTTTTACAACGTTATAGTTAGGCTGAAATTTTGGTTAAGTTTATTGCTGTATTTTAAATTTATTTTATAGTTTTGATAATTAAATCATAATTTTTATGTATGCTTAATGATAAAAACAGCCTCGTGTTGAGGCTAATTTATTATTTAATTGATTAATTTGATTTATAAAAAATACTCTATATTCTTTGGCTCAAACCTTAATATTATCTATAATAGCGGCATTTTTATTACCGGTTGCTTGATCAAAGGCTACGGCATAATATTCATGATTAGGTCTTATTCTTAAACTCACTTGACCATTTTCATCTGTGGTATAAGTCATCATGACTTCTCCCGTTTTTCTTAAACAAAGCTGAATTTCGCAATGAGATAAAAGGTTACCCTCTTCATCTTTTACCTGTGCGACAACATCTTTACGATTAACTAGCCAACTAATAATATCATTGACAATCTGTATTGCTTCTTCTGTTAATGGTCGGCTAAAAGGAAAACCGATAAAAGCACAATCGCTACCAAAAACTTCACCATTGACATTTAAACTGCCTTGGCGGAATATGGCGGTATTAATATAATAAGTACCATTATACATTTGATTGACTGATAAAATTTCAATTCCAAACTCTTTTTTTAAATCTTCTATTATCATAAATATTTCACCGCTTGAGCTATGTGCGATTGTTTCGTGTTTTCGATCACTTGTTAATACGTCACTAACATTGATTATCCTATTTAAATTTCCACTTGAAAAATACATAGGGTTTTTTGCCATTCCCAGTGACATAATACTGCCCGTACTATTTCTGGTTCCACCCGCTATAACTGGAATACCCTTTTTAGAGCAGTTTTTAATGCAAAATGATGTGGTATATTCTGTTCCATTTCGATAATCCATAATTAAATCGAATGTCGATAAATACTGTTCATTGTAATCTGTCGAGCTTGCTATACAAAAAGTAATGTCATGATAGGGATTTAGTGCGTCTATCATTGATTGCACTCTTATAAGTTCTTCACTGCATATAACAATTTTGGCCATTTTGACCTCCTGAAAAACGTAATTATAAAATTTAAAAGATTGATAAAAACAATTAACCATTCATTGAAAATATATGTTTATTAGCATGTACAAGTGATTTTTGATTCTAAACGTCGTTTTAATATCGTAATAAAATGAATGGTCGAATTGAGATGTTATAATTGGTTAGGTTAGAATTTTGGTTTTAAGTATTATTTAAAATTATCTAATAGGTTAATTTTATGGGACTTATATTGATATGTTATTATTATGATTAATCAAACTTTGATATTATCTATAATTACTGCATTTTTCTTACCATTATCTTTATCAAATGCAATGACATAGTAGCTTTGTCCAGAAAATACTTCAGCAGAAAATAAACCGTCTTCATTACTTGTTATTTCCGAAACTAATTCTCCTGTTTTCTGATCATATATTTTTACCTCTCTTGAAATTGGTTGATCTGTTTCATCCACCACTTTCCCCGATAGGGTTGTATAATTTTGAAAACAAAAATTAATAGCATTATCGAGCATTTTTATCGCATTTCTTGTTAAAAATTCACGATCTAAGAATGACATAAAAACACAATTTGCGCCAAAAGTTCCCCCATATGTATCGACCGTTCCTTTTTTAAATTGTGCACAAATGATAAAATCATCACGGTCATGATACATGGCACACAGTGCTTCACCCCCAGGTGCCATTGAAGAAATAGGAAAGGACGAACACCATGTTGGTTTCAAATAAGGGGCAAAACCCAATTTAGGGATCTTTTGTGTTATTAAAGATATTTTCAATGGTCTTAAGTAATTCCAATCATTAACTTGATGTTCATTTTGATCAAACATACCTAAATCTTTAGCTAAAGAAACTGTCGATGACGTCCCTTGCGCTACAATTGCAGGAATACCATTATCCACGCATTGTTTAATTACCTCTTTACGCGAATATTGGGTTGTTGATACGATTAAATCGTAGGTCATCAATTGATTATAAATGATACTGTTATCTATCAGATAATCAACTTGGTGACCTAACCCATCAAATACATTCTTGATGTCTTTTCGATAGGTGCTAGTAGATATAATTGCTATTTTTGCCATAATTTTTCCTATTTAATTTTGACTAGTAGATTATTTTTATCAATTGCTGATTGTTCTTCATGAATTTTAAAAATTAAGTCATTATAAAGTTCAATCGAATGAGAAAATGGTGTAAAACAATAAATATTATCGACAATACTTGATATTTGAATATCTAGCGTTCCCTGAAGATATTCAGAAACATCCAATTCAAATGTAGTAACATCAATAATTTGATCTACAATTATTCTTTTATTGAGTTTGATGGTCAGATGATATTTAACACCACTTTCTGGTGTAATATCGCTTTCATACCATCCAATAAGTTCTCCTGATGTTTGTTGAAGTCGATTTCTCGATGACCATTTGATGTAGAGTAGGTCGGTACTGAGTTTATCGGGAAAATAAAAATTATTTATCGTAACATTTGCAGGAGGATAAGGTTTTGCAGCTCGACCTTGAATATTAATCATTGCACCTGTCGCTAATGAAGGATCTAATGAATCAGTAGAAGTGTTTGTAATAATTCGGCAATCAACTTTATCACCTTGATAATATTCATCACTTTTTAATGATAATTGTCCCCCACAAAAATAGACTTTACTCCCTTTTTCATGTTTTTCTGGTAATGTGTCAAGACACCCTCTTTTGACGGTCAGCTGATTGTTAGAAAAAGATTGAACATATAAAATTTCGTTTCCAATCAAGATCCAGTTATAGTCTTGTTCTGGTGGATTAAAGTTGAGTGTAATAATTGATGTAACTTGATCAAGTTCATGCTCTATTAATCTCATTTCACAATCTATGATATTTTCTGGACTCTCAAAAGTATTCGAAAGAGATGTAACCAACTCACTATGAAAAGTCCCCTCTGGTGGCGATGCAATTGTTGCAGCTATTTGACCGATCGACTTATCATCTTGAATCATAAAATCAACTTCTCTTTGCCCGTAATTATAAACCAGTTCATAATAGGGACATTCCATAATAGCGTAATGTTCAGCTGGTTTAGCTAAATTTATATCGGTTGTAGGTATAATGACGGGTTGATTACTTACCACTGTCGATGATGGCAATGAAAACACATCTCTCATGCATTCAACGGTAACTTGATTACTTTTCTGAGTACCGTAATCAAGTGAAGTTACACGCATTACGGCTTTATTTAGCCCTAGCTGTGGCATATCCAATACAAAAACATCACCACGATTAAGCATTCTTCCGTCTAAATTAAGGGTTAATGAAACAGAAGCTAAATCTGAAGATAATGCGGCTAAATCACGAAGTGCTAGTCTAGAAGCTAATGAACGATTGTAAACCATATCATAAGTAACAGTCGTATTATTTTCACGTCCAGCCATCAAAATTAAAGCATCATCCCGAACAGTCACTGAACCTTGTTTATAGTCATTTGTTCTGTCTATAAAATTGACGGTAACCGAGTTAATCATCTCAGTGATGATATTTTTTTTAATATCGGAAATTTTGACTATATTCGTTTTATCAAAAAGAGGTAATTTTTCAATATGGTAGTCATTTCGAATTACTTTTATTTCAAATTGATTTGTTTTAGCATTTTGATATAAAACACAGTTTGCAGTATTTTCAATATTTTTCTTCAAATCTTCAAACTTACTTTGATCATTCCATATATAAGAAAGACCAAGTTTTTCTCGATAAAAGAGATCAGCAGCTTGTCTAAATGAATCTTCGTTAATGCTGTTCTTGATTAGGCTCGAATTAAAACCATTTTGCTGATTAAGTACTAATTCTCTTAGTATGTGAGCGGGATTCATATCTGCATTGAGATTATTGATTGCATTCATGATGGTATCATAAATAATGTTCGAATCGGTTCCCTTTATTACTGGTATCCCATCTTCTGGCGTATTATCAATTTTTGAACTTAATGATTTATTGGTATTATCAACATTGATACAAAATATATTGACATCATGTTCATCTTGTTCATTAAATTGACCTTTTTTATCAATCATATTATGAATTTCTTCATTTTTGATATGGTCAGCGTTTTCTAGTTCACCATCACTAACAAAAATACAACATCGATTCATTGTTTGATTGAATGTGTCTTTAAAGAAATTTATAGAATGAGATAACACATTTTCAAGATTTTCTCCGCCAACAATTTTTAAATTATCAATAAAAGATAAAAGACCTACAATATCGTTTTGAGAAACTTTTCTAACTAGTTTTGTTTGTGGATTTCCGCCTTGATAAGTGGTTATCAGAATATCTAATCTTAATGTCATCAAATCGATTGAAGTTGAAAGATTTTGTATAGCACGTTTCATCGCTGATTTAAGTGCTTGGATTCGCCCTCCACTCATACTCATTGAAGTATCCAATATAAAATGGATAGCTGTATTTGCACTTCCATTTTCAGTTCTTATTTCTGCTTTACTGTCATACCATTGTCGTGTTTTTTTGGAGTCTTGATAATGTATACGCTGAACAACTGCCGAAATATCTTTCATATAAGGGTTATTTCCCCAATAAAATTGTCGGAATACAAGACCCGCGACATGACGATAAGCCGGTACAATAGCTGATAATTTACTTGCCAAATAACTATTTCGATTATGTTGATGATGACCTGAATACACATCAACTGTACCTGATACACCACCTTCCCTTTTGTCACCACCGAATAATCCTTGTTTATTTATGGCTATTTGTCCATCTTGCACAGCACCTCGCCATGCTGTCCTGTCTGCTACGCTAATATTAGTCAATTTATCGATAGTGCCTTGACATAAAACCATACTGACTCCAGCGTAATATTTATAACCTACAGTTTGCTTTTTCTTACTTCCGCCCATGTTCTACGCTCCGCATGTTCTATAACTTGATTTGCCATTGCATCATTGGTTGATTTTAAAATTTCAGCATCTATTCCTTCTTTCAAAAATTGGTTCCAATCGAGTCCATGACGTTTAAAAAACTCCCGTCCACCACGACTACATTGTTTTACTGCAATCATATCGTCTCTGGTTACAATTATTTTCATTATTTTTTGCCACCTTTTTTTCTAATAGCTGACGTTTTTTTATCTCCAATCCAGGTATAAATTGGATTGGTTATCTTAACGGTACCAAATACAATGGGTATTCCCGTTCCTTCTGTTGAAGTTCCCGTTTTAAATTCATCAACTTCTATTTTTTGTTGATTTGCTTTGCCCTTTGAAGACACCATCCCAACGACCATTCCAACAACAACAGCAACTAATGCAGAAATTAAAAAAAACATATTTCGCTCCTAAACAATTGAATTACCGTTATTTAACGGTTCTAAAGGTAAATAAGGAAATCCACCATAATTGATGGTATTATTAAATGAATGACAAGAATTTAGGGTTCTTAAACAACCTTTGTACAGCGTAATTTGTAATATCCCTTTATTTAAATTGTCCAACAATTGCTGATTTTTTCTGATTAGGACTATTGATGATTGATTATGTTCTTTAATAAACGTCTGTTCGCCTTCAGGTGTCCTTAAAATACCTGCCGTGAAATAACCATTTTCAATTTCACGTTCAAATTCAACCGTGACGATATCATTTTCATAAGCTAACACAGTGCCTTCTACCTTAAAATCCTCTCTATTTAGACCACAATGTTCGCCATAAAGAGAATAACGACAATTACGCTGAATTTTTTCATTTACACCAGTTTGCCCTGAGCGTGTAATCAATAATTCAAATGTCATCACCATCTCTTTTTCTGATGTTGATGTCTGAGTTAAACGCCCACTCCATGACATCGTAGTCATATTTTTTTTATCGAGAATATAGATATCAACAAGTAAATGCTTCGTGATATCCGGGTTTATCCATGATTTCACGACTTCATTAGTAATTGGCATGGTTATATCAATTTTATTTTTGGAAATAGCGGCATCCCGTTTTATCGCTGTGCGATTGATGGACTCTTTTTTATATGTCTGATTATCAATATTTAGTTCACGCATACCATTGGTATAACGATATGTATTGATTCCATCATTAAAAACATATAATTCAGCTTGTTTAAAAATATTGATCATCGAAAACCTCGATTATTGGAATGTTAGATTGAGCTTGTAAATAGGTATCGTATTCAATTTGTATATCATCGGTGTCAAAACGACATAACATTAAGTGACTAATTTTTGTTATAGGCTTAGTGATAACTTGATCAATCGTTAATTGAATACTTTTACCCGTATTTTTAATATTGATAATTTTTACATACGAAACACTATCTGGATGAAATAATGCTAAATATTTAAATGATGGGTTAAATGATTGATTTTCTATATAAATCTTATCGCCTAATATATGTGTTTTAACAAGATTTTCATCGTTATCACATAACCAAAATGCGTTAAGTTTTCCTTCGATTCGATAAATAAATTTTTTAAAAGCCTGGATTTCTTTCAGTCCATCAAGGTAAAAAGTCAAAGATCGAGACAGCTTTGAATATTGCCAATTCTCAATTCGGGTAATTTTACCTAGATCATAATCAACAATTTCAATATCTTTTTGAATTGTTGATTCATTCACTCCATAACAATTATGCAATACTTCTAATCCAAGATACTTGATACCATAATTAGCGCCGCTGCTAAAATTCAATTCATGACTTAGCTCAACACTAATATCTATTTGACTTTCATACCCTGAAGTCGTGTATTTAGTATTAGTAAGATAACATGGCATTAATGGAAGAATATACGCTGCTTTATAATGATAATTTATCGGTTTTATATTGACCTGCTTTTCAACAGGAACTCTTTTTTTTAGTTCAAACACTAATTTGGTTTTTTTGGGTTCTATGAAAACAAATTCTAATGGATTTTGTTTTGGTAATTGTAGCCATTCATTTACTTCACTATGTTCAGCATTCTGGTAAATCAAAAACTTATCACCCACTTTTTGATTTAAGATATTAGGTATAGTTTTCTGACCTAATTCTAGTTCCCCAAGATATATTCCTGACAACCAATCTGGTATCAACCATATCTCAGTAAAATTATTTCTGAGTGAATTTAAATAATAGTTACGATTATGAATATGAGTTAAAAATGAGTATTCATAAGAAACTCGTGGTAAAGCACGTAAACCTATTCTGTGCTCTCTACCGTTTTTTGTTTCGATGATATCAGTTAGCCAGGAAAATGTTTCTTTAGCCCCTTTTATGGGTTGTTCTGTAATGATATTTGACATGTTGGCCTTCTTTAAAATAAGAATTAAGCAATTTTTGATATGTTGACAATGGTGAAAGGCTAGCTAAATGCGCTTTTGTTAATTTGTTCTTGAATGTTTATAAAGAAAAAGCGCCAATTGAGGCGCTTAATTTTATTAGTTACTCAAGTTTTAAATCCACTTTGATCTTATAACTATATCATTTGGGATTTTCAATTTTGATGCAATTTGGTCTTACTTAGACATTTTAATTAACAAGCTTTCACTATTGTTGCTAGTTCATCACCATTTTCTCGATTTATTTGCATTATTCGCTTGACACCTTCTTGAGTAGATAACCATTGCTGTGCACTGTCATTGTCATTGACTAATGCAATATTAATGATTGGGGCAATAGTTTGTAAGCTACTTTCAGCTTTTTCAGATGTTGAACTTTGATTTGTAATTTGAGGAACTTGTATGCTACTCATATCTCCACGTTGTAAGGCTTCAAGGTTATTAACCCCTATTCGTTGCGTTGCTGACGCATTCATCACAAATTCTTGTCCATGCACTAGTCCTGCTACCTGAGTTCGTGCCAGGTTCCCCGTATAACCACCTTTCATAAAGCCTGTTGATTGAGATCGAATGGCTGCGACATTCGCCATACCGGAAGTAATAGCCGCCGCCGCAGCTGCTGCACCCAGAGCCGGGCCTATATAAGGAATACCTGCCATAGATGCATAGGCAGCATTAGCAGATTGATAAGTATTTACAATGGCCTGTGCAATCGCTGCTGCTTTACCAACTTTAGCCATCGTAGCATTATTTGAACTTTGTAATTTTGCCACATTGCCAAAAAATTTATCTGCCTGACTTAAAATAACATCATTTTGTTTGGCCCAAACTTGTGCTCTTAATGATGCGGCAACCGACTGATCAAGATTGAATTTTTCTGTAAGAACATTTATTTGATCATACATCGATTGATATTGTTCAATCTGCAAACTTAATAAGCTCCAAGAGTTTTCGAACATTCCTGTAAATGGACTTCGACTATCTGTGTTCAACACGTTGATTATTTCATTATCATCTAATTCGGACAGACTTAAAGCATTAACCAAATCACTAAAATCTTGTTGCTTTTGTTTTTTTGAATTGTTCTCTAAGCCGTCTTTAATCGCAAGTATTCTCAAATATTCCTGATTCAATTCGATTGTTTTTCTTAATTCAGCATTTTGCTGTTGATTTAATATTAAACCTTTATTCATCAGATCTAGAGTGATACGATTAAATTCATTTTCTATAGCTCTTTCTTGAGAAGAGAGTTTCATCAGTTCCCATGTTCGCTCTAACTCTTTATTATAATTACCAAGTGGATCTATTGATTCATCATATTGCTGATTCAATAATGTCATATAGTCATTGTACTCATTTTGACTAATTGCTGCTTTTTGATAGATGCCTGCCAATTCTGATTGTTTTTTGTTGAATTCTGTTAGTTTATCATTTATTGGATTTAACGAACTTAGTAAAAGTTGTTCATCTGGAGTTATTAATGTGTTATCTGTATTTTTAGCTGTTGATTGATGTTGTGCTATCCCTGTATTTTTTGTTTTTGTCGTCAATGTATTGAAATTTTCATTTGGATTCTTCAATATTTTTGTACGATTTATTACAACCTCAAAGCTTTTTAATATTTCGTTACTTAAGTTTTTAATACTATCTTCAGCTTTCTTAAACGGATCTGTATTCCAACTATTTTTTAACAATGTTTTTAATTTGTTTAAATTTATTCTTGCTGAAACTGAAGCACTATCGATACCTTTTAGCTTTGTTTTGATTGAGGAAGGAATATTCTCTGAAAACTGTAATGTTTCAATTGGCATATAAACCCCTTTTTTGCCTGAATATAATCAAATTGAGGTACAATCTTTATTAACTAAGAAGTCTGTCTCTCATGTTGATATATTTTTAAAGCGCTGATTTAAATTATTTATAGGTAAACTTTTTTACAAAATAGTAGTAGTTATACAAGTTCATTTTAGCCTTATATAACCACTCTATTTTCAATAAAAAATTTAATGAACTAAGCTTAATAAAGATGAATAATCATCTACTTTTAAAAAATGTTACTTAGTTTTTTGATTTAAAAGCCCGATTAACATGTTTTAAATTTACCTTATCCATTTCACGTATTAGATAAACAAAATCATTCGTATCTTCATTATCTAATTGATAAAACCGAGCGTATTCAATGATTGCTAACCATGAAATAGGTGTTGGGCCCATTGAATGTGAACGTGTCGTATCTAAATCGAGAAAAGCTTGATAGTAAAATTCAAGATGTTCGTCAAGTTCGGGTTTATTTTTGATTTTATCTGGAAGTGCTTGTCCCATTTGTTGAGACATTCTGATGATATCTTCGTCCTTTCCATTCATATCAAGTTGATATTCAAGGACTTCAATTAGTTTTTTATATCTTTTTCCAGCTCAACCGTTTTAAATAAATCAATATCACTTGCTTGTGCAATTAAATCATTAAATAAATCAGGCAATTGAGTTAAAAGTTTGATGGCATTTTCAGAAGTGAAAGGTATAATTTTATTGTCACGTCCTTGTATGTTTTCCCAGCCTCTTAGTACACCACCAACAAAAGCTTGCATCGAAATTTCAATGACTTTATCTTCTGGCAAAGAATCTAACTGTATTTGTCTTTTGTATTGTTTAGTTAGTTTTTTGATTAACATCGAGTATTTAGAATTTACGCCTCCCATTCGGGCTAAATAGAACGTTGGAATTGTTCCATCTTTATTGGCTCCATAAGTCACTGGAACCCCATCTTTTTCTTTATTTCTATCTGTTTCAAATTGTTCAAATAAACTCATTTTTTTCTCCTAAAAAGCACAATTATGATTAATATGATTAAGCGTTAACATATGGCATTGCAGAATCAGGAAGGTATTCAAATGTTTGATACATCATTGTGTAACCATGTTTGTTTTCCGCCCCTGTTTTCTCAAGTGGTATCGTAATTTTCTGATCTTTTTCTATATTAGGCATACCACCACTTAACGCTAATAAAGGAATGTCAAAAATGACCCCTGAATTTTCCGCAGCTAAAATTGTCGAAAAGCCAACATCTGCGTTGTTTCGAATCGCTTCTATCGCATCAACCGAAGAAAAGTATGCGGTAATTGATCCAGTTACACTAAAATTACCAACAGATACGTCAAAACTCCCTAAAATTCCAAGTCCTTTAACTCCTGTAACACCATTAGAAATAGCTAAACTGGAATCAGTAACATAAGCAAATAAAGCACTTGGTGTTGAACTTTTCGTATCATTGATACTTAATTTTTGTCGATAAATATTAGAAGTTGCGTTAAAAGGTGATGATTTATCACATTCTAAACGTTCACCTATAATTCGATCCTTCCCTTTTTTCGTGAAAGAATTACATCCAACATAATTCAAATCTGCAGTAACATATTGCGCTGACCCCATATTAATGGTTAATTCATTTGCAACTGCCCCATTAACGTATTGGGCTTGAATTTCGTTATTAACTGAACCGAGTGTTCGTTCAAAACAATAGGTTTTTTTAACAATTTTATTTTGTTCTTTTTCATTTTTAATTACCGTTCCAAAATAGATTTCTAATTTAATATTAGCACCGGTATCATTTTCAGGCACAAAGTCGGTATCATCAAAAGTTATTGTTTTCGCAGTAATTTCGGTTATTCTTGCCCAACCTCTATTTTTTGGAAAATAAGAGTCCGATGCATCACCACCAACCCAAATCCATTCACCTTCAATTAATCCGAGTTTAGTTAAATCAGTCGAAGTGGAAACCAATTTAGGTAATGTTCCTTTTTTAACTTCCATTGAACAACTACCTGAGCTAAATTTAAAACCTACAGCAGAAATTTTTGCGCTAGCTGGCGGATTCAATTCTTCTATTTGTGGTGTACTTGAGTTAGTTGAAATATTGTTATCAGAGCAAGAAGATACAATTTTTAAACCATTGTTTGCAAAATTGCTAAACCCTGAAGCATGAATAATCGTGCCTGTCAGTAATTTTTGCGGTAATTTATGACTATCTGGAAAATTATAACCTTTTGATACACTCTTAATAGGTAATGTTTTACCGCTAAGTGATTGAGTTGTAAATTTTTCTCTTGCTTCTGCAAACATGAAGCCTCGCATTAGCCATGGAAAAATATTTTTAGTCATATCAAGGCTAAAACCTGCTGAAGCATCAATATCAACAATTTTACCCTTTTGATTTTGTCGTGAAGGATTGATCGTTTCTCGCTGTAGTAAGGTTGTAGAACCGCCGAAATCACTATAGCTATTTACTTCGATACCATGCCAAACAGGATTGCTAGGAAGTATTTTTAAATCATCTTCTTCTGCGATGTATAAACTTGTAACATTACTGTCAATTGTTTTTGTTGTATTCATATTATTTCCTAATTAATTAAATGTTTTAGTTGTATTTGCAAAATAACAATTGAAAATATTGCTATTTTGCGGTGGTTGATTATCAGAATTTCTAAATAAATCGTTAGAATTGAGGCTATCAATTCATCTAATATACTGATGAGATTTCTGATTTAATTTTTTGAGATTGTATTATTAGAAAGTTGTTGAGAGTTTGAATAAACTCACGATGGAGATGATGTTTAAGGTTTAAATCTAAAAATTGAAAACGTTACTTATGTTAACTTAAAAAGTTGTAAGAAAAGATATAACATCTTTTTTATACTGATGACACTGTTAGTAAGATAAAATTAATTATTTGTTTACGTTTTTTGAAAACCTCCTTTTTAAATAATTTGGCATTGATCATATAAAAAATAAATCTGAAATATTTTATAAACTATCAATTTCATTTCTATCAACTAAAAAACGGGAAATTATTATTTTAGTAACCCATTAATGTTTTCGAGAAATAAAAAAGCCCCACTATTTATAGCGGGGCTTTAAATAAAATTATCTTAGTTTAGGTTAATTATACACCAAAAATGTACGGTGTCAATTAATCAGGCTAAATTATCGGTTTTATTTAATTAAAAATACATATACCTTATTAAAATAAAATAGATAACTATATGATTATAAATATATTAAATTAATAAAATAATTTTTTAAACATAAGTTCAATTTTCGTTTATGCTAAAAATAAATTGCCGATAAAGCTCACATTACTAATTTTAAATGATTCAACTTAAAGTTCTAACTTTCGAATCAGAATTGATAAAAAAGATGAATGCTTTTACAGTTAGATATGGATGACTTAATAAATAATGGTTTTTTGAACGTTTATAAATTTGCTTGATTCTTATGATGGTGGCCCCTACTGGACTTGAACCAGTGACCAATCGATTATGAGTCGACTGCTCTGACCAACTGAGCTAAGGGGCCTTTAGTGATGTGCTACTAAGTTAGTAGGGTTGCGATTATAATAGAGTTAAATCGATTTTGCTATAGTTAAATGCATAAATTAAGTCGGTTTGCTTATTTCTTAATCTTTAATCTATTGGATACTTTGGATTTTAATAACTGATATTTTTAAACCCATTAACCTGTTACAATGTTTTAGGTTATAATTAATGTTCTGTTGTTCTAATGGCTGAGGAAATATTATGTCTTGCAAAAAATTATTATTAGTTAGTTTAACAGTGTCTACAGCGTTATTTTTAAATGCATGTAGTAATTCTCAATATGAGCTTACCCAAGCTGGACGACAAGTTCAGTTTGTTGATACTAAACCAACGGCTAATTGCCAACTGTTAGGTAAAGCTGAAGGACGTCGTGGAACATTTTTTTCTGGTACAAAAACACATAGCGAACTGATACGTGATGCTGCATCTGATTTGATGAACAAAGCTGCCGCTATGGGGGGAAATGTGATATATGATGCTCAAGATGCATCATTACAATATATCTCAGATGTTGCACCAACTGATGCGGTTATGGTTGGTGATGTTTATCGTTGTAATTAAGATTGATTAAAAGGGGAAGTACTCCCCTTTTTTATTCACAAAATAAATTTTAATTATCCATTTTGAGCTTCAAATTGTTTCATAAACTCAATTAAGTAATTCACACCTTCAATATCCATCGCATTATAAATTGATGCTCGCATTCCACCGGCAATACGATGCCCTTTTATACCAATAATATTGGCTTGCGTTGCTTCACTAACAAACTTTTTATCTAACTCTTCATTGGGTGATAAAAACGTTACATTCATGATGGATCGATTATTTTTTGCCACAGTGTTTCGATAAAAGTCTGACTGATCAATAAATTGATAAAGTTGTTGCGCTTTAGCATGATTGCGTTTTGCCATCGCTTCTAATCCGCCAAGTTTTTTAATCCATTTAAAAACTAGACCTGACATATACCAAGCAAAGGTTGGCGGAGTATTAAACATAGAATCGTAATCGTTCAACACTTTATAGTCTAAAACGGAAGGCAGAATAGATTTAGCATGACCAAGAAGATCTTCTCGGACAATAACAATGGTAATACCTGAAGGACCTATATTTTTTTGGGCACCTGCATAAATGATACCATAACGGCTAACATCAATAGGTTGAGATAGAATACAAGAAGAAAAATCAGCCACTACAATTTTATCGTCAAAATTAGGTTCTTCAAATATTTCGACACCATCAATGGTTTCATTTGGGCAATAATGGACATATGCCGAATCACTATTTAAATGCCAATCAGACATAGGTTTAACAGATGTAATTCCTGCCTGTTTAATAACAATATTTTGTTCGATAACATTGCAATATTTTTTTGCTTCTTTAGCTGCACATTCACTCCAATATCCACTATTGATGTAATCAGCACTGGTTTTATTCCCTAAAATGTTTAAAGGAACAGCTGCAAATTGTGCGCGAGCCCCACCCTGACAAAATAATATTTTATAATTATTGGGTACTTTTAAAATATCACGCAAATCATTAGTTGCTTCAATCGCACATTGATCAAACTCTTTGCCTCGATGACTTAATTCCATCACCGAAGCGCCCGTATTTTGCCAATTTAATAATTCAGCCTGTGCTTGTTGTAAAACATCAGCAGGTATTTTAGCCGGACCTGCACTAAAGTTATAACTCTTATTCATTGCAATTCACTTTAATCCTTCAAAAAATAGACATACATTTTTACACTGTCTGGCAAGATATACAATCAGATTTTTATCAAGATCTTTTGAATAATCGCCGTCAAATTTGTTTTGTATATTTGATAAGATTATTGAGTAATAAAAACAGTGATAATATAAAAAGCCAGCAAAATACTGGCTCAACAGGTGGGATGACCAATTAAATTGCTAATTGTCGTTTAGCATTTTCAATCGCCATTTTTACTTGGTCTGGTGATACGCCCCCTTTTGCACAACGTTTGGCAAGACAAGATGCTAAAGACAAAATTGGGTAAACATCATTGTCGATTACCGAACTAAACGCTTTTAGTTCTTCTAATGAGAGTTCTTCTAAAGCTTTTTGTTTAGCGATAGCACCGACCACGGCCTCACCCACAATATGATGGGCTTCACGAAATGGTATACCTTTAGCAACTAAATAATCTGCCAGTTCAGTCGCATTTGAATAGCCTTGTTTGGCGGCTTCTCGACATCTATCGTTATTAATTTTGATATCTTCCAATACTAAAGCGGCCATATCTAAGCATTCAAGCCATGTATCTAGAGCATCAAACAGATGTTCTTTATCTTCTTGTAGATCTTTATTATAAGCAAGCGGTAATCCTTTAAAAGTGACCATTGCACCAGTTAAAGCCCCCACAACTCGCCCGACTTTTCCTCGAATTAACTCTAAAGCATCCGGATTTTTCTTTTGAGGCATCAATGAAGAACCCGATGTAACACGATCAGACAATTCAACAAAATTAGCTTCACCGCTATTAAAAATAATCAAATCTTCTGCAAAACGTGATAGATGTACCATACCAATTGAAGCGTTATTTAATAATTCCAGAATATGGTCACGGTCAGAAACAGCGTCTAAACTGTTATTTGTTGCTTGAGCAAACCCTAACCAGCTTGCAAGCTCCTCCCGATCCATTGGATAAGCGGTACCGGCTAGTGCCCCACTACCTAATGGACTCACATCCAAACGTGTTAACGTATCTTGTAAACGGCTTACATCACGCGTTAACATCTCATAATAAGCAAGGCACCAATGCGCAAATGTAATGGGTTGTGCTCGTTGTAAATGGGTGTAACCTGGCATCACAGTATCTTGATGCTTGTCAGCCGTATTAACTAAAGATTGTCTTAAGTGATTAATGGCTGAAATCAACTGTTGAATTTCAGATTTGCACCATAATTTTAAATCAGTAGTGGATTGGTCATTACGACTTCGTCCTGTGTGTAATTTTTTACCAAGATCACCCACTTTTTCAATTAATTTTTGTTCGACCCAACTGTGAATATCTTCAGCATCACTTTCTAAAATTTGATGAGGATTGTGTTGAACACTGACTAATAATTCATTTAAGGCTTTTTCGAGTTTTTTTTGCTCATCATAGGATAAGACACTAACCGTGACCAATGCTTTAGACCAAGCTATAGATCCAATAATATCTTGCTCAGCAAGACGATAATCAAAGCGCAAAGAATCATTAAAATGTTTAAAACGTTGATCTGCTGCTTGGCTAAAACGCCCACCCCATAATGCCATACCTACCTCAAATATTTATTAATCAATTTTAATTGCTAAACAATCTGAATTTATTGTTCTTATTTTGTATAAAATAGCTAACAGACTATAAAAGAGATATATACAGGACATAGCCTATATATATCTTTTATCTCACTTATCTAGATCAATATCAAAAAATTACTTTTCCGATTTTTTTGTTGTTTTAGATTTAGTTACTTCTTTGGTTGCTGCTTTAGCTTTACTCTCCGTTTTTACCTTTTTTGGTGAATCAGATGTTTTTGTAGCAGCTTTAGCTTTTTTAGCTGGCTGTTTTTTCTTCTCTTCATTCAATGCTCGAATGCGTGAAGATAAAGAAAATAATCGAATAAAACCACCAGCATGGCTGTGATCATAAACCTCATCTTCTCCGAATGTAGCAAACTCTTCGCTATATAAGCTATTCGGTGATTTTTTCTGCACTGCGGTAGCACTGCCTTTATAAAGCTTCACCACAACTTCACCTGTCATATCTTCAGCTAATACATCGGCTGCTGCTTGAATAGAGCGACGATAAGGGGCAAACCAACGACCATCATAAACAACATAAGCCATTTCAAGACCTAACTGCTCACGCCATTTGAAACTATCACGATCTAAAATCAACTGCTCAAGCCCTCGCAAAGCGGTCATCATAATGGTACCACCAGGCGTTTCATAACAACCACGTGATTTGATTCCTACTAAACGATTTTCAATAATATCGACCCGACCTACTCCATGTTTAGCACCAATTTTATTCAATGTGGCAACACAGTTGTAAGGCGAAAGTTTTTTACCATTAACTGAAACTACCTCACCTTTTTCAATACCAATAGTCACAAGTTCAGGTTTATTTGGTGCATCTTCAGGAGAAACCGTCCAAGCCCAACAATCTGCGTTTGCTTGATTCCAAGTGCTTTCAAGAACGCCACCTTCGGTTGAGATATGCCAAGCATTTTCATCACGACTGTAAATTTTTTCGACCGTTGCGGTTGTTGGTATTTTTCTTACTTTTAAATAGTCAATTAAGGCTTCACGTGAGCGTAAATCCCACTCACGCCAAGGTGCTATCACTTTTAATTGGGGAGCAAGCGCGGTATAAGTTGTTTCAAAACGAACTTGGTCATTACCTTTACCTGTCGCACCATGGCAAAGCGTATCGGCGCCAACTTCTAACGCATATTCGACTTGTGCTTTAGCAATAATTGGACGTGCCATTGATGTACCAAGATAATAAGTTCCTTCGTATAAAGCACCGGTTTTTAAGACTGGGTAAACATAATCTTTAACAAATTCTTCTCGTAAATCGACCACTTTACATGCTACAGCGCCAGAAGCTTTGGCTTTCTTTTCTACATCTTTCAATTCTTTTGGATCTTGACCGACATTAGCCACTAACGCATAAACTTCACATCCACCATAATTTTCTTTTAACCAAGGAATAATAGCGGATGTATCTAAACCACCTGAATAGGCTAAAACGACCTTTTTTGTGCTACTTTTTTTCATGTTATACCCTTTCTTAATTAACGACGATCGACGAATAAGTTAAAAAATCTTGAAACCTACATCACTTTTTTTCTTAAAACAGTTATAATGATAACCGATGTAATATAATATCTGATCGCTATTTAAGCAATAATTCTTGTGCCCGTTATACCGGATTTTCCATTAAATAATTCAATCAGTTTATCCGGTTCTTTCCAACTTGCTATATCAATTCCCCTGCCTAACGCTTCAGCAGCTTCAAATGCAGAATTAACTTTAACTATCATGCCATCAGTAATCACCCCATTAGCGATAAGTTGATCAGCTTGTGATTGTGTTAATGATTCAATGCGCTGTTTATTCTCATCTAAAACGCCAACTACATCAGAAAGCAAAATTAAATCAGCATCTAATGTTTTAGCTAACGCCACTGCTGCATGATCAGCGTTAACATTCATCATTTGGCCTTCATCTGTTATACCAATTGAACTTACGATCGGCAAATAACCATTTTTTATTAGAAGATTCACTAAAGTTGGATCCCCAGCCTGAGCTTCACCAACATACCCAAGCTCTTCCGAAATCTGCTTAACTTTGACGCTATCACCGTCCGCTAAACAGAGCCCTATACTTGGTATATGCTGTTTTTTAGCTTCAGAGAGTAAAGTGGTATTTGCGCTACCAGCAAGACTACCAACAATCACATCAATTTGATCTGCCGGTGTGACCCTTAATCCATTACGACGAACAACGGGGATCGATAACCTATCCATTAAGGAATCAACGACACTGCCCCCACCGTGTACAATAATTAAAGGACGGTTAAAATTCTGTTTATAATCACGAATAACTAAAAACAATTTATTGAGTGCATCTTTATTATCGAGTAGTACGCCGCCAAGCTTAATAATTAATGGTTTCATTTCAATTCCCTATTAACTTAGATTATCGTTAACCGCTATTCATCTTAATTTATCGATAAATATCCCAATTTTTAAAGTAACGCAGTTGTTTCATCAAAACCAAATCGAATATTCATACACTGCACAGCTTGTGCTGCTGCACCTTTTAATAAGTTATCTTCCACTGAAATTAAAATTAAATGTCGTCCTTTTAAAACAAATCCTATATCACAATAAGGTAATCCAACGACAGCTTTTAAAGCTGGCCAATCTTTTTGATAAACTCTAACTAAAGGCTTATCGCTGTAATACTTATTTAAAGCCGAAAGAATATCATTAGAAGACACATTGGCTTTTACAAGGCAGGTTATCGTTGCGTGAATACCTTGTTTAAAACATCCTAAATGAGGAGTAAAAATGACCTCTTGACCTAGATGCGTTGCAATTTCAGGTTGATGACGATGAGTAAACAATCCATAGGCATGTAAGCTGACTTCACAAAATAAATTATTATGTGAAGGTTTACGCCCTGCACCACTCACGCCACTTACCGCATTGATGACAGGTAATTGCGATTTATCTATTAAATCTTCTTCTATTAATGGTTTTAAAGGTAACAAACTGGCCGTTGGATAACAACCGGGAACGGCAATTAATTTTGCTTGTTTAATTGCCTTAAAATTCCATTCGGCTAAACCATAAATCGCTTGGTCTAACCATTGTTGATGTTGATGAGTAAAACCATAAAAATCTTGATAAAATGAGGAAGAATTAACACGAAAAGCACCCGACAAATCAAAAACCGTACAGTCGTGCTCTAAAAAATACGGGGCGATAGCATGACTGACAGCATGCTCAGTTGCCAAAAATACTAAATCGATATCATTAATTAAAAAAGAATAATCTGAGGTTGCAATCAAAGGTAAATCAACCACCCCTTTTAATTGAGGATGAAGATTATAGTCTGAGATAAGCTTTCCCCCATCTTGACTATTTTCTGAAACCGTTAAAGCAACAAGTTCAACATGTGGGTGTTTAGTCAAGTAATAGGCTAATTTTGCACCTGCATAACCACTCGCTCCAACAATAACCGCTTTTAACATACCATTCCTATAATTTATTATTAAATAATGAATATATAGTAGGTTATTTATTAAACCGACACAAGTCCTAAAATGAATTTTTATTCACTTTTTATGAATTTAATTTCATTTATCGATTTAAAGTAATGTTTAAGACAGTTAAAAACCTGCCGACGACGATCCGCAGGTTTTTTAAATTGATACTATTTTAAAAGTGTTGCTGATTTTAAAATTGCAATAAGTAGATCCCAATAACGATGAACGCTTTGAATATTCACTTTTTCATCAGGAGAATGAGGAGATACAATTGTTGGCCCAATCGAAATCATATCCATATCAGGATAAGATTGCTTAAATAGACCACATTCTAGCCCAGCATGTATTACCATAATTTTTGCTTTTTGCGAAAAAAGTTCATGATATTTGTCTTTTGCAAGTTGCAACAAACTAGAATCTAATGTCGGTTCCCAACCAGAATAACCGCCACTAATTTCATAATTTGCATTGACTAATTGACTCAATGAAATTAAGGTCGAAACAACCGCATCTTTAGCAGAATCTACTTGTGAACGGATTAAGAAATTTACATAGAGTTGATTCTCTTTGATATTCACAATGCCTAAATTTAAAGATGTTTCAACGACGCCATGTATTTGATTACTCATTCTCACCACACCATTTGGTGCTGAGTTCAACCAATTGATGATTTTGATTTGATGCTCGGTTGTTAACACACGTCTAACTTTAGTTTCATCAACATCACTCAAATTTATTTCAATATTTGGTTCAACGCTACCTAATTCGTTTTTTAAGGTCGATTTGTATTGCTGAATGATTGACTCAAGCTTAGGTAAATCTTGTTTATTCAATGAAATTTCGGCAAATGCTTCTCTTGGGATTGCATTTCGTAATGATCCACCTTGTATATCCGCCAATCGAAATGAAAAATCCTGAGCATACTCAGCCAAAAACCTTGCCATAAGTTTAATGGCATTACCTCGCCCAAGATGAATATCACACCCAGAATGCCCACCTTTTAAACCTTTTAATGAGATACGCATATAACAATCATGTTTTTCAGGCATAACAGCATAAGTAATCGCAAACGTTGTGGTAAAATCAACGCCTCCAGCGCATCCTGTAAATATTTCACCTTCATCTTCAGAATCGGTATTAATTAAATATTTGCTTTTAAGCCAATTAGGTTGAAGACCAAATGCGCCATGCATACCGGTCTCTTCTGATGTGGTAACAAGCACTTCTAACGGCCCATGCTCAACAGTCGGATCAATTAAAACAGCTAATGCCGAAGCCAGCCCAACACCATTATCAGCTCCTAAAGTTGTTCCTTTAGCTTTGACCCATTCACCGTCAACATAAGCTTGAATAGGATCAGTCAAAAAATCGTGTACTGTGCCTTCATTTTTTTGAGGAACCATATCCATATGGGCTTGTAACGCAATTGAAGGACAATGTTCTAAACCTTTGGTTGCTGGTTTTGATAGCAAAATATTTCCTGCTTTATCGATTTGATAAGCAATATGATGAGAATTGGCAAAATCAACAATATATTTAGTTATCATTTGTTCATGATGTGAAGGATGTGGAATTTTACAAATATCATTAAAAATCTGCCAAGTAAATTTTGGCTCTAATGTGGAAAGCATAATATATCCTCAATATTAAGTGAGTAATTAATTAATGAGTGGTTTTTTTTGTGTAATCGCTCTATAATAAAGTGCAATTTTACATCTATTTTTAGTCCATTAATATTAATTTATTATATTTACACATTCGATTAAAATTGCGAGTTACTCATGTCAATAGAACAAAATTTAACTGAAGAAGAAATTAAAGCTAAAAAACAGCATAAAGCTGAAATCATCGCTGAAAAAGAAAAATTCAACGTTACCTGGGAAATGTTACAAGCCTATGGACGTCAACTTTCAAAACGTTTATTACCCGCAAATCAATGGAAAGGCATTATTGCAGTAAGCCGTGGTGGTTTAGTACCAGCTGCGATTCTTGCTCGAGAATTAAGCATTCGTTATGTTGATACTGTCTGTATTTCAAGCTATGATCATGATCATCAACGTGAAAAACTGATTCTTAAACAAGCTAACGGTGATGGTGAAGGTTTTATTGTTGTTGATGATTTAGTTGATACCGGTAACACCGCTCACACCATTCGTGATATGTATCCTAAAGCACGATTTGTCACTATTTTTGCAAAACCGGCTGGTAAACCTCTTGTTGATGATTATGTTGTAGATATTGAACAAGATACTTGGATTGAACAGCCTTGGGATACCGGTGTCATGTTTGTTAAACCAATTAGTGATCATGAATAATTAATCTACCATAAGGGATAATTGGCTGTTATGTCAGCGACTAAAAATCTATCAGAACAAATATTTAAACAGCAATATGATTATCCAGAAACTTCGGGGCTTATTAATCGTATTGATTACAGTGACGGTAGTAGTATTAGTCCGTTAGACGGCGACCTAGATTCAAGATGGTATAGAATTATCAATCCCATTTTGTGGTTTTGGCGTGGTTTGCCAAAGCTTGAAGTTGAAGCAGTTTTATCACGAATTGCTGCTTCAACTAAAAAACACACCAATGATAAATGGTTAGATTCAGTTATTGGTTATCAACCGGGTAACTGGATTTACGAATTTTTGAATCAAGCTGCTGAATGGTCAGCAAAAGCCGATGCAATCGATCCCACCAATTTAAGCGAAGACGATAAAAAAAACCTAAATACTTTTTATTTGATTGCAAGCGAATATGCAAGTATTGCAAGCTATCCTCATTTTAAAAATGACAAGTTAGCGATGTATGCCCAAACATGTGCATATCAAGCTTATACAAAAGCACTCAATTATTCCCCTTATAAGATTAAAGTACTTGAATTCAAAGTTGAAGATCGGAATATCAAAACGCTACTTCATTTACCTAAAACTGAAGGTACATGCCCTGTCGTTGTGATCTGTAATGCACTTGGTAATTTGCAAATTGATTTTTATCGATATTTTAGTGAATATTTAGCACCGCAAGGCATTGCGATGTTAACTGTGGATTTACCCAGTGTTGGATACAGTCGTAACTTCACTTTAACTCAAAATAGTAGTCAGATTCATCAAGCCATTATTGAGCAACTTTCTACCGTGCCTTGGGTGGATAATAATCGTTTAATTGTGGCAGGTTTTCGTTTTGGTTCGCATATTGCAACACGATTAACCTATTTGATGCCAAATAAAATAAAAGGATTATTTAATTTTACACCTTTTGTTCATCAAATTTTCACTGATAAAGAACTACAAAAGAATCTACCTAATAGCTACAAAGATATGCTAGCTAGCCGTTTGGGATTACCGCTAATATCCAACCAGCAATTAGCCGCCGAATTAAATTATTTCTCACTGAAAAATCAGGGTCTTTTAACTCGAGCTTGCCCAGTTCCTGTGATGAATATTATTTTCGAAAATGATGTGCTTAGTACCTTAACTGAAGCAAAACTTATTCATTCAGCCAAGCAAAATAAAATTATCACTATTCCAAAAACACCATTACAAAAAAGTTTACATCAAGCATTAACACAATCAGTAACATGGATGAAGTCTATTTTGTAATACCAGTATAAAATGAGTATTGTTATGACTAACATAAAACAGCAAGTTGTCGTGGTTAAATTGGGTACAAGCGTATTAACAAGTGGGACAAAACAGCTAGATCGTGCACGGATAGTAGAATTAATACGACAATGTGCAATCTTACATCAAGAAGGTCATAAAGTTATTATTGTAACGTCAGGTGCGATTGCTGCCGGACGAGAGTATTTAAACTACCCTAACCTACCTAATACGGTTGCATCAAAACAATTACTTGCTTCTGTAGGTCAAAGTAAACTCATCCAACTGTGGGAACAACTGTTTTCTATTTATAAAATTTACATTGGTCAAATGCTATTAACACGTGCAGATTTAGAAGATCGTGAAAGATTCCTAAATGCTCAAGATGTGTTAAAAGCAATGTTGGATAACCAAATTGTACCCGTTATCAATGAAAATGATGCGGTAGCAACAGCGGAAATTAAAGTTGGCGATAATGATAATTTATCTGCACTTGCCGCTATTTTAGCTGAAGCCGATAAACTTATTTTATTAACTGATATCGAAGGTTTATATACTGCCGATCCTAGATCAGATCAAAACGCTAAATTAATTTCAGAAATCGAACAGATCGACGATCATTTGCGTAGTATCGCAGGCGATAGTGTTTCAGGGTTAGGTACCGGTGGAATGAGCACAAAAATACAAGCTGCTGAAGTCGCAGGAAGTGCCGGTATCGAAGTTGTTATAGCGGCAGGAAACAGACCCAATGTAATTATCGATATCATGAATAATAAATCGGTTGGCACTCGTTTTCTTGCTCAAAAAACACCATTAGAACATCGCAAACATTGGATATTTGGTGCACCGATAGCAGGAAAACTTATATTAGATGACGGTGCAGTGAATGCAATTTTAAATAATGGAAGCTCCCTTTTACCAAAAGGAATTATAAAAGTTGCACAAACCTTTTCACGTGGTGAAGTGGTTGATATATGCGATAAATCAGGCAAATCCATTGCCCGAGGAGTCAGTCGTTATAATAGCGATGCACTACAACAGATCGCAGGACATCACTCATTGGAAATTAGCCAAATTATTGGCTATGAATATGGTTCAGTTGCCGTTCATCGAAATGATATGATTATTAAAGCATAATTTATTAGCAATCTTATTTAAATACAATACACTAATAATTATTAGGCTTAATAATTAAGATAAAATCAATTGATTTAAATTCATAAATACCAATAATAAAGTAGAAAATCAGCATAATGCTTTAAACGTATATTATGCGCTTAACCAATATTAAGAATTAAAAAATCTATAAAGGTCTCATCATGTTAAACCAAATCGGAAAAGCAGCAAAACAAGCTGCATACCAATTAGCACAATGCCCTACTGCTACGAAAAATAAAGTACTTACGGTCATTGCCGATTTATTAGAAGCACAAAGTACCCTGATTCTAACAGCTAATGCGCACGATATAAAATTAGCAAAAGAACAAGGCTTAAGTGATGCTATTGTTGATCGTCTACTGCTAACCCCTGAGCGATTATCATCGATTGCCAATGATGTTCGTAAAGTTATCACATTGAAGGATCCTATAGGTGAAATTATTGATGGGTCAACGTTAGAAAGTGGTTTAAAGTTACAACGTAAAAGAGTGCCATTAGGTGTAATTGGTGTTATTTATGAAGCTCGTCCAAATGTAACCATTGATATCACCTCGCTTTGCTTAAAAACAGGTAACGCAGCGATACTCAGAGGTGGCAAAGAAACGCTTAAAACTAATATGGCGATTATTTCCGTTATCCAACAAGCCTTATCACAAGTTGGATTACCACAAACCGCCATACAATATATAGACAATCTTGACCGAAAATATATTAACGAATTACTTAAACTCGACAAGTACATTGATATGATTATTCCAAGAGGTGGCGTGGCACTACATCAGTTATGCCGTGAACAATCTACTATACCTGTCATTACAGGGGGTATTGGTGTCTGTCATATTTTTGTTGATGAAAGTGCTGATTTTGATAAAGCGCTAGCCATTATTATTAATGCTAAAACACAGCGCCCTAGCACTTGTAATACGCTGGAAACATTATTAGTTCATCATAAAATTGCGCCAATGTTCATGCCGATATTAAGCCAAATAATGACGGATAATGAGGTTACCTTACATGCAGATAAGCGCACAATTGAAATGTTAAACTCAAATAAAGCTAATGTGTATCCGATAAAAGATGAAGAGTTACGTCAAGAATGGCTATCAAAAGACCTTAATGTTGTTATCGTCGATTCCCTCGAAAATGCAATAGAACATATACGAGAATATGGAAGTGGTCATTCAGAATCAATCTTAACCCGTAACCTAATACATGCGGAACAATTTGTTAATCAAGTCGATGCAGCAGCGGTATATGTCAACGCCTCGACACGTTTTACCGACGGTGGACAATTTGGCTTAGGCGCTGAAGTGGCTGTAAGTACTCAAAAATTACATGCCAGAGGCCCTATGGGACTTGAAGCACTAACAACCTATAAATGGATAGGTATTGGGGATGATTTAATTCGTCAATAAAATCTGTATCAACTGTTCAGTAACACCTGACAGTTGATACTTCAATATTTAGTCAAAATTACGCATTAATAATGCATAATTTAAGTCGATTTCTTCTGGGATAGGGATATAAACAATATGCCCATCACCTAATCCCGCAGGTACTGGTTGCCCTTTTTTATTCTCCATACGTTCAATAGTAAAAGTCATGTTACCTTTTGGTGTCATCATCTCAACACTATCACCCACTGAAAACTTATTCTTAACAATAATTTCTGCTAAACCATTTAGACGTTCACCACTAAATTCCCCCACAAACTGTTGTCTGTCGGATACCGAATGACTGTGAACATAATTTTGCATATCTTCATGCTTATGACGACGCAAAAAGCCTTCGGTATAACCGCGATGCGCTAAAGAATCAAGTTCAGCCAACAAACGAGGATCAAATGGCTTACCTTCGCTTGCAGCATCTATCGCTTGACGATACACTTGTGCCGTTCTTGCACAGTAATAAAAGGACTTGGTACGCCCCTCAATTTTCAATGAGTGGACACCTATTTTAGTCAAATCTTCTACTAGTTCTACTGCTCTTAAATCTTTAGAATTCATGATATAAGTACCATGCTCATCTTCGAATGCTTGCATGTATTCACCGGGTCGACCAGATTCTTCTAACATAAATACTTTATTTGTTGTTTGACCAATGCCAAGTGTAGGTTCAACTTGTTGTACCGGTATGGGTTCACATTTATGAACAATCTGCCCGACTTCATCTTCTTTTCCTTCGGCAACTTTGTATTCCCAACGGCATGCGTTAGTACATGTACCTTGGTTAGAATCTCGTTTATTAATATAACCAGACAACAGACAACGCCCAGAATATGCCATACAAAGTGCACCATGGATAAACACTTCTAATTCCATCTCAGGAACTTTTTCACGTATTTCGGCAATCTCATCAAGAGACAGCTCTCGAGATAACACAACACGTGTTAATCCCATTTGATGCCAAAATTTAACGGTTGCCCAGTTAACAGCATTGGATTGTACCGATAAATGAATTTCCATTTCCGGAAAATGCTCACGAACAAGCATAATTAAACCCGGATCAGACATAATGAAGGCATCGGGTTTCATATTGACAATAGGTTCAAGATCACGAATAAACGTTTTAAGTTTCGAATTATGAGGTGCAATATTCACCACCACATAAAACTTTTTGCCCTGTGCGTGGGCTTCGTTAATGCCGATAGCTAAATTTTCATGATTAAATTCATTATTGCGAACACGCAAACTATAACGAGGTTGACCGGCGTAAACCGCATCTGCACCATAAGCAAACGCATAACGCATATTTTTAAGAGAACCGGCAGGCGAAAGTAACTCAGGTTTTGGGTATAAATTTGTCATTAAAAAATGCCTCTGATTTCAAGTCAGTATTACTCAGCAGTAATAGGTTAAGCAAAATAGGTGGGCATTTTACGCTTTAGGCTAGAGCTTGGCAAATTTATTTAAAGATGAACTTAACAAATCCTAACTTGATAGGATTTAATACGATTTTCATCAAAAATGATGATTAAAATCAAATCAAATTGTTCAAATAACTAATTCTTTAATGAATTGAACAACGACAAGAATATACCATATATCGTAAACCAGTAAATGAATGGTTTTCACTTTGTTTAACTATTCATCTTTTAGATTTCTTTATTAATAAGAGGGAAATACTCTTCCCAACGATACTCTCTGATTGGCATAGGCTTTTCGTTCACAAAATACAGCACCAAAGCGGGTTTAATTCCATTCCAATTATCCACAAACTCATAGCCCAGAAGAAAACCATCTTTGATTAATTTTTTTGCTTTTGCATGATAATTAAAGTAGCTCATAGTTAGTCAAATCAAGAATACCTATATTTGACTATTATTTGTACTCCTTTTTGAGCAATATAGCAATCGGTTTAAATAAAAATATAAAAGAGAATATAGCTTAAGTTATTTTCATTTGAACGATTAAATTTTAATAGTACATATGAAGAACAAATAACAACATACTGGCAACAGCATTAATGAAGCACCAAACCTACGCATAAATTTACCTCTAGAGAAACAAAAGATATAAAAACCAGTTAAAAAAATAATTGCATAAATCCACCAATAAAATATTAGGCTTAAAACAAATACTCCAAAAATGCTTAAATTTGGTATCATAGTTATCTCCATATTTTGAATAATCTTTACAATATAATATTTATCACAAAATAACAATTCTTTTCAAACTTATCTTACTATTCCTTTGGTCTAAAATAACTTTATAAATTATAAGAAAACATTTTTTCAACTATCCTCGATAGCAGATAGTTAATTTTATGAAAAAGTTCGAAAAAAACCAAAAAACGGAATTTTTTTTCTGACTGGCGAAAAAGAAAGCGACATCCATGCAATGGCAACCTAAGCCATTTTGTGAACTATTCCAGACATGATTGAATCAGGTGAAAAAGATGTTAAAAGCCTTCATAATGACTATACTTCATATAAAAAATGCTGAATATAAGTATTACGGCACTTGGATGATTATTGGCATTAATTTGCCAGCAATTGTTGGAAAAAAAACGAATTAATATTACATTGCCAAATATTCTTATCGATTGAATAGATATCACAGTTAAAGCGTCAAATCCATTCTATAGGGATAAAAGCAATTTTTTAATTTAGGTGACTATTAATGAACTAGTAACAAAAAAACATGTTAATTATTTTGGTCAGCAAAATCAGCACCTCTATAAAGTTAACTGATGACGGGAAACCACCTATTCAGCGACACGATTTGTCGCTGAATAAATTATAATTAAGGATAAACTACGTTATTTTTTGACTTCCATCTTCATTCTATTATTTAAATTCTCATAAATCAGCGCTACTCCGTTTTCAAATGCAGAGGAGACCGAAACGTCAGATAATTTAAACGTGTGTTTTTCGCCAGTTAAAAGCGTGTAGGGCGATAACGGCAGTGCATAATTATCTAAATATACCGCATGAGCAACAATATCGAGTTCCGAATTTAAATCATTATTCAGATTTATTGTTATAGAAGGCTCTGGCTTAGACATAGCTGATTTAGTAGCACGATTAATCTTATTTTTTATTCTTTCAGACATGCTAATAATCATCCCCCCACCAAATCCAGCATTAGTGATTTGGATATCGCCAACAGCCGTTTTACCACCAACTGTAATTGGAACTTCGAACAACGCCTTTGAGTCCATTTTTTCACGATAGCACTCTATATATTTAGCATCTATGAAAACTTCTGAAATCGCTTTTTTTACGTCCATTAAATCTGAAGATTCCTTTCTTGAATCCTCAAAATCAGTGCATGCTATAACCTCAACAATGAGTTTCGATTGAACAGTTTTGGCAGTTACACTATTGACATCAGTCAGATTTACTGTAGGAACTAATTCACTATACCTGTTTGTGCCGTATAGAAGCGTTGATTGTTTTAATATGACAGTATTTTATTGACAATAAATGGAGGCGCGTCCCAGAATCGAACTGAGGTAGACGGATTTGCAATCCGCAGCATGGCCACTCTGCCAACGCGCCGTTGAGGTCTAACTGAATAGGTGGCAAATATTAGCATTGGCATGTTTATACGTCAAGAATAAATAGTTTATAATTACAGCAGTCACAAAAGTTATTTAATCTCACTGCCCTTTTCGATAATTATTCATCCAAATTTCAACATATAATAGACATAAATTTAAAAAATAAAATTTAGTAATCAGCAAAAATCACCTAGTCTATTACGTTTTAAAATGGTATTTACCTGCTTACAGATTAACTAAAATGGTGGTTGATAACGACTGATGTCAGTACTTAAATTAATAAAGCTAATAACCATGATTTATCAGAACGGTTTTTACAAGCTTTGTCTATCTGATTAATTTTCAGAATAGTGATAGATCCATGTGATACCCTCATAGTCTGCGAAGGCACTCGGAAATAAGTAAATGCCATTGAATAAAGGAAAGTTAGCATACTTCCATTCTAAATTAAACTCCGGATAAATTTTGACAATGGCGTCATAAAGCAATGTAGTGCAATATAAATGATCTTCATCACGACTAGCTAGTACAAATGGAGCACCTTGTTTAGTTAATAGTTCTGCAACTATCAATTGTTGTTGTTGATCAGATAAAAAATGGGGTCTTGCTATCGCATACTTCTGTGCAAGTGAAGGCGTAGTAAATTCATCAATTGTTGAAATAATAACTTGATTTGGTAGATTTTCATTATCGCCCGTTGTTGCATGAATTACTCTAACTTCTGGCTCAGTTGCAATAATAAAACCAATATGAGAAAAATCACCCCCGCCTAATTGATTAATAACCAAGCTATCAATTTGAACACCTTTGCGAAAAATCCAATCCCCTACTTTTATAAGTGGAATAAAGTTAGATTGAGCATCTAAAGAATCAGCTGATACCGTTTTTGTCACTAAATTAGAACAAAACAGTATAACAATAAAGACATAATGGCAAAATTTCATGACAATTTAAAAATTAGTTAATCATAATTGAAAAAGGGTAACCATTGATTTACCCTTTTTTATTTTCGTTATTAAATACTATTCTTATGATTTATTTCATATTGACAAGCCATTTACCATCAATCTTTATCAAATCTAAACTAGATTTCTTTTGAGCACCATCTTTAAATGAAACAGTGACTTCAACTTGAGCTTTTGTTTTATCGGTATTATATTCAGCAGGTGAACTAACGATTTTATCAATTCCGCCATGGTTTTTTGCCATTTTTGCAGATTCATCTAAAACACTCTTAAATTTACTTTTTAATAGTATTTTTACATCAACACCATCTTTTTGCATATCATCAGAAATATACAATAAATCCATAAAGGTATCCATATCAACGCTATAACCAGCTTTTGTAAATTTTTCTCCAACGGCTTCTGGAGAATCATTATTGGTACAGGCAAAAACCATAAGCGATAACATAAAAATACCCAAAAATTTTACAACTAATTTCATTTTTTTTTCCCATTAACAGAATATTAACGACATAAATCTATTCGAATTCCTTTTCAAGGTAGCATAAATCGATTTACAAACTTGAAAAGGTACAAAATCATACTATGTAATATTTTAATTGAAAAGAAATAAGTAAAATTTTATTAATTATTCTTAAGTAATCAAAAACAAAATCGTTATATTAAATTACATTTTAATACTTTATTTACTCCGTTTTTTAAATGGACTTAATGACCCTGTTCATTTGTATTATTGATAGAAATTGAAGCAAGTTGCACTGAAATAACACCAAATTATTTAAAAAAATATGAAACAAATTGATTAAATCAATTCAAAATTTTTCAAAATAGATAGCCAGTTATTATCTAAATCAGCTTTAATCGTGATTGGACACTGCGTTAGTGGGTGAATAATATTAAGCGAACTTGCATGTAACATTAGTCTTTTAATACCAAAGTAAGCAGTAAAAGCTCGATTTTGATGAAGATCGCCATGTTTACTATCACCTAAAATAGGATGAAATATATGCTTCATGTGGCGGCGTAATTGATGTTTTCGACCGGTTTGGGGTTTTAATTCCACAAAACTAAATCTTGCTGTATCAAATTTACCAACTTTAATCGGTACTTCGATCTTACTGATACCCCGATAAAAGGTAATTGCATCTTGTGCGGGTTTATTCAGTGTCGAGAACTTATCGGCAATTTTATCCAGCTCTTCAACTAATGGATAATCAATTATCGCATCACCTTCAACATAACCCCGAACAATTGCATGATACGTTTTTTCAATTTGTTTAGTTGCAAACTGTTGTGACATTAAACGAGCGGTTTCACTAGATAAAGCAAACAATAATACCCCAGATGTAGGACGATCTAAGCGATGAATAGGAAACACATGTTGCCCAATCTGATCTCGCAAAGTTTGCATGACAACCGTCGTTTCATGTTTATCTAACCAACTGCGATGCACAAGCCAACCGGATGGCTTGTTAATCGCAATTAAAGCATCATCTTGATAAAGAATTTCGAACATTATTTAACAAATACTATAAAAACAGTTTTTCAAGTTCACTCGCAATACTGGTACTGTTATTGTCACCAATAACATGGTCGGCTTTGGCTTTCACTTCATCATCTGCGTTGCCCATCGCAATACCCAGCCCCGCCAACGTCAACATTGAAATATCATTATAGCTATCACCAAATGCGACGATTTCACTAAGATCGATATTTTCGTGTTTAGCCCAATGCATTAAACCATTTCCCTTTGTATTGCCCTTCACGGCGACATCAGCGCGATTCGACCAAGACCATTCGCACGAAAATTGATTAAGTGCTTCAACAGCATCCGAAAATTGTCGTAATGCAGGCAGATCATGACTACTTGTGGCAAATTTGTAAACCGCTCCTGCTTCGTCAATTACCTTATCAAAGCTATCTACTTTTTTAATCTCAGGTTGTAAAAATGAAGGCAACGAATTTACCCATTTAAAAAAACCTTCTAAATGATCATCGAGCACTTCATAAGTCATCATTTTGTCAGTGTAAATAAGCGTATGAATACCATATTGATTGACCAAATTAAGCAATGTTTTTGCTTGCTCTTTTGTCATGGGTTTACCGGCAAATGATTGCTGTTTTTCAAAATCATACAGGTAAGATCCATTACAACAAATTGCAGGTGTTGATAATTTAAGTTGATAATAATACGGATAAATAACAGAATGGTGACGACCAGAAACTAAAATAACTTTAACACCTTTGGCACTGATTTTTTCAATCATCGCAACTGTCTCAGGTAAAATTAGACGATTACTGGCAAGTAAAGTACCATCCATATCAAAGGCAACGGCTTTATACTTCATTTTATTCCTCTTTCTATCTTCAAATAACTATTCCTACACCCTTTTATATCACTCGACTTTGGCTAATTTAACGAATGATTTGGTAACTGTTCAGAAAACATTGATGCTTAATCTACAACCGATTTACCATTCAATTTTTTGACGACCAACAAACGAGTGCGATAACGTTGTACCGTCTACCATTTCAAGTTCTCCACCAACTGGCACGCCATGAGCGATACGGGTTGCCGTTACATCAAACTCTGCACACATTTGAGCAATATAGTTGGCGGTTGCATCCCCTTCAACTGTTGGGTTCGTCGCTAAAATAACCTCACTGATCGTTTCTGAAGATAGTTTGTGCTTTAATAGATCAAGACCAATATCAGTTGGACCAATACCATCTAAAGGAGAAAGATGACCTAACAATACAAAATAACGACCACTGTATTGACCGGTTTGTTCAATAGCAACGATATCTGCTGGGGTTTCAACAACACAGAGTTGACCGCTACTTTGACGACGAGCATTGGCACAAATGGTACAAATGGATTGTTCAGTAAAAGTTCGGCACTCTTGGCAATGACCGATATTAATCATCGCTTCATGAAGTACGTGAGCCAATTTAATACCGCCTTGTCGATTACGCTGTAATAAATGGAAAGCCATCCGTTGTGCAGATTTGGGACCAACGCCAGGTAAGCAACGTAATGCTTCCATGAGTGATTCTAATAATGGGCTAATTTGCATAAATTCGTTTAGTTATCACAATAAATACATTTAGCGTTAATAATACCTCTTTTCAAGCTTTGATAAAACAACAATTACATCGCTTTTAAATTTCAATTCAGGCAGAACGATTTAATAAATCACCCGATTTTAATGTCGATAACCGAAGCCATGAATGGTTTTAATTAAAACAGGATTCAATGGATCGAGTTCAATTTGTTTACGTAATTTAGAGATATGCTGATCAAGTGTTCGACTATTTGGTGAATAATCATATCCCCATACATAATCAAAAAGCATATCCCTTGTCACAACTTGATTTTGATGTTGATACAGGCAAGATATAATTTTGATTTCTCGAAGTGAAAGCTCGATTACTTGTTGATTACGTTTTGCACATAACTCGATTGGATAAACCGTCAAATCACCAAAATAAAAAAATTCATCGTTTATATGGTTAGCATGTTTTAATTTTAAATAACGTTTAGCAATAGCTTTGATTCTTGCTCGAAGTTCATGAATGCCAAAAGGTTTACTCATATAGTCATCAGCGCCAAGCTCTAAACCAATAACGCGATCGATTTCTTCATCTTTAGCAGATAAAAAAAGAATCGGTATATCATCATCTAATTTTCGAATCTCACGACAAACACAATACCCATCCATTTCGGGCATCATAATATCTAAAATGATAAAATCAGGTTTATCCTGTTTAAACAATTTAAGCGCAGTTTTCCCATTTTCAGCTTGAAGGATGATATAACCTTCTTGTTGTAAAAGATCCGACATTCCTTTACGAATGTTATGATCATCCTCAGCGATTAAAATCTTCATGCACATGCTCCGTTAAAATTAATGAAAACGCAGTACCCGGATTTTCATTGGTTACCTTGATAGTACCCTGCAATTGCTGCGCTAATTGGTTGGCAATAGTAAGCCCAATTCCTGTTCCCGAAACGCCTTCGGTAATGGATGAATTTATCCGATAAAAGGGTTTAAAAATTTTCTTTAATAGATGCTTAGGGATACCACGACCATAATCCCGCACGGTGATAATAGTCTGTTTATCATTAGTCGTCAGTGATAAATCAACTTTTTTGCCATCTACGGCATATTTTTCAGCATTGCTTAAAAAATTACTTATGATTTGCATCACACTATCTTCATCGGTAAAGATAGTGTGATTTTTATTCGAATTTAAAATCAAATTCAGTTGCAATGATTTTGTTTTAAGAACGGGATTGAAAGTTTGAAAAACTCGCTCAATGAGCAACGTTAAATTAACGGCTTTAAAATTCTGTTTAGCTGGCTTACTTAAATTAAGTACATTTTGCACTAAGCGAGTTAATCGCTGACTTTCACTGGTGATCACATCCAAATATTCAGGTACAGGAAAAGGTTCATCGGTTAACTGTTCTTTTAACATTTCTGAATAAAGTGTGATATTAGTTAATGGCGTTTTAAACTCATGTGAAACTTGCCCAACAAAGCTAACTTGTTGTTTAGCTAAACGAATCGCTCGTGTATATTCTCGATAAACATAACAAACGATACCAATAACTAACACAATAAACAAAAATAATATTCCACCACCTAACCAATAAAAGGTAACAAAGTTTGGTGATAAATAATAATAAGTTAATTGCCAATTCTGTAGTGGATAGTCAAGCATCACATTAATGTCATTGATTGTCGAGTGACCATGAACATAGATTTGTTTTGAACCATCATAGAGACTGAAATTATCATCGATAGATTGATCTTCAAATAACCGAATAATATCTAACGCAAATTTAATCGTTGATAGCTCAAATCCCTTGATAATGTTACCCTTTTTAGACCAAAAAATCAGATGATCATAAGACTGATACCAGCCCGAGGTTGGCTGAGATAATTCACTGGAGGAATTGGGATTGATTAAAATTGCATTATCATACTTAATCGACTCAACAAATTTAACCCACTGCAGATCGTTACTATTACTGATATAAGCAATGTTATTATGCCGAATTTCGAAAGCATTTTTAATATCTGACTGCGATTGTAACAGATTATCAAACGTACCTACGCCCTTTTCCAAAAGTTGAATTAAGCTAATCAAATAAACAGAACGCTGATTTAACAGCGATTCAATCGATGATTTTATATTCTCCAACCGGCTTTGTGCTAACATTCTTTGCTGATGTTGGCGCATTAAAACTTCATGTTCAATACTACGCCAACCAAGATAGGTAAGTGCCATTACAAATATTATACAAGAGAGAATCGCTGCTAATTTTTTCATACTTTCGTTATTTTTTAATTACACCCAGTTTAGTATTTTGTTGCTTTTCGGTCATTCCTTTACGATAAGCGTTGCTATTCCCTCTTTCATTAACTGCATCTGCTGCCATTTTTTCATTCCATTTTATATCATCTAGCACTCTACCCGCATATTCTGGATACATATTTGCAACTGCTTCAAGTCTTTTACTGTTATCCTCTAGAATTTTCTGCGCAGCTTTTCGATCGCCTTTATTATAGAATTCTAATGCTTTAACGCTATTTTCATTCACTTCTTGTATTTCAATCTCAGTAACGACATCTTGGCGCAAGGCTTTTTTTACGGCTTCCAGATTATCGGTATAAGCAAGTTTTACTGATTGTTTTTCTTTTTGAGTTTTCTTATCTAACAAATCATCATACACTAAATCAATTTCCGCTATTGTTCTTTCTTCGCCTACTTTACCTTGTGGTTGCTCGACCTCTAACAAAATATACTTTTCTTGATTAGAATAAATTTGATTCATTGTTACCGTTACTTGATTACCTTTGATTATGCCGTCTCTACCTAATAAACGAACCGGTTTTACCCCATCTTTTAAATAGATATTGATCTTAACATGTTGGGCAACCGTTGACATTACATCCTTGAACTCACGAACAAATACATTTTCAAGATCTAAAGAATCATTAACAAATACATGATTACCATCACTATAACTGGCAATCGATGACATCAATAATTCATTATAATCCTCACCGATACCAAAAGTACTGACAGAAATATTCTTTTTGGCGGCAATAATGGCAAGTTCAGAAAGTTCTTGAACGGATGTCGGACCAATATTCGCCTGCCCGTCCGATAATAAAATAATGCGATTCACATTATCTTTAGACAACTGTTTTTCAACTTGATGGATACCTTTACTTAATCCGGCAAACAACGCTGTGCCACCATCTGCAACAATATTTTCTTTTATTAAACTAATCAGTTTTTGTTTATTGTTAACTTTGGTTGAAGGAATAATCACCTTTGCATCATTATCATAAGCAACGACAGATAAAGTATCATTCTCATTAAGCATGTTAATAGCAAAGATAGCCGCCTCTTTTGCTTTAACAATACGATCACCTTGCATCGAGCCGGAGCGATCAATTACTATTGCCAAATTAATAGGAACCCGTTTTGCTGAATCAAATTCATGACCGGTTAACGAAATTTTTAAATAATTCTTATCTTGGGAATTTTGCATAACAATTGGCGATGCAAGTTCCGAGCGAATTTCAATTTGCTTATTGACTTGAGCATGACTGCATAAACTTAATATTGAAAGCCCTGCTAATAGGACTGTTTTAATTAATTTCATTGTTTTTCCTTATATAAAAAGTTTATGTCATTATATTGATTTGACCAATCAAACTGTCAGATAGTTGTATTTAATTGTAAAAAGTTGTAAAAAATACCTTTTTAGGACAGGAAAACGCCAATTAAATTTTTTATTTAAAAAGGAATCATTTCATCCCGACTTTCAACATGTATCAATCAAATTGTGAACAATCGACCGCTTTTACTGCATTGTTACGGTTTGTTTATTGCAAGCACAAAGAACGAAGGTATATAATACAAAATTAGCCATTCTTAAAAAGAGAATATTTAGAGAACATTTAATATGACTCAGATACAAGAAAAACTTGCGCTTATCAAAAACAGCATTATCACCATTCCAGACTATCCTAAGCAAGGAATTTTATTTCGTGATATTACCAGTCTGCTTGAAGATCCTGTCGCATTTAGAACTTCGGTCGAATTGTTAATCGATCACTATCGAGATAAAAAAATTGATAAAGTTGTCGGTACTGAAGCGCGTGGTTTTATTTTTGCAGCACCAATTGCATTAGCGTTAGGCGTTGGTTTTGTGCCAGTTCGAAAACCCAACAAGTTACCACGTCACGTATTTAAAGAAGAGTATCAACTTGAATACGGAACCGATACACTTGAAATCCATTCAGATGCAATTAAACCGAATGAACGTGTGCTGATTATTGATGATTTACTTGCAACAGGTGGAACGGTTGCTGCAACTGCTAAATTAATTCAAAAAGCAGGTGGTATAGCAGAAGATGCCGCATTTGTTATTAATTTACCGGATCTGCATGGTAAAACAAAATTAACCGATCTGGGTATTAACTGTTTTACCCTCGTTGATTTTGCCGGTGAATAATCTTAGTCTACTGGGGCGATGTTGTCGCCCTACTCATGCTAAGAGTTAACTCCTCCCTTCACTTTTTGTCCATGTTGTATATCAACTCTGTTTTTATTCAATACTGATCGCCAACTACCACAACTAACGCTACGCAATAATACTCAATTTAAATTGACCACATGCCTAAAAAAGACGCCATCAAAAAGTGAATAAAAAATCAACTTAATGCTTGATTTACATTTTAATGTGAATTATTATTCAAAAATATCGCATAATTATTAAATAGGAAATAAATCAAACATGAAAAAATTTAGCCATATCATTGCCAGAACGCCTGCCAAATCCCTGATTCATGGATTAACTTCAGCAAATTTAGGCAAGCCTGATTATCAAAAAGCCTTAGACCAACACAATAACTATATCCGAGCCTTACAGCAATGTGATGTTGATATCACCCTATTACCCGCCGATGAACGCTTTCCTGACTCGGTCTTTGTTGAAGATGTTGCACTGTGTACGCCACACTGTGCCATTATCACCAGACCAGGGGCAGAAAGTAGACGTAACGAGACTGAAATCATCATCAATACCATTGAACGATTTTACCCAAATAAAGTCGAAAAGATTACGGCTCCGGGCACGGTTGAAGCCGGTGATATTATGATGGTGGAAGATCACTATTATATCGGATTATCGGCACGTACTAATCAAGAAGGTGCTAATCAAATGATTGCTATATTACAAAAATATGGCTTAACCGGTTCGGTGGTCACGCTTGAAAAAGTTCTACACCTAAAAACAGGATTGGCTTATCTGGAAAACAACAATTTATTAGCAGCCGGCGAATTTATTACCAAACCCGAATTTCAACATCTGAACATTATTGAAATTCCTGAACAAGAAAGCTATGCCGCTAACTGTATTTGGGTTAATGATCGGGTCATCATGCCTGCTGGTTACCCAATCACTAAAGCTAAGATCGAAGCTTTAGGTTATCAAGTCATTGAGGTGGATACATCAGAATATCGCAAAGTCGATGGTGGAGTTAGCTGCATGTCATTACGATTTTAATTAAACGCAGCTAAAGCCGAATAAAACACAAAATAAGACAAAATTATGAATACACCTACCCGTACAAAACTAGGCATACTTCCTTTAACCTTACTTGTGGTTGGCAGTATTGTTGGAAGTGGTATTTTTAGTTTACCGCAAAACATGGCTGAAGCGTCTGGTGCTGGCGCTATTTTAATTGCGTGGATCATAACGCTTTTTGGCATGTTAATGCTGACACGGATATTTCAGTATCTTTCGATTCGTTTTTATAAGATTAATGATGGGTTATATGGTTATGTCCGTGAAGGCTTTGGTGATTATATAGGATTCAACGCAGCTTGGGGATACTGGATATCTGCATGGATGTCGTGTGCCAGTTATTTAGTTATCTTATTTAGCGCGTTAGGATCATTTGATTGTTTTAGTTATTTTGGTAATGGCACCACCTTGCCAGCAGTCATAGCCGGACTCATCTTTTTATGGCTGGTTAATGCCCTTGTTCTAAAAGGGATTTATCATGCTTTCTTATTAAATTGCTTAGTCACATTAGCAAAAATTGTCCCGATTGGTCTGTTTATTGTCTGCATTATTCTTGCTTTCAAGGTTTCAACATTCAAAATTGACTTTTGGGGAACGCCACAACTTGGCTCAATCGTGGATCAAATAAAGCATACTATGCTTTATACCGTTTGGGTTTACTTAGGTATCGAAAGCGCAACTGTTTATGCTTCACGAGCCAAAAACATTTTAAGCATAAGCCGGGCAACTTTTTTTGGTTTTGCTATTACCAGTTTATTGCTCATCTGTGTGTCTGTTTTGTCGCTGGGTATTGTTCCTCAACAAGAACTGGCTGCAATGAAAAATCCTTCAATGGCTTTAGTCATTGAGCATGTAGTTGGTAGTTGGGGAGCAACATTAATTAATATTGGGCTGATTGTTTCGGTTAGTGGTGGATTATTATCCTGGTTAATGCTTGCTGCTGAAATGCTTTTTTTAACCGGACAAGGCAATAATCATACCGTTGCACGCTGTTTTGGCAAATTAAATAAAAATGGTACGCCTGCCAATGCATTATACTTAACATCAAGCTTGATCAGCCTATTGATTGTTCTCGCATATTTCTACCATTCGGGTTATAACACTTTAATCCAATTATCTACCTCAATGGTACTAATCCCCTATTTATTATCAGCTTTATTCGTCCTTAAATTAGCCATAAAATCTCGCAAAGTTTACCTGATTTTTATTGGGGCTGCGGGATCAATTTATGGCGCATGGTTAATTTATGCTGGTGGGATGTCTTACTTATTATTATCAATGATATTGTATGCAATTGGGCTAATATTTTACTTATACGCACGCAAGCAACGATGCCTTACGGCTTTCACTTATGTTCATGACAAAATCTATGCAATCGCAATTATAATATTAGCCATTATTGCCGTTATGTATTTTTATGTCATACTGGATTAACTAACATTTGGCGCTATTTTTGGAACAAATAAAAATCCGCTAATAGCGCTCTAAAAGCAGGCGAATACTGCCCATCATTACAACGCATACACAGTTGTTGTTCAATGACATTCTCATTAGGCTTTGGAGCAAACGCCATTAATGATAAAGAAAATTGTTTATCTGCCGTGTATTTCACCTGCAACAACTGTTGTAAAAATAGATGATTTGATTCGCATAATTGCCTAAATTGATCTGCTAAATGATAAGGCAGCACCAAACAGAATAGACCGTCTGGCTTTAATAATCGTTTGACTGAATCAATAAGCTGTGTGTAGTTTAAACTTTCTGTATAACGGGCTAATTGCCTTTGGTTCGTTCGACAATCCACGGCCGACTCAAAATAAGGCGGATTGGTCACAATCAAATCATAACCATTGTCACTCTTCACCTGAAAACGATTAATATCACCCTGTATTGTTGATACAGATTTAAAGCCTGCTTGTTGGCAATTTTGTTGACATTGATTGACCGCTTGCGCATCAATATCAACTGCATCAATTTGACAAGCTTGATGTTCAAGGCGCTGTGCAAGCATTAACGCAATCACGCCACAACCACAACCGATATCAAGCACCTTATGAGTTGAAGACAAGATCGGAACCCACGCCCCAAGTAAACAACTATCAGTGGTAATTTTCATTGGACTTTTGTCATGCGCAACAAAAAAGCGCTTAAAGGTAAAGCCCCCTTTTTTTAACGATTGTGATTTATTTTGCATGGATAAATTTTTTAAATAACGGTTTATTCGACGCCACCGCATCCGCCCAGCGTGTAGGTTCAGGCAAACGATAACCACGTAAACATAAATTGACCCAATTCAATGCACTCGCTTGGCTAATACGATGACCCGATGAAATAAATAACGGATTACAATTATTTTTGCTTTGTAATACCCAACCAATCTGTTGCTGTTTATCGGTGAGTGGCGTCACTTGACCGGCGACTTTAGGTAATGGATTATAATGACCGCAAAGGCGTTTTTTAGCAACACCAATGGTTGGCATATCCAATAGTAAACCAAGATGACTGGCAATACCTAATCGCCTTGGATGAGCAACACCTTGACCATCAACCAACAATAAATCAGGTTTATGTTCGACCTGCTCCCAAGCAGAAAGTAAAGCAGGATACTCCCGAAAAGATAAATAACCAGGAATATAAGGAAACTCGGTTTTTAATCGCGCAACATGATATTCAACCACGTGAAAATCCGGATACGTTAAAATCACAATAGCGGCACGGGTGGTTTTGCCTTCATCTTCAAAGCCTACGTCGGTACCACCAATTAAAGTGATTGATGAATTAAAATTATCGGTTAGGTTTACTTGTTCAGCTAATTGTTGCTGGGTTAGTTTCAATTGTTCTAAATTAATAGACATTTTCTTTCTGCTGAGTATTATTAACGGCAATAAAACGATTTTACCAGAATTAGTATGCCATATACATTAGCAAATCCGACCGAACTGACAGAAGAAATTAAAAAAAGCCGCTTTATTGTCAATGCGGCGCCCGTTATTAATGCCCAGCAAGCAACGGATTTTATCGATCAAATTAGCGATCCTAACGCAACACATAATTGTTGGGCATGGAAAATTGGTCAACAGTATCGATTTAATGATGATGGCGAACCAACCAGCACCGCAGGGCGTCCGATTCTATCAGCGATTGAAGGACAAGATTGTGATCAAGTTGTGGTGGTGGTAACTCGTTATTTTGGCGGAATCAAACTTGGCACAGGAGGCTTGATACGAGCTTATGGTGGGTCAGCAAGTCATTGTCTACAACAAGCAGAATTGATTGAACTTATTGCCCGAATACCTTTGCAATTTCACTGCTATTATAATGAATGGCCAATTATTGAAAATCGCTTAAAAGAACTGGATGCACTAATTGAAAATCAAGATTTTGATGCCATTGGGGTAAACGTCAATATTGCCATTACGCAAGATAAATTGCTTTCGCTACAAAAAAGTATCAGTGATATTACTCGTGGTAGAGTGATAATACCAGTATAAATCCTATTAATTTGCGTTGGATGTTTACCTAGTCATAACTGTCACTCTTTTTCTAATATTGCTAAAGTTTTTTTATAAAAATGGCTTGCTACGAAATTCTTAAATTATTACTGAGCGCTGCCGATAACTCTATGTTATGAGCAAGTAATAAATAAAGCGATATAGAGTGTGTTTTTCATTTATTATGCTGGTTTATCCTTGTGTATACAGGGAACACGAATCTAGATTAAATAGAGATCTAAGTCATCCCGGTTTATCCCTGTGTATACAGGGAACACAAAAACAGCAACATCTATCAACGCAACATATACGGTTTATCCCTATGTATACAGGGAACACCTCATTATTTTTGGTATGACTGCCATAACTCTCGGTTTATCCCTGTGTATACAGCGAACACACCCTGAGGGCAACGAAATCGGGAGAGACTGTCGGTTTATCCCTGTGTATACAGGGAACACTTAATATATTTCAACTTGCTTTTCACGTTGACCGGTTTATCCCTGTGTATACAGGGAACACAATCAGGGTGTTATCACAAAAAACGCCTAATTCGGTTTATCCCTGTGTATACAGGGAACACACACGAATTAAATCACGACAACCGTAGGACGCCGGTTTATCCCTGTGTATACAGGGAACACGATATTTTTATTACTAATTGTAAAAATGATGATCGGTTTATCCCTGTGTATACAGGGAACACACTGGCTCAAAAACTACCATTCAATCTGGAGACGGTTTATCCCTGTGTATACAGGGAACACATTAAGGCGAACAAGGAAAAGCTTTACACGCTCGGTTTATCCCTGTGTATACAGGGAACACTAATGACATCTTAACAGGAGATAAACGAACAGCGGTTTATCCCTGTGTATACAGGGAACACTCGATTTTTAGCCGATGTTGTCCCTACTATTATGGTTTATCCCTGTGTATACAGGGAACACCCCCTCAATTTGTACGGCGCATTAACGACTATCGGTTTATCCCTGTGTATACAGGGAACACCTAATTCGGTTGCTGAGAAATATCAAGGAAAGCGGTTTATCCCTGTGTATACAGGGAACACGGTATAACCAGCTCTACGTGAAATTGAACCGGCGGTTTATCCCTGTGTATACAGGGAACACTCTAATTATAACCTATTGTTTATTAATTAAAATAGTTGGGTGAAAAATTCTACCGATTTTTTGTTGTTTTTTTAAGCGATTAATTTTAACACGCTCCATGAATATAATTTTATATTTATCATAAAGTTAATTGCACTTTCATAGTTTTTTTAGCGGTACTCTCTTTGGCAACTTTCCCAATGTACCGAGCAATTTTTGATAACAAGGTAACATGTAACTTTTCGTTGAATGATATTAACGTATTACTCAATATTAATCTTACCTTTACGCTTTGCTTTATTTATTCGGGTCGCTACTGTTGTCATCGCTTTGACTTTGGTCGGCACTCTCGTCCTGCTTGCCTTCTGGCCAGTAATTGACCCTGATAGTCACGTCATGCTTCCCTTTAATCTTACCTAAGCTCCATTTGATTAAATACAGACTAATTTTTGACGCTTCAAACACAGATTTATCACCATTAAAAACTAACAATGTTTAATTACTCTTCTTTGATTTCTCGATTAAAATCCGATGTCCATTGATATGTACCGCTAACACAAGTCATGGTTGTTAATTTTCCATTACTTGACACCTTATAACTGTGCCATCCTTCAAATGGTTCCCCATTCACTTGTTTTTTAAAATATCCAAATCGTTTATATATTTGTGGGTCTTTGACCCAATCCGGCACATTTTCAAGGTGATAAGTAAAATAGACATCCCGCACGGTGCCCCCCCCGACCCCGTTAATGGTGTCTTTTGTGCGGTTAATTTTGTCTACCACCACCCGACCAAAACAAAAATTGGTTTCACCAAATGCATATTTTACGTATTTTCGCCCTAAATCGGTCAGGTCGTAACGATACGTCGCTCTGCCGTCAACTTCGCCGGCGTATTCCTCCGTAAAAAAACCTATTCCGGCAAACAGATGCAAACTGTCATTTTTTAATCGATTGAAAATCGCTTTTTTTGTTTCTGACGAATACGGCAAATCCTGCCCTTGCATATAAAAGGTAGTATACGGGTACATGGATTTTGTCACGCTACCCACCATCATGCATAATGCTTTATCGCCTGTTGGGTTATTGTAATCATAAACTTCTTGAATCTTTTCTTTATACGGATAAGTATCGCACCCCGTTAACAGTAAACTGCTGACAGTGAATATTAAAAGTGTGGTTATATTTGTTCTAATTTGCATGGTGTTATCCTGTTTAACTTTTTATATAGTGGTGTGACAGTAAGTACGGTGTACGCTCTTTGGCTTGTTTTGGGGTGTTCGGGTCATCACTTTGACTTTGATCGCCACTCTCATCCAACTTGCCTTCTGGCCAGTAATTAACCCTAATGGTGACATCATAATTCCCTCTGATTTGACCTAAGCACCATTTAATTAAATACAACCCAATCTTTGGTGCTTCATACACAGATTTTTCACCATTTAAAACTAACAAATTTCAATTACTCTTCTTTGATTTCTTCATTAAAATCATATGCCCATTGATATGAAGCACTTTCGCCTGTCATGGTTGTTAATTTTCCATTACTTGACACCTTATAACTGTGAATCCCAGGAAATGGTTCCCCATTAATTTGTTTTTTAAAATATCCAAATCGTTTATATATTTGTGGGTCTTTGACCCAATCCGGCACATTTTCAAGGTGATAAGTATAATAGACATCCCGCACCGTACCCCCCCCGACACCGTTAATGGTGTCTTTTGTGCGGTTAATTTTGTCTACCACCACCCGACCAAAACAAAAATTGGTTTCACCCAATGCAAATTTTACGTATTTTCGCCCTAAATCGGTGAGGTCGTAACGATACGTCGCTCTGCCGTCAACTTCGCCGGCGTACTCTTCAGTAAAAAAACCTATCCCGGCAAACAGGTGCAAACTGTCATTTTTTAATCGATTATAATTCGCTTCTTGAGTGCTTGGAGAAAAAGGCAAATCCTGCCCTTGCATATAATAGGTGGTATAGGGATACATTGAGGATGTGATATCCCCCACCATCATACATTTTGCTGTATTGCCTGTTGGGTTATTGTAATCGTTAGATTCTTGAATCCTTTCTTTATACGGATAAGTATCGCACCCCGTTAACAGTAAAGCGCTGACAGTGAATATTAAAAGTGTGGTTATATTTATTTTAGTTTGCATGGTGTTATCCTGTTAATCTTTTAAATAGTGGTAGGACAGTAAGTACGGCGTGCGCTCTTTGGCTTGTTTTGGTGTGTTCGGATCGCTGCTGCTGTCATCGCTTTGACTTTGGTCGGCATTTTCGTCCAGCTTGCCTTCTGGCCAGTAATTGACCCTGATAGTCACGTCATGCTTCCCTTTAATTTTACCTAAGCTCCATTTAATTAAATACAGACCAATTTTTGGCGCTTCTGACTCGTCGCTTTTGTCTGATTGTGTGTTATCGGTCGTCGTTGGCATCGGTTGATTATGGGATACAGCCATTAACTGATTCCATAATGACTCTTCTTTTGCAGGCTCTGCTTTAGTTTCATCCATTTGATAAAGTTCACCCTCACCAACCGCATTATCCGTTCTTGAGGTAAAAAAGCTGGAGGTAGTAACCGGCGAAATTTCCAGCCACCTTGATCCACGCGAAATAGTTAATTCCACCGGAGTTTGATTCGGATTGGTTAACGATTTAATCGTTATTTTGCCTTCAAATACGGATTTTTTCCTATTAAAATCCGGCAAATTTAACGTCAGTATTGGACTATATTCTCTTACAACCTTGCGATATTTTTCTCCGTCAACGGGGACAAATTCAATCGGCGCATTTGTTTCTTCTGATTCTAAAAGACAACGCCCTTTTCTGATCGCTAAATAGTAATCCTGATCCGACAGTAACATACATTTTGGCGTCGGTAAGTAATACGGTGGGTATTTGGATTCTCGAAAGTCAAAGTTGCCCAGCATACAGCGGTTTAGCCATTTACTCAATTCATCCCAGTCATCGCCGTTATCGTAATAAATGGCATTGATAATTATAATACCGACCGTTATGATGATAAATAAAATCTGTCCCCACACTGGAATACAGTTACTAAATGCTGCAAAGCTTAATATCAAACTCAGTACACCGGTTACGCAAATGACGCCGGAACCGGTATTCCCTTCATTAAAACTTTTGATTGCTTGAGCAAGCGATAACACACTGTCAATCACATTAACCACATTGGCAACCCCTTTTAGAACTTTTAGCGCTTTGTTGATCTGTGCTAATCTTGATACTCGCTCCATAAATAATGAGGACGATGATTTTCGCAACGCAACGCTCAATAATTTTGTAACTGTTAATATTATTTCGGTGGTGGATACGATTAAGGCGGTATAATTTGCCAATACGCGAAATTTCATGATCGCTTTTGATGCCGGATCCTGTATTTTATCTAACTGATTAATCATATCCTTTAAACTGGTTGCCTGAAAATATAAACCGATACTTCCCAGTACAAAACTTTTCGAGGTATCGTAAATTTCCATATATCGTTTTTGTCGGGGTAACGTTTCAGATAAATAGTTAATTTCATTTGCGTCCAGTGTGACACCATTGACTTCTATCATATTAGGCGTGATATTCTTTAATACCCCCTGAGAAAGCCCCCCTTTTTGTGTGAAACCCTTTTCAAATTCTTGCAGACGTTGCTGATTTTCAAACGCAACCAGCATATTTATTTCAACCACTTCTTTGCCTATTGACTTGTTACCATTTTGTTGAATATGCCAACGGTCCTTATTTTGTGACTGGACCAAATTGATGACGGTCCCTTTATTAGTGGTCATTTGTGTGTTGTTGAAAAATGGCATTAATTCATGATTTTTTTTCAAATATTGGTTTAATCCATTTATTGACATTCGAACTTTGTATTGACGTATTTTTTCAGGTCCGTTTAATTTAAACAAGCCAATTATATTAAAATACTGCGTTTGTAATTTTATCTGATTGATTTTTACATTATTCTGCATCGCTCTGGTTGCCCCATCAACACTTGAGTTAATGAGCTTTTCAACTATCAGGCTACCGATATCCAGATTGACTTTAAAATCTAAACCCATAATACTTCTGGTTGTGTTGAAAATGACTTTAGGGGTTAACCCCATATCGGAAAGTGTTGATTCATCTTTGTTATTCATTTTAGCAAGATATTGAATAACCGACAGGTTTGAACCTTGTTGTGAAGATTCGTCCTCTTTTTGGGAACTGTTATCGGTATTTTTTTGTGATTTTTCACCAAACAGATAAAAATAAATCGACTCTTCATTATTAAGTAGCATGCCCCAAAATACGGAATGTTCCGGTAGTGTCAAGGTACCTAAACTGGCACTATCGATTATCAGTAAAAACGTGAAAAAGAAGTTAATATGCATATCCGATAAATCAGGCAAAAGTTCGTTGCGCCAAAAAGGAAGTTGATTGTAACGGCTTGGTAAGGTCACGCTGATTTTATTGGCTGTTTCGCCCTGATTTTCTATCTGAAAATGAGTTGAACTTTCGCCAAATAACCACATTAAGTAGTTATAATAGTCCTTCGAAGCATTCGACACAAATGTGGTTAAGGATTCTTTACCCGCTTTTTCTAACGCTTCAAAATTGTCTAACGAAGGTTGATTCAGGCGTTTTTTACGTTTATCCCAGTCACTATTGAGTATTTTGTCAGCATAAGCTCCTTTTGCTTTTTCAAGATTGTAAAAATGAACTACTTTAACACTATCAATTCTTTTCAATCGGGATGATTTACTGCCATTGTTCTTTTTGTACAGTGCCAGTAACTCTTGTTGTTGCTCTGCGGTTAATTTATATTCTTTGTACTCACCTAATCCATATTGAGGTAGTCGCTTATCTTCAAGCCCAAGCACGCTTAATTGACGACAATACATATAACCAAAATGTGCAAGATGGTCTTTTCTATTCGACTCGTCTCGACTCACACCTAATTGTTTTGCTAATAGCTCTTCACCGACCGCATCCAATACTCGAATCTTATCAATCTCATTAAGCTCAGACATTTTTTTTCGATCTGTTGCATAATAGTTTAAAATATTATTTTGCTTTATAAAACTTAAATTTCTTTCTCTTTTTGTTACATCATTAACCGTATATATCTTGTCTTCTTCAATACTTGAATCATAATTATGCGCTGAATCATAAAATAAAAACAAATAGCTTTCATTTACATCAGATTTTGAAACCGGTGAACGTAACAGTGCTTTATACTGCTCGATTTGTTGATATTGACGACGGGCATAATTAAATTCAGGTTTAAAATAGCTTATTGGATAGCTTTTTATGGTTGCTTTTTCACTTTTAAAATGGGCCGCTAACTGGTCTCGACCATGTCTGGATTGCATAGCTATCGCTAAAGGATGATTAGTGGCGTGCCGTTCAGTTTCATAAATTACATCGTGGGTGCCTGTTCGAACTAATTGATGAAACTGTTTCGCTTCTTTTTCGTAATTTTGATTCGGTGTAACCTGATTCATCAATCCTTCAACCACCGGGGTTAATTTTTGCCGCCTTTGAATTGACAGCTCTTCAGCCAGACCTAACGGGTCTTCTACAACCAGTGCGGATATCTCTCCTTGATAATGGACATTGAAGTTGTAATTTTTTAATGTATTTTTCAAGGCTTCAGATGCTTCATTTGAATTTAACGAATTAAAATGGCTTGCTGTATAAAATAGCCAAAGATAAGATTCGTTAAATCCATTAGCCATTAGATGAAGATAGGTGGACAATGAATACTTCATTTTGCCAAAAATACCTTTTCTAATCGAATCAATAAACGATTGAATTTTTTTTGCTTGTGACCCCAATGGTGAAGCTTTTTGGGTATGTGCCTTTCTTCCTTTCTCTTCAAAATAATCTTTTACAAACTGATTATCACATTCCATCTCTAATAAATATCGACTTTTAAACATAAAGTCATTGAAAGGAAAACTTCGTCCTTGAGGCGAAATATTCAGCGCCTTTTCTTGTGTCAAATCGACTTCGCTGAAGCGTTGTAACCGTTCTTCTTTATTTTTTCGATAATGTTTTACCGTAGCAAGCTTCCAACGTACCGATGAGTAAGCAACCCATGCTTTGTCATATACACGGTTGTCTATAGTAATAAACATCCCTTTTACATTGTGATTATCTTCAATACAACTGAGGGGGATCTCTTTGGGTCTCGAACCTTTTACATCACGAAACTCACGTAATCGCATCGCACCTGAATAGGTCACTTCATAGACCATGATTTCAAGCTTGCTGTCGTCTTGATTTCCGATTGGATTGCATAAAATATATACATACCCTTCACGTAATGATCGGTAGACATACTTATATTCTTTCCATTCTTCTTCCGGCTCTCTGTCCCCTAGCGAAACCATGCCTTGCGACCAATTAATGTCTTTTCTAAACTTGATGGGAACAATCGATTTTCGTACTAAAAAAATCGGAAAACCCTTCCGTTGACAAACGCCGCATTGACCATTACTTAACACCAACGCTTTTTTATTCGCTTCGTTAACTAATTCGGGATTAAAACTTTCTTCCTGAGGATTTTCTAATCCTTCTATTTTATTTTTTTCTTGATTTTCTTGGTGATTCATTAAGTACTTCTTCCATCCATTTATAACAATTTTGTCAAAATATTTACGCTATTTCGAGTTGTTTTTTAAGCTGCTTAAAGCTTGCTTTTCTTGACTTAATAATAGTCCTAATTCGCCTTGCATTTCTTCATTGTCGATGACGTCATTAATGATAGCTGTCAATTTTTCGTTTTGCGTTAATTGACCATAGATTATGCAAAATAAGACATACACTCTTCTATCATTGGGATTTTTCAATTTCGTCCCTTTATGATCATAAAAATAGTTGATAATTTGTGATAGTAATTTTTGCGGTTGCGGTCTATCGTATTCTTCATACAAATCAGTTAATGTTACCGCTATTTGATACAACTCAAATTGATTAAGTTGATTATAGTGTAATAATTGATTTGTAAAGCGTAGCGTAAAATCCCAATCATTTTGAAAAGCTTTTGAATGAAAGGTATATACATCACAATCGGTATCAATAAAGCTATAACTGGTTTCTGCTGGCAATAACAGACCAAGATGAGAATCTGGTTCAATATAACTATGACGAATTAGATCTAATGTAAAGGGTTCATAGAATGTTAAAAAGGGTTTATTTAATGCTTTTCCCGCACGGCTATAAGATTCTAGTAATGCATCGGCAAGTTGTTCAGGTGGTAAAACGCTGGTTATAAATCCACAAACATATTGTTTTTTTGTTAAATATTCATTTTTTATTTGTATGACTGCCACTGATAATAACTCTTCATTTAAAGATTCATTGGGTTTAGCTATACAGACAATTAATGGACACACGGCCAAATCATGCAAAAGATTTGGCCGTTTGATTATAGCAAGAAGATCAGCTGGCATCGTTTCTAATAAAGTTTCATCGAATATTGATGAGAGTTCACTTACTACACCTAATCTGTCAAATAACAGATATCGGTATCGGTGTTGATAATGTTCACTGCTAAGTTCACTAATTAATCGGGTATTTGCAGTAAGTAATTTATCGAGCATTGAATTATTCATTACTACTACCCTTAACAAACTGTAAATTTAAACTTAAAGACTAGCAGGCAAAAACAATTATATAGGGTATTATTTGCGATAATTAGTGGCATCCTATTTATGCTCCTTCCATTTTTTACATAAGTATAAATATCCTAAGCTTTGTACTTTAATTATTAATCTTATGTAAATATATTGAAAATTATCAATAAGAATATCTATTTTTTAAGCAAAAAGCAAAAAAAATTTACACGGTTTTGGTGTTTTTATGATTCAGGATTGATGATTCAGATCATAAATATGAATTTGAGAAAAAATAGAACAATCCTTCAAAGGGTGATAGGTTATTGGCGATGTCTACGATTTCAGATCGTATTATTTGTCATGGCGATATCTAAAAAATTATAGCGAAAAAATCAGCGTTAATGTTTTATAATTGGCAGACGTTAGACAACATTATTTTAAAACTGTCGTTTTGTTTAAAGATGTTTACTTGCTTAAATTCATCATTTAAATTCAACCAAATCATCATGTTGATGATTGACTTTTGCCAAAATTGACTGGATTTTTTTGTCATCATCAATAATTAAATAAAATGGGCGTAATTTTGGATAGTGATTTTTTAGTAAGTCACCTTTTGGAGTACCTTTAGGATAAAATTGAAAAGTAATAACGTTAGAACTGGCTATGATGTTTTTAAAGTCATCCCAATAAAATATCCCTTCTATATCATAAGATTTGACTAAAATTCCTTCTTCAAAAAAGGCAAAATAACTGGTGACAGGCCATTTTAAGCTGTTGTAAAGTTTTTTTAGTCGCCTGATTTCAAATGAAACTGCAATATAATGTTGAAGGATCCAAAATACTATAATAATAGCACCTAGCAACATGACTAATAGAAGATTAAAAAATAGTTTATCTGTCGGATTATAATTTAGGTATAGCACAGTAAGCAGTACCCAAGACGCAATTAATGCGATAAAGGTTAGTATTCTTTTTTTAGGAAGGTGAAATCGAAGAACTATATTGTGGATATTGGAAAGAATAATTTTTTTAGACTCTAATTTGACATCGTAATCACACAAAAATTCTGCCTCTTCAGGATCAAAGGCGATATAAGGTTGGTTAACGGCTCCATTCATTCTGCTATTCCTATTCATTTTAGTGATAATCACTTTGCCATTATAAAAGAGCCTAACACACATTGCAAAATAATTATTTGTTTATCATAGAGTTAATTTATAACCGTGGTGATAATGATTGTCCTTCAAGCATGATTGCAACTACGTTTATTGACTATTTTTCGTCCTGTATTTATTGATAATGGTTAACTCGGTTTCGGTAATTAATTGGTTGTCTGATTTAAATAATCTCATTACAATACCTTCCCTTATCCATTGACAGACTCTATTTTATGATCACGTTTCGTCATGCCACACTCAATGATTTGCCTTTTATTGTTGAGGTTTATAATTCGACCATTGCCAGCCGTATGGTTACAGCTGATACATCACCTGTTTCAATCGACAGTAAGCGTGATTGGTTTGAACAACATAATGAGAATAACCGCCCTCTTTGGTTAATTCAGTATCAAAATCAACCTTGTGGTTGGATTAGTTTATCTTCGTTTTATGGGCGACCTGCTTATTCTAAAACGGTCGAAGTGAGTTTATATCTTCATGAACAGTTTCGAGGTAAAAAAATTGGGCAATATATGCTTGCTCAAATTGAAGAATATGCCCGTAAAGTCGGTATCGATAGCATATTAAGTTATGTATTTGGTCATAATATTCCCAGTATCAGTCTTTTTAGTAAAATGCAGTATCAGCAATGGGGATTATGTCCAAAGATTGCCGAACTGGACGGTGTAAAGCGTGATTTAATTATTTTTGGAAAATCACTTATTTAAACGTTGTCAATATCAAATAACTTATGTAATTTATTTATAAGGATACAAGTTTACATGACCATTTCACAAAATTTAATTTATCTAGGACGCCAAGCCAAAATAACCAGTTCACTGATTGTGATTAATATTGCTTGGTTTTTTATATCCCGTCTTTGTGATAGCCGTAGTTTTGTTGATTCTTTAAAAAACTTGTTTTTGGTTGATTGGGGCGCCGATGTATCGCAATTGACTTTTTCGGGGCAATATTGGCGCATGTTCACTAGCTTATTTATGCATGTCAGCCTGTCACACTTGTTAATGAATATGATCGCCTTATGGAGTGTGGGCATCATTTTAGAAAAACGCCTTCCAAAATTTGCCTTTATTGGTATTTATTTTCTTTCTGGATTAATCAGTAATTTAGTCAGTGATATTGCTAATCTTGATCGTACCGTGATTAGTTGTGGGGCATCCGGTGCAATTTTAGGAATTATTACCGCATTATTGGCTTATAGCTTGGTTAATCGTGCCAATCTTAAAGAAATGCCCATCAATGCTATTATCATTAGCTTAGTGCTTACCGCTGGTTTGGGCTTGCTTCCTGGTATTAATAATATGGCGCATTTAGGGGGGGCTGTTGCCGGTTTTGGTTTGGGTTTAGTCGTGTCGTTATTGATAAAATGGTTTGGGTATTCAAGTAAATTTACAGTACTGTTTATTTGTTTATTATTTATCGTGACTATCTGGTGTATTTATATGGGGTATGTGCATTATGAATTACCGGATAATTTAAAATATCATTATTAATCACATTATGTTGCGCTGATAACTAGTGCTATCAGCGCCTGATTTATCATTTTAAAAACTGTTTAATATTTTCGCCGGATCAATTTTACATGCCCGTTTAGCCGGATAATAACTGGCAATTAAACTTAATAGCATGGCGGTAATAAATACAATTAGCACATCAGTTGCATGAATTTTCGAAGGTAAAAAGTCAATAAAATAGACATTTCCATTTAATACTTTATGCCCGATCAGCGATTCAATTACTTTCATGATATTCGACAGTTGCCAAGCAGATAGAACGCCTAAAACTACGCCGAGTAAACTGCCTATTAAACCCGAAATGACCCCATACCAAATAAAGATATGTTTAATTAGGCGATTATTTGCGCCCAGTGTTTTAAGAATTGCAATATCTCGTTGTTTATCTTTTACAGCGATCACTAATGTCGAAACAATATTGAAACAGGCAACACCAATCACCACAATCATTGCTAAATACATGATTTGTCGTATCATTTGAATGTCTCGATACATAAAACCGTACGAGTTTTCCCAACTGGTGTATGTGACGTTTTCGTCAAGATTTAATATCGCCCTGCCTAATAGGCTTTTAGCTAAATAAACTTGGTTAACGTTGACCATTATTCCTGTGACACTGTCACCAATATTTAAAAGTTTTTGAGCGTCAGCTAAAGGGATTAACGCAACATTGTTACTTAAGCTACCACTTAAATCTAAAATTCCCACCACTTGTAAACGCACACGTTTAGGTGGTTTGAGTTGGTTATTATCACTTGATACTGGAATTAACAATGTTATCCATGCACCCTGTTTTACCGACAGTTTTTTTGCCAGTCCCGATCCGATAATAATTTGCTGACTATCGTTTTTAAAATATTGCCAACGATCATCCAATACATATTTTGGCAACGCACTTATGGCTTTTTCGCGCTGTGGATCAACCCCTTGTACCTCAACGGCGCCAAGTTTGCTTCCATTTTCGATAAGCCCTGTAAAGCTGATAAATGGTGCCGCTGAAACGATATTTTTATCTTCTTCTAACTCTTGTTGAATATGCTGCCAGTCATTTAAATTGCCATATTGAGAATATATCTGTCCATGCGGAACAACCGATAACACTCGGTTTTTTAATTCATATTCAAAGCCATTCATGGCACTTAAGCCAATAATGAGTGCGGCAATTCCAATTGCAATGCTTAAAGTTGAGATAATCGAGATAAGTGATACCATGCCACTTTTACGGCGACCTTGACGAAATTTTATTGCCGTCATTAAGGATAGATTCATTTTGTTTTCCACTAAATCGTTTTTTTAATGTCCGCTTTCAGAAAGCTGCCCGTCACTCATAACCAATTGTTTATCTAATTTTTTAGCCAATTCAAGATCATGAGTAACAACCAAAAAAGCTGTTCCTTGTTCTTTATTGAGTTTGATAAGCAAATCAAATATGGCATCCGCTGTTGTTTTATCCAAGTTTCCGGTGGGTTCATCCGCCATGACTAAAGACGGGTTATTAATTAATGCCCGTCCTATTGCCACACGTTGACGTTCACCGCCCGATAGTTCGGATGGACGATGGTCGGCTCGGTTTGTTAAATTAACCGATGCTAACATGTCTTTTGCCCGTTTTTTGGCTTCATTGGGCGATACACCACCAATTAATAGTGGCATAGCGATATTTTCAAGTGCAGTAAAATCCGGTAAAAGGTGATGAAACTGGTAGACAAAACCGATATCTTGATTGCGTAATTTTGCTTTTGCTTGTTCTGATAATTGATTAAGCTGTTGTGATTTGAATATGATTTCACCTGATGTCGGTTTGTCCAATCCACCCAGTAGATGTAATAGTGTACTTTTACCCGAACCTGAACTTCCTATAATAGCGAGTAATGATTGAGGATGAAGATCAAATGAAACATTTTTTAAGACTTCAGTCACCATTTTCCCTTCTTTATAAGTTTTATAGAGATTTTTAGCAGTCAGTAATGGCTGAGTATTATTCATAACGTAGCGCCTCGGCAGGTTGAATGGTTGCAGCACGATAAGCAGGATATAAGGTTGATATTAGCGATAACATGAGTAATCCGATAATAATAAAAACAATTTGTGAAGGTTCGATTAATGTCGGTAATTCTATACCTGCAAGCGATAAATCTAAGGTTTCCATGATGTTATTTAAGTTACAAGCAAGTACAAGTCCTAATGTGCTTCCTAGTAGTGTACCTATTACCCCTGAACTTGCGCCTTGTATGATAAAAATTAGCATTATTTTAAAACGTGATAATCCTTGAGTTTTTAAAATGGCCACTTCACCTTGTTTTTCCATCACCAATAAACTTAAAGACGTAATAATATTAAATGCTGCAACAATCACGATAAGGCTAATCAGTAAACCCATGACGTTTTTTTCCATTTTTATTGCTTGAAATAATTCGCCTCGTTTTGCTCGCCAATCTTTAAATTCAAGTCCCTCCGGTAGCGGAGTATTCGTAATTTCAGCAATCTGTAAAGGGTGTTTTAAAAATAATCGCCAACCGGTAATTGTATTAGCTGGGTAACGGAGTAATTTTTGAGCATCGGTTTGGTTGACATAAATTAAGGTTTGGTTAATGTCATGGTTAACCGAAAATAGTCCAACAACAGTAAATAAACGTTGTGATGGTATACGCCCTACTGGTGTGACCTGACTGGCATCGGTAACCATTAAACGTATTGTATTACCTATTGTCACGCCGAGTTGATTGGCTAATGTTTGTCCTAAGATTACATTATATTGCCCAGCCTGTAGATCGGATATCGATCCGGTATAAATATAATCTTGAATGGGATCATCATCTTCAGGATTGATGCCCATCAAGGTACTTACATTGATACTTTGTTCACTTTGCAATACCACGTCGCTAGTGACTAACGGCGTAATGCGACTTACGCCATTAATCTGTCCAAATTGTTCATATGCCGTGTTATCTATGACGATTTTGCCTTGTGGTGTGGTGATTTGTGCTTGCGGTAAGAACTTTAAAACACTATTTTGCATCTGATCTTCTAGTCCATTCATGACCGATAACACCAGAATTAATCCCAATGATCCAAGCATGATCCCTATCATCGATAACCATGAAACAAAGCGACCAAAGCCATCAGTCTTTTGACCGTATACATAACGTAACCCAATATAAAGCACTAATGGACGAAATATTTTTGACATAAATGTTTATCATTTCCGAAACTTTTTGACAAAGTTTTGCAAGTTAAATAGAAGACGTTTATCATACAGGATTAAACAGTTATAGAAAACATCCAAGTAATTACGTTATAATGTATTAATACTTTTTGCACCAATATCAATTAAATTTATCATGTCTAAAAAACTCAATATTTCAACACTTATTCCACAAAAACCCGGTGAAGTAAAACAGTTTGGACAACTGGTGGGATCCTCATTATCGAAACTGTGTGCCGATGCAATTGCTGCGCATAACGGTTTAGTGGTGATTGTCACCGATGATATGCAGCAAACAACCCGCATTTATGAAGAGCTGAAGCAATTTAGCCATTTTCCGGCTATTTCGTTTCCTGATTGGGAAACCTTGCCTTATGATAGTTTTTCACCTCATCAAGATATTGTATCTGAACGCTTATCTTGCCTTTATCATCTTGCACATTTAACCAAAGGCGCGTTAATTTTACCGATCAATACGTTAATGCAAAAAGTTTGCCCAAAAAGTTATTTAGGTGGGCATGTGTTCATTATGAAGAAAGGCTTACAAATTAGCCGTGAACATTTGCGAATGCAATTAGAAAATGCCGGTTATCGCGCTGTTAGCCAAGTCATGGAACATGGCGAGTATGCCACACGAGGCGCACTTTTTGATATTTTTCCTATGGGTAGCGATAAACCTTATCGTATTGATTTTTTTGATGATGAAATTGATAGTATCCGAACGTTTGATGCTGAAACACAACGAACGCTTGAAGAAATTGTTGAAATTGAGTTATTACCAGCTCATGAGTTTCCTTTTGATAAAGCGGCTATTGAATTGTTTCGTAGCCAATGGCGTGCAAAATTTGAAGTCAGATTAGAGCCTGAAAGTATTTATCAGCAAGTCAGTAAAAATATCTTACCAACAGGGATTGAATACTGGCAAGCCTTGTTTTTTAGTGAGCCGTTAACGACACTTTTTTCTTATTTTTTAGATAATACGTTAATTATTAATACGGTCAATATCGAGCAGTTTGCCAATAAATATTGGCAAGATATTAATCAACGTTATGAAAGTCGCAAAGTTGATCCTATGCGTCCTTTACTTGAACCCGCGGTTATTTGGTCTAAAACGGATGAAATCTTTGCTAATTTTAAACATTATCCAAGGATGATTGTATCGAATAACACGGTGGATGAGTCATCGAAAAATATCAATTTACCTTTTATGAGTTTGCCTGATATTGGTTTTCAGATTCAATTGAAAGACCCTTATCATCAATTTAATCAATTCACTGAAAACTTTAATGGCAAGATTATTTTTTCGGTTGAATCAGAAGGTCGTAAAGAAGCATTACAAGAGATTTTAGGTCGAATTCGTATTTATCCAACCAGCATTAATCAGCTTGATCAGCAAGCAACGGTTGATAACCGCTTTTGTGTCATGGTCGGTGCGGGTGAACAAGGTTTCATTGATGAGCAACAGCATTTTGCTTTTATTACTGAAAATGAACTGTTAGGACGACGTGTTATCCGTCGTAAAAATGAGAACAGACAAGCTATTAATACCGATAGTTTAGTTCGCAGTTTAGCCGAATTAACCCCTGGTAAACCTGTCGTGCATTTAGAGCACGGTGTAGGACGTTATGCTGGGTTAACGACGTTAGAAACAGGCGGTATTACGGCTGAATATCTTATTTTGCTTTATGCAAATGATACCAAACTTTATGTACCGGTTTCATCGCTTAACTTGATCAGCCGTTATTCTGGCGGTGATGAAGAGAATGCGCCTTTAAATAAATTAGGAACAGATGCTTGGAGCAAAGCCAGACAAAAAGCAGCAGAAAAAGTCCGTGATGTTGCCGCCGAATTGTTAGATATTTATGCGGAGCGTGAAAGTAAACCAGGATTTGAATTTAAGCAAGATCGTGAACAATACGAACTGTTTTGTCAAGCCTTTCCTTATCAAGAAACGGAAGATCAACAAAATGCCATTGGCGCCGTTATCGGGGATATGTGTTCACCTTATGCTATGGATCGATTGGTTTGTGGGGATGTCGGCTTTGGCAAAACTGAAGTTGCAATTCGCGCTGCTTTTTTAGCTGTCGTCAATCAAAAGCAAGCCGCAGTTTTGGTGCCAACCACCTTACTTGCTCAACAACATTATGAAAGTTTTTGTAATCGTTTTGCTAATTGGCCAATACGTATTGAAAGTTTGTCTCGTTTTAAAACCGCAAAACAGCAACGAGCTGTCATTGATGCACTTGCAGAAGGTAAAGTCGATATTGTCATTGGCACGCATAAATTATTGCAGGATGATGTAAAATGGAAGGATCTTGGTCTATTGATTGTTGATGAAGAGCATCGCTTTGGTGTTCGTCAAAAAGAACGTATCAAAGCTATGCGAGCCAATATCGATATTTTGACCCTAACTGCTACCCCTATTCCTCGAACATTGAATATGGCGATGAGTGGCATGCGTGATCTTTCTATCATTGCCACGCCTCCTGCTCGCCGATTAGCAGTGAAAACCTTTGTCAGAGAATACGATGATTTAGTGATTCGAGAAGCTATCCTGCGCGAAATTTTGCGTGGTGGTCAAATCTATTATTTACATAATGATGTCTCGGATATTAATAATGTGAGTGAAAAGCTAGCCGAATTAGTGCCAGAAGCACGTATTGGCGTTGGTCATGGTCAGATGCATGAACGCGATTTAGAACGAGTGATGAATGATTTTCATCATCAACGTTTTAATATTTTGGTTTGTACCACCATCGTTGAAACCGGTATCGATATTCCTAACGCTAATACGATTATTATTGAGCGTGCCGATAAATTTGGTTTAGCGCAATTGCATCAGTTGCGTGGTCGGGTTGGTCGGTCGTATCATCAAGCATATGCTTATTTATTAACACCACATCCTAAATTATTGAGTAAAGATGCCAAAAAACGTCTTGATGCTATCGCAACCCTAGAAGATTTGGGTGCAGGTTTTGCTTTAGCAACGCATGATCTGGAAATTCGAGGTGCAGGCGAGTTGTTAGGAAGCGATCAAAGTGGTCAAATTGAAACTATTGGGTTTAATTTATATATTGAACTACTAGAAGATGCCGTAAAATCCTTAAAAGAAGGAAAAGAACCTACGCTTGAATCACTATTGACCAGTCAACAAACGGAAATTGAGTTACGTTTACCTACATTGATTCCAGACGATTTTATTCCGGATGTTAATACTCGTTTATCTTTGTATAAACGTATTGCGAGTATCAATAATTTAGATGAATTGACCGATATACAAGTTGAAATGCGTGATCGTTTTGGGCAATTACCTGATGCAGTTCTCTTTTTGTTAGAAACAACTAAAATTCGTTTTCATGCTAATCAATTAGGCATTACTAAAATTGAATTTGGTGAAAAAGGTGGATTTATCGAATTTGGTAGTAATAATAAAATTTCAGTTGATTATTTAATTGAAATCATTCAAAAAGAACCTAAAAATTATCGTTTAGAAGGCAATAATAGATTAAGATTACAAAAAACTGATTTACAACGTGTAGAGCGTATTGAATATATCAAAAACTTGTTAACTGAATTTTCCACACATCAAGCATAACACACAACATCTTGAAAATTCTTTAATAAATAGCTCATTGCTCTGTATAGATGCCACCCACATAGCAATGAGCAGAGCTAAATTAATATTGCCGGTTAATTTGAAGTTAATATAAAACATTATTTGTTAGTTGAATAACTATCATGTTTTGATTCCTATCTACCAAACATTTTCTTTATCCTTCTTAATGAGTAAGGTCATACTCATTTTGACCATTAGTTAAGTTTTTTTTCTATATCGCTAAGTATGCGATGAAATTAGAATCAATATTTTCTCTAATAAATTGTGATTTTATAAAATCACTTAAAAACTCGCTTATCGTTCTGAAATCCATTAGAATTGAAAGGTCAGAATCGCATAAAACTATTTATTCATAATAAGATAGTTTATTGATAATAATTTAGTTTTACTCGTCTCTGAATTATGAGCACATAATTTATGTAATAACAATGAATTAAAAGAGAAAACCAATGAAAAAAAGTAAATTAGCTATCGGCTTTGTAGCGCTATTAGCAATCGGATATGTAGGTAGTTCATGGTATATTGGCAATAAAATTGAGAAAGAATTAGATAGTCAATTAATCAACATTAATGAAACGATTAATGGCTACCAAAATCAATATGATATATCAATCAAAACAAGCAATTATCAAAAAAATATTTTTACATCCAAATTTCACCTTACTATAACCGAAAAACCCCGCATTGAATATGATGTCAATGAACCAAAAACCGTTTTTGATGACGATATAACTATCCATCATGGTCCATTCCCTATGGCCGCATTAATTAAAGGTAACTTTGTCCCCCAATTGGCATGGATTGAATATGAAATGACTGAAAAAGACAATCCAACTCTTTGGAAACTTGCAGGAGATAAACCTTTTATTACCGCCACTATGGGGATTAAATTTAGTGATTATGTCGTCACAAAAATTACCACAAAAGCCTTGAATACTATTGACATGCCTCAGTTTAAAGAAGGAATAGATATTTCAGAAGGCAACATCACCATCACCAGTGATTTAAATGAATTGACCTCATCGATGTCTATAAAGCTTGATAAATTAAGATATAAAATTGATCAGGTTAGTTCAATCTCATTGAGCAATCTTAAGGTTAACTTAGAAAATAAAGGAGATGATATCGTTGATCTAAACTCAAACGTTGATACTTTAACGATAAACGCTCGATCAAGTCTTCCAGTCCAAATAGATATTGATAATATAAGTAGTTCAGCTCAGTACACAATAACATTTGATCCGATCAATGGAGCTAATATACCTAATTATCAATCCAAGATGAACATAGAAAAATTGAAAACAACTGTCTTAAGTTTCAATCCACAAGCGCCATTTGTTTTTAATAATATATTCTTTAAGCAAGATGTTCGATCTAATCCAAATAATAGCTCAGAGGGCAGTTATGAGGCTAGTATTGAATCGTTCAATTTTGGCAAACAAAATTTAGGTCATGGTGAATTTAAGTTTAATTTTGAAGGATTTAACACAAAGAATCCGTTTGAAAGTTTATTCATTGAAAAAAATGCATCTGACTTTTCAAAAATTCAATGGGATGGTTTGTTAAATTGGCATAATGCTTCAGGCGATATTATTGCCAACACATCAGCGATAGTCGATAACAACTTATCAACGGATGACAATAATAATGATATTACCCCCGATCGCATGTTAAGTTATAACATTCAGATTCCATTTAAAGTATTAGCACGTATGTGGGCACAAACGGAAAATTACAATGAAACGGATGTGACTGATGATATGATTGCTGGAAAATTATATATGATTAATTTAATCGCGAAATCTAAGATTAAAGATCATCCTCTTATTTCTATTGATGAAGATAAGCAAGGTATCTATCTGGATTTGAAAACAAAACAGAGTGATTCTGACGTGATAATCAATGGACAAAAAATGAATAAAAATGATTTTAATCGTCTAATTCTTTCTCTTTAAGACTCTTTTTAGTTACGCCTAATTAGCTTGATAGGCTAACTAGGCGTTGCTTTAGGTTTATCAAAATCAAATTAATAATTATAAAAAATAACGGGAAAACAATGAAAAAAATTAAATTTACAATAGGAATAGTTGCAGTCTTAAGCATAGGATATTTAGGTTCAACTTGGTACATTGGCAATAAAATTGAAAATGAAATTGATAATACCCTGTCATTAATCAGTGAAAAAATTAATGGCAGCAAGGATATGAGTAAGATCAATATAACCAAAAGCCATTATGATAAAGGTCTATTCTCAACGAAATTACACCTGACTATCACCGAATCAGTAGATAATCAAACGGATCTTGAGAATGATAAAAATATCCTCTTTAGTGATGATATTACAATTTATCACGGCCCTTTTCCTATCGTCAATATCGCTAAAGGTGATTTTACACCTCAAGTCGCAATGATAGATTATCAAATGACTGAAAAAGCATTTCCAGAGCTTTGGAAATGGTCAAATAACCAATCATTCATCACTGGTCATGCCAATTTAAGTTTTCAAAAAGAGTTCAGTATTTATTTGAAAAATAACCCTATTAAGATAAATCTAGTCAATCATGTGTTTGGCGAAAACAATTTGTACTTAACTGAAGGTGAGTGCTTTTTCAATGTTTCTAAAGATTTTTCAACTGTCAGCGTAAATTCACACTGGGACAAATTAGAATTAACATCGGAATTCAGAAACCTATCCTTGAAACTTGATCAAGTTTCTATCAAAACCGAGCCCGAAAGCAGTCATAGCTCTTTAAATTATGTATTGGAGTTGAAAAATCTTTATTATTCAGAAGAAAATTATGATCTTATTGACAGAAATTATCAATATGTTACGACATATAAAAAAGAGCTAAATTTTCAGGATGTAAAAGCTGTTAGAAATGGTGATTTTAAAAAAGGAATATTACATAACAATTTAACCATAAATAAAGTTATATCCCAGAATTTTTTCAATGACAACGCAACCGCCATATTAAACCAAATATTAATTAATCAATCAGTAAATCAAACTGATGAGAATTATTATGATTCAATAGACTTTAAAATAGGCTCATTAACGTATGGAAACCAAAACCTTGGTTCTATCTCCTCGAATAATGAATTTATAAACATGGATGGAATCAGTATGCTGTCGTTTGTATTAGGCGAATTTGGATTTGGAATAGAATTTAGCGATCCTTATGATGTTAATCCTGATAAAGATAATAGGAGCATGTCCTATAAATTTAATTGGCATACTGATGTCGGCGATATTAATGCTGATTTGCTAGTGGATTATAAGAGTAATACCAGTTTTCGTGGATTATCTTCTAACGATAATATCAATCAATTCAAACTTAAACTTGATATGCCATTTAACGTTATAAATTATATTGCAGCTCAATTTGAAAATCATCAACAAAATGTTGTTACACAAAAGCAAATTGATGAAATAGATATAGGAAATGATATAAAATCGTGGTTAGAAGATTCAATTCTTTTCACTTTTGATAAAAATGGAATGAAAGGGATATATTCAGATGCCAACTATTCAGGTGATACACATCAAGCAGAAGTGAATGGTAAAATTTATAGTAAAGACGATTTTTTCACTCATTTTTGATGTGAATTGAGACAATAAATAATTTTTTAATACGCTAGCGGACATACCATGTTATGAACAATCATCTATCTAAATCACCTGAGAATCAATTTAAACGTACTATGCAAACTCGGCATTTAATTATGTTATCGTTAGGTGGCGTGATTGGCACAGGATTATTTTTTAATACCGGTTATATTATTGCAACCGCAGGAGCCGTGGGAGCGATTATTGCCTATTTAATTGGTGCTTTGGTCGTTTTTTTAGTTATGTTGTGCCTTGGTGAACTTGCGGTTGCTATGCCCGAAACCGGTGCTTTTCATACGTATGCTTCCCGTTTCATTAGCCCCGCTACTGGCTATACCGTTGCTTGGTTATATTGGCTAACCTGGACAGTTGCATTGGGTTCAAGTCTAACCGCTGCGGGTATGTGTATGCAGTATTGGTTTCCGGATATTTCTGTTTGGGTTTGGTGTTTAATTTTTTGTGCAGTTATATTTGTTTTGAATATTGTGACTGCACAATTTTTTGCAGAAAGTGAATTTTGGTTTTCAATAATTAAAGTCATTACGATTATAGTTTTTATTATTGCGGGCAGCGCAGCTATTTTTGGTTTTATACCGATGAAAAACGATATGCCAGCCCCATTTCTACACAATATTACAGATAATGGTTGGTTTCCACATGGATTGACACCTATCATCATGACAATGGTATCGGTTAATTTTGCCTTTTCTGGTACAGAACTAATTGGTATTGCTGCGGGTGAAACTAAGCAGCCTGAAAAAAGTATTCCTTTAGCCATAAAAACAACCATTTTACGGTTAATCATTTTTTTTGTTGGCACTATTTTTGTACTGGCGGCTTTATTGCCCATGGAACAAGCAGGCGTCATTAAAAGTCCTTTTGTGATGGTTTTTGAAAATATTGGTATCCCTTATGCTGCAGATATCTTTAATTTTGTAATTTTAACTGCCATTTTATCGGCGGCTAATTCAGGACTTTATGCATCAGGTCGAATGTTATGGTCGTTATCAAATCAAGGTACTTTGCCTAAATGCTTTTCAAGATTAACCACTAAAGGGATTCCAACCACCGCTATAACGGTGAGTATGTTAGGGGGATTACTGGCGTTGTTTTCTAGTGTGATTGCACCCGATACAGTCTTTGTTGCGTTAACAGCTATTTCAGGTTTTGCCGTGGTTGCTGTTTGGTTAAGTATTTGTGTATCACATTACTTTTTTAGGCAAAAGCTTTCTCAAGAACAAATTATTAATTTAAAATATAAAGCGCCCTACTACCCTTTAGTCCCGATTCTAGGCACAATTTTGTGCGTGATTGCCTGTATTGGACTGGCTTTTGATCCCGAGCAACGAATAGCACTATATTGTGGCATCCCTTTTGTCATTGTTTGTTTTATGGCTTACCATTTGACGCATAAGTATCACACTCGAGTTACTCAAAATGATTAATAATAATCCGATTAAGAATTTATTAAACCAAAAAAACTTTATCATTGTTGACGGTGCACTTGCCAGCGAGTTACAACGTCGTGGAAGCGATTTAAATGATAGTTTATGGTCAGCAAAAGTATTATTTGAGCAACCTGAATTAATTCGGCAAGTTCATTATGACTATTTTAAAGCTGGCGCAGACTGTGCCATTACAGCAAGTTATCAAGCAACACCTTTAGGATTTGCTAAAAAAGGCATTAATCTCAACGATTCTATTGCGTTAATACAAAAAAGTGTTGAACTTGCACAACAAGCTAAACAACAGTATTTAAGCGAATTAGACCAACCTAAACCTTTACTTATTGCCGGGTCTGTTGGGCCTTATGGCGCCTATTTAGCTGACGGTTCCGAATATACAGGAGCCTATCAACTGAGTGAAGAAGCCTTTATGGACTTTCATTATGTCCGCATAAAAGCACTTATCGATGCCAATGTGGATTTACTCGCTTGTGAAACCTTGCCTTCTTTTACTGAAATAAAAGCATTAACAAAGGTGATTAAACAATTTCCTAAAATAAGTTGCTGGTTTTCATTTACACTGAAAGATGATCAGCATCTGAGTGATGGAACACCGTTATCTTTAGTTGTCGAATATTTAAATAATATTGAGCAAATTGCCAGTGTAGGCATCAATTGCATTGCATTAGAAAAAGTGACAAGGTCACTAAATGTATTAAACAAACTCACATCAAAACCATTAATCGTTTACCCAAATTCTGGCGAAGTATATGATCCTTTAATCAAACAATGGCACCCTAACCCGCAACATAATTGTACATTTGCTAATCAGTTAACAAACTGGATAGAATCTGGTGCTAAATTAATTGGCGGTTGTTGTCAAACCACACCTAACGATATTGCTAATATCGCTAAATTCCTGCAAGATAAATAAAACTTTCCGTTGAGTAAGTATACAAAATCAAATAATGTTGATTTTGTATACTTTGGGTTTGATTATTTGATTTCGATATTATCAAGCTTTTATATTCAATCACTAATTAAAGACTTCATATTGAAGAGTAACTTTCTCATCAACGACCGTAATTGAAGGTAATGGATGCTTTAGCGATTTGATGCGAATTGATGATAAAACCAACTAAAGCTGGCGTTGTTTTATCATCAACATTGATATTGTCTATATCAAGTGCATAGAGTGTAAATTGATAACGGTGATTAGAGTTTTCTGGTGGGCAAGGTCCGCCATAATTTGCCGTACCAAAATCATTACGAACTTGCTGACTTCCTTTAGGCAATAAATCAATATTATTACCAGCTGATTGCTTTAACGCTGTCGTATCGACCGGAATATTGACAACCGTCCAATGCCACCATCCTGATCCGGTTGGCGCATCTGGATCATACATGGTTAATGCCAAACTTTTTGCTTCTTTAGGTACATTATTCCATTCAATGCTAGGCGATAGGTTTTTACCCTGACAACCAAATTGATTATAAATAAATTGATCTGTAAAACCATTTTTATTTAAATCAGGACTGGATAGCTGCATTTCAGATGCATAACTGTAACTAGTGAATAACAATAATACTCCGTAAAACAAGGGTTTCAATTTGGTAGAATGACGCATGTTTACTCCTTATATTTTAAATGAATAAAATAAATAACTAACTTATTGACTAATCGGCAGTTTACATCACAATGTTCTATTTCAACCTCATTTAAACTTAGTTGCTAATACTCGCTCAACCGTATCAACTATCGCTTGAGTTTGTGAATCAATTTCTATATTGACTTTATCACCAACTTTTTTATTTTTAAACGTTGTTATCGCTAATGTTTCGGGAATAAGGTGGATTTTAAAACCATTTTCATCTACTTCGCCCACCGTTAAACTAGCGCCATCAATGCCGATAAAACCTTTATATAAAACATACTTTATAAACTGTTTGGGTAGTGTAAGTTGCATCTGGCAATTGGTTGCCGTTTTTTGAATATCCACAATCGTTGCTGTACAAGAGATGTGTCCAGACATGACATGTCCACCGACTTCATCGCCATATTTTGCACTGCGTTCAATATTAACGTAATCATTCAGTTTTTTATCGCCTAATGTGGTTAAAGCTAGCGTTTCTTGCATGATATCAAATGAGACCCAATCATCTGCAAAACCTGTTACCGTTAAACAACATCCATCATTCGCAATTGACGCACCAATTTCAATATTTTGCGTTAGCTGACTTGGAAGTTTAACTTTATAAGTTCGTAATTTATCTTGATCGTTAATATCAATTATTTGACCAACACCCTGTACAATACCCGTAAACATATAATTTCCGTTTAAATCTTTTGAGATCTCCATTTTATCGTAATCTAATAATAAATTTCTATGTTTATCATTCATTCCTTAACAAATCAATTTAATCGGTTAAGATTGGTTTGAATAACTTATGTTAAGTACTATTAGATATACCCTAAGAACTCTATTTTTTTGATACCCTATTGAAACTCAGTGTTCAAGCAGCGTTATTAGAATTTGTTATACAAAAACTAGTCAATATTTATTAAGTCATTTTATAATGACATTCTCATTCACTGAGTAAAAATCATTTCTCAAATTTTATTAAGGATTGTTGATGCTAAAACTTATTTTAGCCATTTCATTCGGTTCTGTAGCGGGTGGTTTACTTCGCTGGTTTTTATCACTTAAATTCAATGTGGTTGCCTTTACTATTCCAATCGGAACACTATTATCTAATTTAATTGCTGGCTATATTATTGGTTTTGCCATCGCTTTTTTTAATCATTCTAATCTTTCCCCTGAATGGCGTTTATTAATCGTCACGGGTTTTTGTGGTGGTTTATCAACTTTTTCTACTTTTTCGGCTGAAATTGTTAATTTATTGCAGGAAGGCAGAGTAACATGGGCATTAGCGACAATAGGTATCCATGTTGTTGGCTCGGTATTGATGACTTTTTTAGGCATTTGGACTTATCAATATTTTCGTTCTTGATCGCTTTGTTAGCCTAATAATTGATTAGCCTAACATAACATAAAAAATATTTACAACTTTAAAATACTGTATTAATATACACTGTATATTAATACAGTTAGAGGTCATTATGCTTATTGAACAATCATCACAACAAATTATGGCGTTTGAGTTTGAATCTCCTTTTCAGCAAGTATTACAACAACAGCGACCGTTATTACGTTCATTTAATAAAGCAAAAAAATGGCAGCTTTGGTTATCCGATAGACCGATGTTAAAGCGATCTTGGGTTAACTTTGCCGGTTTAGATAAGCAAAAAGTAATCCATATCACCAATATAAAAAATGAAAATCTGGTATCAACGATTGAAAAAGCCTTACAAAATAAAACGTGTAGTTATGTCGTTGCTTGTATTAAGCAGCTTAATGAACAAGATAAAATACGTTTGCATAACGCGGTGTTAGCCAGTGATACAACGTTATTTTTGGTCAATGATGAATCCAAAGAGCAATATACTCAATACCATTAAACTGAAAAGATGATTATTTTTGGATAAGTTAAGTTAAAAGGAAAGTGATAACACCAATTAATTCGATGAAGAATCAATCATCATCAATGTACGTGTTCTTTTTTCGAGAATTTTATTGAGATTGATACTTTTTTAGGCGAATTTCTAACTGATAATCATCAAGTAATAATTTGTGAAGTTAACAACTCATTTTTCATCGCTACCGTCATGTCAATACTGTTATGTTAACCGATCTGAATCCGACTGATGCCATTAAATTACAGTTTTAATCGCTTTAAGCTTTTTGGTTCTTCACCTTTTAATAAACGCATAATATTACTACTATGGCGAACAATAATGAGGCAAGAAAGCATAGTTACCGGTAAGGTCAACTCAGGTTTAAACAACCAAACATAAAATGGCGCCATAAGAAACCCGATAATAGCTGCAACTGATGAGTAGCCCGTTATCAATAAGGTTATTAGCCAAGTTAGTATAAAACATCCTGTAAAATCAAGTCCAATCGGTGCCATCATCCCTAATGCTGTCGCAACCCCTTTACCGCCTTTAAAATGAAAAAAACAGGGGAAAATATGCCCAAGACAAGCAGAAATGCCAATAATACCTAAAAAGAAGGGCGATATTCCTATTCGATACGCCAGATACACAGGTAGCGTACCTTTGAACATATCAAAAATTAAGACAACAATAGCAGGTAGTTTACCATTAATTCGTAGGATATTGGTTGCCCCAGGATTGTGAGAGCCATGCGTTAAGGGGTTGGGCAATTTCATAGCATGACTAACTATCATAGCACCTGACAATGAACCACAAAGATAGGCGATGATGATCATCGCTAAGATTTCTAATGACAAAAGCCCCTCCCTAGATGTACCTATTTTCTGATTATTATATCGATAAAAAGTTATACTAATTCAATTAATGAACTTTTTATCGATGTTTATTAATAGAGAAATAAATAAAAGTGGGGAGTTGCCTCCCGTCCTTTTTAATCCTTTAATCAAAATTGACTCTATTTTACTTTCTTTTTTGTTTATCTAATAGTGGTTTTAAATATTGACCCGTGTAAGATATTTTGGATTTTGCAACCTCTTCTGGTGTACCTTCGGCAATAATTTCACCGCCACCATTCCCCCCTTCTGGCCCAAGATCCACAATCCAATCAGCGGTTTTGACGACATCTAAATTATGTTCAATGACGACAATAGTATTACCTTTATCACGTAAAGTATGCAATTGCGCAAGTAATTGTTTAACATCGGCAAAATGCAAACCAGTCGTTGGCTCATCTAAAATATAGAGCGTACTACCTGTGTCACGTTTTGATAGTTCTTTGGCTAATTTAACTCGCTGAGCTTCCCCACCCGATAATGTCGTTGCCGATTGACCAATAGTAATGTAAGCCAAACCAACATCAATCAAGGTTTGTAATTTTCGAGAGATCATTGGAACCGCATCAAAAAATTCACGCCCTTCTTCAACGGTCATATTTAAAATTTCGTTAATAGATTTACCTTTGTATTTGATCTCAAGCGTTTCACGATTATAGCGTGCACCATGACATTGATCACATGGCACATAAATATCAGGTAAAAAGTGCATTTCAACTTTAATTAAGCCATCGCCTTGACAAGCCTCACAACGTCCACCTTTTACATTAAAGCTAAATCGCCCTGGATTGTACCCTCTGGCTCGTGCTTCAGGTACTCCTGCATAAAGCTCACGAATCGATGTAAAAAATCCGGTATAAGTAGCAGGATTTGAACGTGGTGTTCGTCCAATCGGACTTTGATCTATCGCGATAACTTTATCAAAAAAGTTAAGACCTTTAATGGATTTATAAGGTGCAATATCACTTTTTTCAGCGCCATTGAGTTCATTTTGAGCGAGTGGGTATAATGTATCATTAATTAAAGTGGATTTGCCCGATCCCGATACCCCAGTGATACAGGTAAACAGTCCGACCGGAATATTTAACGTGACATCTTTAAGATTATTACCCGTTGCCCCGATTAGCGATAACATCCGTTTTTTATCAACTTTGGTACGCGTTGCGGGGATTTCGATTTTTTCTTTACCGGATAAATATTTTCCTGTAAGCGATGCATTATTTTCCATGATTTGTTTAGGTGTTCCTTGAGCCACAACTTCGCCCCCGTGAACCCCTGCCCCCGGACCAATATCAATCACGTAATCGGCAGCCATAATCGCTTCTTCATCGTGTTCAACCACAATGACAGTATTACCTAAATCACGTAAATAAGTCAATGTATCAATTAAGCGAGTATTATCACGCTGATGTAGACCAATAGAAGGCTCATCAAGTACATACATTACGCCAACTAAACCGGCACCGATTTGACTGGCTAAGCGAATACGTTGCGCTTCACCGCCGGATAAGGTTTCTGCCGAACGTGATAACGTTAAATAATTAAGTCCAACATTAATTAAAAACTGTAATCGGTCATTAATTTCTTTCAGAATTTTTTCTGCAATTTGGGCACGTTGACCGGTTAACACTAAGTTGTCAAAAAATTCTTTTGCTTGTTGAGTACTTAAATCACTAATCGTTGGTAAATTTGTATCGTTAATAAATACATGTCTTGCTGTTGTACATAACCTTGATCCATGACAACATGGACATGGGCGGTTACTGATGTATTTAGCTAATTCTTCACGAATCGTTTGTGATTCGGTTTCTTTATAGCGACGCGTTAAGTTATTTATGATACCTTCAAAAGTATGTTTTCGTTTAACCACATCACCACGATCATTAGTATAAACAAAGGTAATTTCGGTACTACCCGAACCATTTAATAAAATATCTTTTATTTTTTCAGGTAATTTTTCGTAAGGCTTATCAATATCAAATTTATAGTGATCCGCCAAAGATTTTAACATCTGAAAATAGTAAAAATTACGACGATCCCAGCCTTTTATTGCGCCCGCAGCTAACGAAACTTCAGGCATTTGTACAATGCGTTTAGGATCAAAGTACTGTTGAACACCTAAACCATCACATTCGGGACAAGCACCCGCTGGATTATTAAATGAAAATAAACGAGGTTCCAACTCAGAAATGCTGTAACCACAAATTGGGCAGGCAAAATTAGCCGAAAATATTTTTTCTTCAGCTTTTGGATCATCCAAATTAGCTACTTTAACTATACCATTGGTAATGGATAGTGCTGTTTCAATCGATTCTGCCAGACGTAGTTTTAAATCATCACGAATACGAAAACGATCGACAACAACTTCAATAGTATGTTTCTTTTGTAATTCAAGTTGTGGTGGATCAGATAAATCATAGACATCACCGTCTACCCTTATCCGTATATAACCGCTTGCAGAAAGCTGTTCAAAAAGCTTAACAAATTCCCCTTTACGTTCGGTCACCACTGGTGCAAGTAGCATATATCGATTTTCAGCCGGTAATGCCATAATGCTATCGACCATTTGCGACACGGTTTGCGCTGCTAACGGTAAATTATGATTTGGACAACGAGGCTCTCCTATTCGGGCAAAAAGTAACCTGAGATAATCATAAATTTCAGTAATCGTACCGACCGTTGAACGTGGATTATGCGATGTAGATTTTTGTTCAATTGAAATCGCTGGCGATAATCCTTCAATGTGATCAACATCGGGTTTTTCCATTAATGATAAAAACTGTCGTGCATAGGCGGATAATGACTCGACATAACGCCGTTGCCCTTCTGCATAAAGCGTATCAAATGCTAATGAAGATTTACCAGAACCTGAAAGCCCAGTAATAACGACAAGTTTATCGCGTGGAATAATGACATTAATATTTTTTAAGTTGTGCGTTCTCGCACCTCGAATATCGATATCTTTAATTGACATAGATCTCTTCTTAAGTATGTTTTTTGTACAATTCAAATGAAAATTTAACTGTATATTATACCAGTGATGAGTGATGAAATATAGTACTAATTCACCGTTGATGAGTTTATGGGTTTTACGGTTTTTTTATTAACACTAACAAATTTATCAATAAAATTCAATGAGCAAAATATCATAATGAGTTTTATCGTACTCCGTTAATGCCAGAACATTTAAGCATAATGTGCCAGTTAACCGACTTTTCGAAGTAAGCATTGAAAATAGATGTTCACTATTTATTAAACTCATTTGCTTGGATGCAATTTTGGCAAGTATGTCATAGTATATGCGCTAAATTCATCTCAATTTAGCGCAATGATTCCTAAATTAAAGATGATCTAAGGCTATTTTAATGACCACTTTACGAACAGTATTAATGTTATTGTTTATTGCACACAAAGGTTTATGGACTTCATTAGGAAAAAAAACAATGAAATCGTTTGAATGCAAAACCAGTAATGTTTCTTCTTTCGGGGTTTCAACAAATGCAATATCGTTAGTAGTAAGTTGATCATCGAGCCTGTTAGTGTAAGGTGGTAAAGTATTAATCGCCATTCCCTCTTGACCGTCTAATACAATTTGCACATCAATATATTTTTGATGATATTCAGGGTTAGCCTTGTCAATGTGACGAGTTGAACTATCAGAAAGCATAAAAAATATCTTATCACCGTCAATGTCATAACGCCCAATAGGCGTATTTTGATTGACATTATCTTTGATATATTCAATCGATTGCTTTATTTTGGCAGGCAAATAAGGGACTAAATTTAAATGGTTAATATTACCTAAAATCATATTTGATAATCCTTCATAAATGAAACATTACTGATATCACAAATACACAGCATTTGTTTAAGTATATACTTATCCAATACATTTTAATAGATAGACTATGATAGCCTTTAGACTTTTTTGATGCCTATGACGAATGCTTTATATTGATAAAATAATTAGTTATTGTGTTAAGTTATCCCAGTAAGATTAAAATGACCTAATATGGTCGACTTTAAACTAATCGAGTTTAAACAGAAATCGTGACATTTGATTAAGGAGGTGGTATAACACTAACAGCTAATTATTATTTACAGTCTTTATCATTATCATATCCATTTTTTAATACACAATAGCTATTCAGATCTTCTTCTTTTCTTAATAAATCATTAATTTCAATAGAATGTATGTCTTTCTAACAAAAGGTAACTATGATGAAAAATAAAGAATTGATCGAAAATTATTACAAAGATGTTTTTATTAACGGTAATGTGGATAAAATTCCTCATTATGTTGCAGAAAACTATATTCAACATAATCCTCAAGTTGAAGATGGTCAAGTAGGATTTATTAAATTTTTCAAAGGGTTTATTAAGACTAAACCCAAACTCGACATTATCAACATCAGTTGTGAAGCGAATATGGTTTACGTATTTTATAAATGTTCCCTACCAGACGGTACTGTAAATAAAGTATGTGATATTTATCGTGTCGAAGGCAATAAGATCGTTGAACATTGGAATGTCATTGAGTCCCATGTAGAAAAAGTAAAATCGGTTAATAAAAATAGTTTATTTTAGTTCATTTTATGGGATAAACATGACAACCTTATCTTGGTTGGGTTTAAAGGATAAGGTTGTTAATTAGCTAAACTCCAATATACCCATTCTGTGCTTCAAAGTTTATTTTTATGTAAAAGATAGTTTTAACATAATATCTATCTTCTACTAGTTTTGTATTTTTCTTTAACTTTTTCTTTTAAATTATAAAAGATAAATGGTCTACTCGAATTTTTATCATAAATAGGGGTTTTTTATAATTAGTGAATGCAAAAAAGATACAGTATCAATAATCAATTCGATTTATGTGAAACCACTTTAATTTGTATTTTAAAATTACTATTATTTAGAGCTTTATTGATATATATTGCTAGATTATGGCAGACTGAAAAGAAAATACTCATTGCTAATATTTGGTAGCTTTATTGCAAGAGAGCCTGCTTCCTTTCTATTGGTCTTCCATAGAAAGATTCAGACATGAGAGAATCATCGTTGATGAGGTAAATTTAAATTGGTTTATAATTTGTATTCATCCTATCCCCCGCTTTAACAACTAAAATGATAAAGACTAGATAATGTTATAAACTTATAAATTATAGTCTAGTAATTTCATCTTCAACAAACCATTGTCTGGATAACATCTTGCTTTCAACTATATCAGGTGAATCTGTATAGACAACTAGCGCTAGACTTTCCTTTGCTCGTGTAGATGTTACATAAAATAATCGACGAGTTCTTTGTAGGTCAGTCTGCTTTCCTTCTCTTTGATTTTTGAAATCTGTTTCACTTTCAGGAACAACACCAAATAACTTCTCATACGAAGCACTTAATCCACCACGACCTTTTTTAGCATAATCATTCATGATAACCATAACTCTATCAAATTCAAGACCTTTTACCCCATGATGTGTTGCATAAGACGTTTCATCATTGATATACTTTGTGTAGTTGATTAACTGTTGATATGGAACAGTCAAAAATTGTATCCAAACTGTGTTTGCATCTTGTTCTTCTACTTTTTGTGTTTTTATAATATTTTGATATACGTGAAAAGCCTCATCTAATTTAGATGGTATTGTGAAAATTTTTTCTTCTTCAAGTATTGTTAAAACATCTAGGAAATTAAAATCACGATCAGAACAAAATAAATCTGCTAGTTTTTGAACAGATTTTTTTAAATCTGAAAGCGTTTCAATTGTAACTACTTCAGTCAAAGTTAAAGAACTTTCGATACCTTTTAAAATAGTCGATGAATTTCTAACTATTTCCATAACTTTGAAATTATCATTTTGTGAAAGAGCTTCCATTAATGGCGTTATTAATTTTGAAAAAAAAGATAATTCTGAAATAGAGCCCTCAAGTATCAATGATTTATATTTATTATCAGCATAAAAAATATCGTATAATTCAATAAAATCTTGTTGAATCGCTGCCATTCGATGTTCTAAATATAATTTTTTGACTTTATCCTCTTGATTCCATAGTGTGTCTTGAGTTATTTCAGCCATTTTACTGCAAATTTTAACTTCATTTTCTAATGAATTATCAGCCGTATTCTTCAAAATAAATAAGTGGACATGACCGTCTAGTTTATCATCCCTTGGATATTGTTTTATATTATCGCTTTCATGTCGAATATTATTAGCTAAATCAATAATTCGCTTCTGGCTTCGATGATTCATCTTTTTTTGTGGCGTCGCCCAATGCTTTTTAATATTTTTAATATATAAGGGTAAATCATGTTTTCCTTGCAAATAAATCCTTTGCATATCATCGCCTATTAGCCCTATTAAGAAATGAGATTTGTTGTTATCCTCAAGTTCTAACAAAGCCTCTATAAGTTCCTGATGAGTATCTTGGCTTTCATCAATAAGTAAAAAAGGGTATTTTTGAACAAATATAGATTGAAATATTGGTTTATTTTTAAAAAAATGAATAGTAAGACTGATCACCTCTGAATGGTTTAAAGAGTCTTTTCCATATTGAGTATTAGAGTTAGGGTTATAAGTGAATTCATAAATAGAATCTAGCTCAACTAACCTTTTTTCTGCTTTTTCTCGACGATGGGTTTTATCTCTATATGTTTTGGTATTTGTATTCCGAGCACTATTTATTTCTGCATTTAACTCTTCAATTCTAATTTTTAAATCTTCTTTTAAAAATGCTCGAATGTCTTCATTGAAGCCTTGTATAGCTGTCCAACAAAAACCATGAATAGTTGCTATATGAAAAATTGGATCTTCATTAGTTCTATGTATAATTTCATCACGGGCGGCATTGGTATATGTGATAACACCCACATATTTACCTTGTGATAAAAAAATTTCCTTATAATTATTTTTTATATAATTTAGTGCATTAACTAAAGAGCGAGTTTTACCTGAACCTGCACCTGCAAATAAAAAAAAACTTTTAGGCGTATCTAAATCTAAACAACGCTCTATTTCCTTTTCTACTTCATCATCAATACTATTAATCATTAACTTTTCTCTGAATTTCAATTTCTCTTTTTAAGCTTGTTATCAAGCCAATTTAGCCCTAGTTTTATATATTTAGGTGGAGAAAGTGTATAATTTGTGTCACAAATAAAAAGTAATTCTAAAGCAAGTTCTGCTTTATTAATTCCGCTTTTATCTGGAACTAATTTATCATCAGGGTTTAATCTGGTATAAAATACTTTCATTAATGTAATAAGATCATTACTTTCTTTATAATCCTCAACAACCTTTTTTAATTGGCTTTTTTCTTGGGTTGGTAAGAAGTCCATTTTTTCTGGTAATTTAGAAATGAACTTTAAATTATCTATGAGCAACGCATCTTCAAATGTTCTTGGAATTGTTTTCCCTTTGAATTTTTTAATCGATTTACCATTTAAACATGAAAAATCAACATTTATTTCTTGTGGAAAAGCGAAATACACTTCAGATGAGGTTGTTGATATTTTTTTAGTCCGTTCTATTTCAGTTAAGTTAACTAATAAATCAATTGTTTTTTCCCCTTCTTGATCACCAAATAGCCAAGCATTAATCACTGGATTTGAGGATATTTGTTTCATATTTTTTTGTGGTTGCGCTTTTTGCACTTTTTTCCCTTTTTCATTAACAGAATCTAAATCTGTAATAATTAATGTATCAATGCTAAGAGCTTTTATGAGTGGACGAAAAATATGGACATAACTGCCTTCAATATCAATATAGGAAATATAACGGCGGTGCAGTTCTGAAAAATGATCTTTAATGAATTGTGGAATTAGTAGTTTTTCAGCCTTTCCTTCCAACATGATCAATGCATCTGCGAAAAATATATCACAGTGATGAAGTTTCAAATAACGAGCGGCAAAGCGCCTACTTGTATCTTGCGAATTAAAAAAATTGGAAAGATTTATAACTCGTGTTAATGGTATCTTGGTATCATTAGAGATAAATCGGTCAAAATAACGTAAACAAGCAAAGTCTACCTCATATACGATATGTGAAGAATGAGTCGTTACAAGCATTTGTGAACACAAAGATTTATCTAGATGTTGATAAAGTTCTTCTATTTTACTATCTTTAATATTTTTATAACGTGTTAATAAATTATACGAGTTGTTTATAAATACTTGTTGAGCCTGTACATGTAAATGTGCTTCAGGTTCCTCAATAATAACAAAATGTAAGCGTTTGATACGTTCCGCTTGCGCTTTTGATTTTCCAATTCCCAGCCACTCATCACGATGTTTAATAAGCTTAACTGTCATCGCAATAATATTTTGATACCCTAGCCCTAAATAATTTTCAGGAAGTGAGAGATCATTGATTTTATAATTTAAAGCAGATGAATGATTAAGATAACTACTAAGTATTCCTATCTTAGTTTTGATCTCAATATCTGGGTCTGCAATATTCGGATAACCTAGCGATTTCATTTCTTCAAATAAAGGGGTTAAAGATGTGTGTAACATTTGATTAAAATGTTTTTGTGATTCTTGTGTCGCTTCTATTGCCTTAAAATCTTTATCATCAGTTGGTGATTCTTCTGGATTTAGTATAGTATCGTAATATTGCCTGATTTGGGCTGCTGGCTTTTCTATATCATTTACTTTGTCAGATTCATCCGATACTTCACGCTGGGCAGGAATAAAATCAAATTTTATCAAATCATGTATATTAAATCCCTGAACAATGAAATCAGATTTTTTTCTGACCTCTTTGCTTTGATTATCTACATCTAAAAGGTAAGTGTTTATTGTAAAAAATGAATTTATTTTATTGGATAAGAAGTCGACCAAATCAGAAGGCCAAAGCGTAACGTTTTTATCTTGCGCTTCGATAGCTTTTAGTCTTTTTTCAACAAACTCTTTTCTTAGGTCTTCAACAGAATTTGCCTCATAGCATAAACGGACACCTAATATACCAGCTTGCCAATCTAAGCTAGGAATAATTTTAATTACATGATGAATTTCATTTATTGGGACATCAATTAATATATCTAAAGAAGGAAAATAGCTCATAAATTCCTGGTAACTCGTCTGTATATTTTCATCTGATATATCTTTTTTGTGATATCCCAACCATGTATCACCAATCCGATTAATTTCTTTATGATTGATTAATGTAATATCATTCATTTTTATTTGTTTTCTACCATTTTTGGATAAAAAACATTTTAGAGCATGAGATGCAGAAGTTTTACCACTATTATTAGCTCCAACGAAAACAGTTTTTTCTTCTGCAATATCTATTTTTACATTGAGTAATCGTCTAAAGTTGGTTATGTTGAATGATATAATTTTCATTGTTTTGATTCTTTGTAATCCTTTGAGTTAACATAATATAATTATATTTATCAATGGTAAAGATCAATTATCAAATGAAAACAGATGACAATATACTTAACTTGAATTCTCTTTATTTTCTAAACATTCCATAAGCATCTCTTAAAATCCTCATTCAAAATCCAAATTAATTTTTTAAGCCATATTTTTAAGTTATGTTCAATGCTTCTTCATCCTTAGAAGTAAATAACACCTCATTACTATTTAAGAATAAAAAGCCAGTGACAAAATAGATATCACTGGCTTTTATAAATTTTAAAAGATGTAAATAAAAGTATCGGACTTTATTCCCACTCAATCGTCGCTGGCGGTTTACCGCTGATGTCATAGACAACGCGAGATATTCCGTTTACTTCATTAATGATCCGATTTGATACTCGTCCTAAGAAGTCATATGGCAGATGTGCCCAGTGAGCGGTCATAAAGTCGATAGTCTCAACTGCACGTAACGAGACAACCCAGTCGTATTTACGCCCATCCCCCATTACGCCGACTGAACGTACCGGTAAAAATACGGTGAAAGCTTGGCTGACTTTGTGGTATAGGTCGGCTTTATACAGTTCTTCGATAAAGATCGCATCAGCTTGACGGAGTAAGTCACAATACTCTTTTTTCACTTCGCCAAGTACTCGAACGCCTAAACCCGGTCCAGGGAATGGATGACGATATAACATGTCATATGGTAAACCTAACTCTAACCCAACTTTACGTACTTCATCTTTAAAAAGTTCTCGTAGTGGTTCCACTAACCCCATTTTCATCTCTTCTGGCAAACCACCGACATTATGATGCGATTTAATCACATGTGCTTTACCGGTATCAGCTGCCGCAGATTCGATCACATCAGGATAAATAGTACCTTGTGCTAACCATTTCACATCTTTGAGTTTTGCCGCTTCTTCATCAAACACAGCGACAAATTCACGCCCTATAATCTTGCGTTTAGCTTCGGGATCGGCCTCCCCTTTTAGGGCTGCTAAAAAGCGGTCTTCGGCATTCACGGCTATAATATTTAACCCAAATTTATTGCCGAACATGTCCATAACTTGTTGCGCTTCGTTCAAACGTAATAAACCATGATCGACAAAAACACAGGTCAGCTGATCACCAATGGCTTGATGGAGTAATAATGCCGTAACAGAAGAGTCAACGCCACCCGATAACCCTAGTAATACTTTATCTTTGCCGACTTTTTCTTTTATTCGGGTAATTGCATCGGTAATAATAGAAGATGGTGTCCATAGTTTTTCACAATGACAAATATCGATTACAAACCGTTGGAGCAATTCAAACCCTTTTATTGTATGAGTGACTTCGGGATGAAACTGAACGCCATAAAATTGCTTTTCATCATTAGCCATGATGGCAAATGGGCAGGTTTCTGTTCGACCAATGACCGTAAAACTATCCGGTAAAGTTGTGACTTTATCACCATGACTCATCCAGACATCAAGTTGATCTATACCATCGTTGTTAGTACTATCTAAAATGCCGTCAGTTAATATTGAGCGTCCGATAATGTCGACTTTAGCATAACCAAACTCACGTTGATTTGAACCGGTGACTTGTCCACCTTGACCAACTTGAATTGCCATAGTTTGCATACCATAACAGATACCTAAAACAGGCACACCTGCGTTAAAAACATATTCGGGGGCTCTTGGGCTATTTTGTGCTGTCGTACTTTCTGGACCACCCGATAAAATAATCCCTTTAGGATTGAATTGTTTAATTTTTTCTTCCGATACATCCCACGGCCAAAGCTCACAATAAACACCAATTTCACGAATCCGACGTGCAATTAATTGGGTAACTTGTGAACCAAAATCAAGAATTAAAATACGTTGCTGGTGGATGTCATTTTTCATCAAATTTGTTCCTAAACTATGGTCTATTACAAAATCAAGGTGGTATTGTATCATTTACCGACTAAATTGAACGGATTAAATAAAAAAACAATTGTAAATATTTTACCTTTGCAAGTTTCAATATATCCTGATACGGCATTTTATTTTGTTAATAAAACGACAATCCTTATATGAACTAGTCAGATCTTAATTATTTTCTTTTTGAATTAACTAACTGATTTTAATTATGAATATAATTTTTTTAATACAATAAAATTTCTTTACTTATTTAATAAGTATACTTATAATATGCAGACTTATCAAAACGAGGAAAAAACGATGAATACTATTTCAATTTCTTTTGTACTACCAACAAAGGCTACACCATCTAAAATATGGCCATACTATACTGATCTTAATTTCAGAAAATTATGGGAAACCGATCTTGAAGATTTTCGTATCACGGGCGAGTTAAAAACCGGTTCTAAAGGTATTTTTAAATTACAAAATATGCCAGAAATGGACGTGACGTTATCTAAAATAATTAATGAACAAGAATTTACCGAACAATTTGATATGCCTGACATAGGTTTACTCTATTTTTCACATCAAATTATTGAATTATCGCATAATCAATATGCATTAAAATCTGAAATTTCATTAAAACCGGATCCGAAAATGGATACTCATGCATCTTATAATTTTATTAAACAGATTTCGGATGATATTATTGATAAAACATACAAATTAAATAGTTTAGTTGAAGGGTAAGTTATGGCAAAGGACAATAAGTTTTTGACGCAATTCCAATCTGATTCAGAATCTGTTGGTTTTCTTTTTATGAAAACTTATTCGTCCTGGCATACAAATATAAAAAATTGTTTAAAAAAACAGTCTATCACACATCCCCAATTTATTGTGCTAGCGACCCTAGCTTATTTATCTCAATATCCTGATGAGATAACACAAGTTATTCTATCCCATAAAACGAATATTGATGTCATGACTATTTCTCAAATATTAGAGAATTTAGAGAAAAAAGATTACATTAAACGCACTTGTTCAATCAAAGATAGTCGTGCAAAATCAATTGTATTAACACAAAAAGGGCTTGATAAGGCAAATGAAACCGTTCCTTTAGTTGAACAAATGGATCAAGAATTTTTTTCAATATTAAAAGAGGATAAAAAGCACTTTATGACGATGCTTTTAACGCTCTTAAAAAACCGAACTGATTGAAGAATAGCTTGAGTTAAAAATTTAAGTATTTGCTGTTATTAGCTATTCATTATGATTATTGAGTTATCTTGCTGCAAACTTAGTTGATTAATAAGTCTAAAAAAATCAATATTTTTTATTATATAACTTACTATTATGTTAGATAAAAAATATACGTAATGCCAAACAAGCCATTACGTATAAGATGAGTGTAACATAGATAACACTTTGAAACTAAATCATAATTTACTTTATTAATTGACACTTACCATTTATGTTCAATACCGATATTTCCTCGATAACCTTGCCGTTTGGTATTTCCAAAATCGTGTTCGTAGCGAGCATCGCCATAAAGATAAGTCTTTTCAAATAAAGGCGTTTTTAACCCAACGCCCAATTCTCCCCATGTGCGAGCATAATTTTCACGCAGTTTATCTCTACCTATGGTAACTTGGCTTGGCTTGATAAAGTCATGCAGAATATTACCAATTGCATAGAATGTGGTATGTTGCTCAACTGTTGCTTGGTTATTATTACCCAAACGAATACCGATTCTACCCCGTAATAGATCCTGATTATTTTGATCAACACGACGATATTTATCTTTAAAACTATCTAAATCAACATATTGGTACACTAATTGAACTTGAGGCTCAACTATCCAATAGTCTTTATCAAGATCATTCTGATTTATTTTAAAGGTGTGCCCAGCTTCGGCCGAAATGGCAAATGCCCACCCATTTTGAGTATGTGGATTATTACCATTACGAGCTTCATATTTATTACGTAAATAGGAAAACTGTCCAACTAAATCTAAATAGTTATTCTCTACTGAAAAATAAGTATTGGTTAATCCCAAGCTCAATGATTCTGATTTGCCTTTTCCTGTTCGTTTATTATGGTCAATTATCCCATGTACAGCTCGATATTTATCGGAAAAGTCGGTATGCGCTTTGCTATAGGTTAAATAGATACCTGTATAATTATGACTTCCATCATCACTTACATTATTCAGCAAATCATGACCAAATTGGAATCCATATATATCGCTCTCTAAATTTAATCGATCTTTACCATCTTGTTTTATGTGTTTGCCTAAAATCCTACCCCAAGTTTCACTTAAAAACTCTTCACAAGTATTACAATTTGCTAAATCAAAATTGGTGTATTCTCCCCGACGTTCATGTAAAGAACCAATACTTAAAAATCCTTGTTCCTGATTGACTCTCGCCATAGCAACATATCCTGCTACCGGACTGGCAAAAATGGGTTTAGGTTTAATTGTCGGCGTCGGCGTCGGTGGCGTCGGTGGCGTCGGTGGCGTCGGTGGCGTCGGTGGCTCTGGCGTCGGCGGTTCTGGCGTCGGCGGTTCTGGCGTCGGCGGTGGTGGTGGTGGCGGCGGCGGTGGCGGCGGCGGCGGTGGTGGTGTCGTACCTGCTTGCATAGTCCAGAAATATTCGTCACCATCAGCGGTTTGACGTTTTGCTAGTTGAATTTCAGTCGCGCCGTTTGTGTGCGCTTCACCATGAAAATTAAGTTCATTTTTACTTTGTCCTACATAAATCACGGGAACAGTATTTATCACTGCGTCAATTTGGCTTATATTACCATCAATCACGTTTTCTGTGCCATTCGCATCTATCGGTATCACTTTAGTCCAACCAGATGCAGTACCTGTGATTTTTAACACATCAGATTGTGAATTCATCGCATAAGTATCGCTGGCATTATTCCACGATGTGTTCAATCTTATTTGAGCATCATTAGATCCGGTATAGTTACCATCGATAGTTAATATATCATTATATTTTTGATGAGAGGAATTATCTAAATTAATAATGCCTGAATTGCTATAAACATCAGCTTGTACGATAAAATCATTACCACCATCATCATTATAAGCTGCATTGATTGTTCCACCAGATTCAATTAGAATCGTATTTAATTTTGATATATTATCATTACCTTTTTTTTGCAAATTCCAACGAAAGTCATTAGCTAAATCTAACCAAACTCCTGGTTCTTTATTTATATCAAGAATTTGACCCTCCTTCTCTTTTACTTGCCCTTTGGAAATTAACCCAGTCATACTTCCTTTACCATAAGCATAAAAGCTGACAGAGGAAACTTCATAGTCATCATGTCCTTGTTCAACACCGTTAGCATCATACGTATTAGAAAAAAATTGATAATTAGGTGCAGTGTAATTACCGCTGACGTTGAGAATATAGCCGTCTTGATTAGCATGGAGATCGGTTTCATCACCCATAATTGTAAAATTAACATTTTGTTGACCTTGATCAACAAAAATTAAATCTTTGCGTGCAACAGAACCTTCAATTACGGGATCAGCACTTGTTCCTGTTGTGGTAAATATTGCATTATTTAAACTGATACTCATATTGTGTGATGCAGCTTGTTCAAATTGTCCACTTGAAGTCGCATCATCATGGGTACCAATTTCCAATGCATAACCATTGGTTTTAATGATCGTTTTACTATTATCAAAATTTGCTGTTAATGAAGAATTCCTAACCATTTTGATACCACTACCATTTAAAGCGTTAGTGGTATCAATAGTCAACTCCCCATGTGATTCTAAAATACCTGGCCCCTCACCTGTATTACGGGTTTTACCCAGTTTAATCCCCACACTATCCCAGTTTAACCTTGAGCTATCATTACCTTTATTAATGATGATAGTGTTTTTCTCTCCTTTCAAAATTACTTTTGGGGTTAACTGACCGTTTCGGCCTTTATTTTCTGCAACCCCATGATTGGTTGGATTGCCCGAAACATAAATACCGATTGAGCGATTTCCCGTTAATGTCATATCTAAATTATCATTGATAATAACTTGTCCTGCAGAACCATCGCCTGAATTATCATAGGCTCCTTGAATTGCTCGAATACCGTTATTTAAAATTGGCTGGGTTTTGCCCCCCTTTGCTGTTTGATTAATTTTCAAACTATCCACTGTGATGGTACTGTATTTACCATTATACGTATCTCTCTCACCGGCATTAACTGACGAACCAGCTAATAAACCATAAGAAGCAACCGTACCACTTGAATTGCCACCACGCGTATAGTTATCATTGATATTTAATTCCACATTTTTTGCAGTCAGATTAACATTGTGATAAGTGGCAAGACCTAGCATGTTACCGTTGTTATTCAATGTAAAATTTAAATTACCTGCATTAATTGATCCGCCCGACACGCCATAGGTATATTGATTAGCCAGACCAGTGTAATCACCGTTTACATTGGCGGTAAGCGTTGTATCACCGACATTGAGTTGTTCATGTAATCGGCTTCGAGTGAGAATATAAAAACTGGCATTACCCGATTGGTTAACGGTCGCTGGGTTAATATTATTACAGCTTGGGCTATTTTGACCGACCAAATAAGAGCCATCGGCACTGGCGGTACAGTCTAAAGCAAACGAAGAAGCAGAGGTAACTAAAACACATAATGTTATCATTGCTTTACTTGCTCGTCGTACTAATTCAGAACACACTATAGTAGTACCCGTGATAACATTAAATTTCGTTTGATAAATTTGGTTCATATTAATTTCCTTCAAATTAACGATAAAAAATAAGTACGACACAAATTACTATCGAGAATGACAACGATTTAATTAAGAACCATCTGAAACTATAGAGAAAAAACAGATTTAAACTGCATATTAATGATTAGCACTGAACTTTTTTAACGACTGTTTCTGTTTTTGACTTGTGATAGCCAAAAAAGCAAAGATTATTTTTTAGGACTTTTTTTCCTAACGATTTGGTTAGTAACACTTCATGCAGTCCAAATGGGCAAAAAAAAGATAATATCCACAAGCGTGTAGATTCCATTGGCTGATTGCATTGAACAAAATTGATATAAGGTTTTTTTTTGTTTAAATAGAGTTGCTCTTGTTCTCGGTTGAGATAAGCCCAATTTAAATAACCTAGCGGTTGGTTGTTGTGAATAAATAGAGCAAAATTTTTAGACTGAATGATAGGTAACAAAACGCTTAAAGCGGAGTTTAATTCCGCTTTTTTGTATTCAGGGTTTCGATTCCATAACCAGATCATAGCCCCTAATACCTCAGCTTCATTCCATGAGGTGTCATGATATAAACTCGGTGCAATAATTCTAATCAAGTCTTGCTCAAGACTTTTCATATAGCTTTACCTTTGTTAACATTTACATACAATTGTATTACATAAAAGATAAAAATTCATCAATTTATTTTTTATAAAAAAATAATTAAGATTGATAATCAATTCAAGGCATTAATTAATTTTTAATCAGTTATGAGATGAAGAGTGAATTGAAATTTTTTTGTTAAAACAGTATGAATTATCTTAGAATTGTTTTTATATTTTATTCTTGTGTCTCTACTCCCCTTTATATTGTAAAATTTAATTTAAAAAAACTGAGTATTGACTCTTATTATAGTCAATTAAAACACTTTTTTTGATCAATCAAATAACATTAATGAAATAGCGTTAATGGAGTCGATAAAAAAGCGTGTGGTAAAAATCAATGCATATAAAAAAAGGTGATGTTACTCACCTCTTTTTATATTGAAATAACCGATATAAATTAGTTAGTTGCATTTTGTTCTTGCGCTGATTGGATCGCCGTTAATGCAATGGTATAAACAATATCATCCACTAATGCACCACGAGACAAGTCATTAACTGGTTTACGCATACCTTGAAGCATAGGACCAATTGAAACAAGATCAGCAGAACGTTGTACGGCTTTATAAGTCGTGTTACCCGTATTAAGATCTGGGAAGATAAATACGGTTGCTTTACCTGCAACTTGAGAATTAGGTGCTTTCGATTTAGCCACATCAGGCATGACAGCAGCATCATACTGTAAAGGCCCGTCGATCATGAGATCTGGACGTTTTTCTTGAGCAATTCGGGTTGCTTCTTTCACTTTTTCAACATCAGCACCTTGACCTGAACTACCGGTTGAATAAGAGATCATTGCAACTCTTGGTTCAATACCAAAGGCAATAGCAGTATCAGCAGATTGAATCGCAATTTCAGCCAGTTCTTGCGCATTCGGATCTGGATTAATTGCACAGTCACCGTAAATGTATACTTGGTCAGGCATTAACATAAAGAATACTGAGGAAACTAAAGAACTACCCGGTGCCGTTTTAATTAATTGCAATGGTGGGCGAATTGTATTTGCCGTGGTATGCACTGCACCAGACACTAAACCGTCAACTTCGTTTGCTTCAAGCATCATGGTTCCAAGCACAACGTTATCAGCCAATTGTTCTCGCGCAATCACTTCGGTCATGCCTTTGTTTTTACGTAACTCAACTAAACGCGGTACATATTTTTCACGAATATTTTCAGGATCGACGATTTCAACGCCTTCACCCAATGTCACTCCTTGTGAAGCAGCAACTTTACGCACATCATCTGGATTACCAATTAACACACATTTTGCAATTCCACGCTCTGCACAAATAGCGGCTGCTTTAACTGTTCTTGGTTCATCACCTTCAGGTAATACCACCACTTTTTTCGCATTCCGTGCAAGTTCAGTTAATTGATAACGGAATGCAGGAGGAGATAAGCGACGAACAGAATTCACTACTTGGTTTAGCGACTTGATCCAATTGCTATCAATATGGTCAGCAACAAAGTTTTGCGTGTTTTCCATGCGCTCTTTATCATCAACAGGAATTTCTAAATTAAACTGTTGTAAACAGATTGAAGTTTGGAATGTATTGGTTTTTACCGTAAATACCGGTAAACCTGTATCAAATGCAGGTTGACATAATTTATAGATTTTTTCATCTATATCATAACCACCTGTTAATAATACCCCTCCAATTGCCACACCATTCATTGCGGCTAAACTGATTGCAACTAAAACATCAACACGGTCAGCTGATGTGACAAGTAATGCATTTGGTTGTAAATGATTAACAATATTTGGCACACTGCGAGAACAAAATGAGATGTGTTTTATACGGCGGTTTTTGATCTCACCTTCATTAATGATTTTTGCATCAAAATGTTTGGCAATATCAATTGCACGACATGCACTTAAATCCATATTCCAAGGAATGCAGCCAAGTACCGGTAAAGGACTGTGCGCATTTAAATCGTCGATTGTGATTTTTTTATCATCAAATTTTGGTGTATGATAAATTTCTGCCACATCTGGACGTGCAAGGCTTTGTTCTTCAACGGGGGCATTCACTTTATTGACAATAACACCTACGATTTTTTCATTTTTAATACCGCCAAAATTAGAACGTGCAATTTCGATTCGTTCTTTTAATTGTTCTGGAGTATCTTTACCCATATTAACAACAAAAATAATCTCAGCACCTAATGTTTTAGCAATATTATTATTTAGTTCGTTAGCAAAAGGATAATCACTGGTAGGCACAATCCCTTCAACTAAAACAACATCGGCCCCTTTGGTATTTTCAGCATAAAGCGCGACAATTTCTTCCATTAACACATCTTGTTGATTTAAACCTAATAGATTTTCAACATGGCTCATTTTTAGTGGTTTTAATGCTGGTATAGATGTGTTGCTGCTTACTAAAGTGGTGGTGTTATCAGGCGCATCCCCACCTGCTCTTGGTTGAGCAACAGGTTTGAATACATTTAAGTTAATTCCTTGACGCTCCATTGCTCGAATAACACCAAGACTCACACCTGTTAACCCGACGTTTGTTCCGGTTGGGATTAGCATAATAGTACGAGACATAATCAATTTCCTCTTAATTCTTTATTAAATATAAAAACAAACCGCCATAAAGGCGGTTTTATTTGTCTTTTAAGCAGTTAGACGCGCAGCATCTTGAGCAATGACGAGTTCTTCATTTGTAGGAATAACCATTGCAATTGCTGAACCATCTTTAGTGATTGTGCCACCTTTACCAAAACGTGCAGCTAAATTGCGTTCTTGGTCAAGTTCAAATCCTAAAATTGATAATTTTTGAAGCGCCATACGACGAACTTCTTCCGCATTTTCACCGATACCACCTGTAAAGATAATCGCATCTAAACGACCATCTAATAACATTGCATATCCACCTATGTATTTGACTAAACGATGAACAAATACATCTAGGGCATTTTTCGCATTTTCATCAGTGTCATAGTGATCTGTCACATAACGGCAATCGCTACTTACACCAGTTAAACCTAATAAACCTGATTTTTTATTTAACAAGTTATTGATATCAGCAACAGACATTTTTAAGTTGTCGTGTAAGAAGAACATAATTGCAGGGTCGATATCGCCACTGCGAGTTCCCATGACTAAACCTTCTAATGGAGTTAGCCCCATTGAGGTTTCAACACATTTACCATTTTTAACTGCTGTGATTGACGCACCGTTACCTAAGTGACAAGTGATCACATTGGTTTGATCAACTGGTTTATTTAATAATTTTGCCGCTTCACGGCTAACATAGTAATGACTTGTACCATGAGCACCGTAACGGCGAACACCATGTTTAGTATATAATTCGTTAGGAATTGCATATAAATATGCTTCTTTCGGCATAGTTGTATGGAATGCCGTATCAAATACAGCCACATTTTTATTTTTTAAATGAGGAAATGCAGCAAATGCTTCACGAATACCGATTAAATGCGCTGGATTATGTAATGGTGCAAATGCTGATGCTTCTTCAATTCCTTTTAGAACAGAATCATCAATTACAACTGATTGCGTGTATTTTTCGCCACCGTGAACGATTCGATGCCCAATAGATTTAATACTATCTAATAATTCTGGTTTTTGTGGGAAGATGCTATTAACAATAAATTTAATTGCTTCGCTATGTGCAGCTCCTGCGCCTAAAGATGCTTCGTTTTTACTTCCATCAAGTTTCCACTTAATGCGTGCATCAGGAAGATTAAAACATTCAGCTAACCCAGATAAAAATTCATCGCCATTTTCAGGATTGATAATAGCAAATTTTAAAGATGAGCTTCCGCAATTTAGAACAAGAACATTGTTACTTGACGACATAGTAATTCCTATAAATTGAATAAAAAGATATATACCAATCAAAATTGGTAACTCTACACATGATTTAATAATCGATGTGAATATACAAGGTGACTTCTGATATTCTGCATTTTAAGATAAAATAAAGAAAGCCCCTAATTGGATGGCACTATTTTAAGACAATAATAGGTGAATGTCGAGGAATCACAAATTTATGAATTTAGTTAAGGCATTTAAGACTGGTCAACGATATATGGAACTTTGTCCAAAAGATAAAGCACTTTCGTATTCATTTCCCGAATTAAAAATCATAAACCACATAAAAACCGCGAAGAAGTATTTACCCCCAATAATTATTGCGTTAGCTGTTTGGCAATATTATATGCCAGCACAATTAGCGGTGACGATTATCGCAATCTTGTTTGCGTTAAGTTTACCTGTTCAGGGTATCTATTGGTTAGGCAAGCGTTCACAATCTCCGTTACCACTCAATTTAGTCGATTGCTATAATCATATTCAATCAAAACTAATTGAAAAAAAAATTTTGGTAGAAAATAAAGAAACGAACGAAAAATTAACCTTCGAATCATTTATGAAGCTGATAACTTTATCAAAAAAGCATTTTGGCAATTACTTTGCTCAAGATGATAGTTCAGAAACTCATTATTAAGATCAAAATAAATGCAGAAACGGCTGGTATCACTAAAAAAACAAATTGATATACTTGAACAACAAGTCAATATATCTGAACAACAAAATTATCAAGAACACTATTTTGATGAACACTTATTTAATACCACCAAAATCAATACGGATAACGCTTTTTATTTAGAAAAAATCAAACAAACTTTTCAAGCTTTAGTCAATAATGTGATGAATCAAAAAGATGAACAAATTGTCTATTTGTCTGAAATGTTAGTTAATCAAATCACCGCCCTCACCCGTGAATTAGCGACGCATCAACTTCGTAAAAAAGAAGAATCTAAACTTTCATTTCAAGAAACACTCTCTGAAAAACATTGTCGCCATTTAGATTATTTGCGTCGATTGCAAGAAATGAAATATGAGTTATTACTTTCTGCTGAGTCAATCGATCCAATCAAGATTGCAACACTGGATAATCGTATTTATCGGTGTGAACAAGCGATCAAAAACATTGAACAGGAATTAGATACGGAAAGCGGTATTTATTAAAAAAATGCCAAAGCACACGGAATGAATATTGTTGACTTCGATGAACTTTTTAAATAATCGCTAAATCAGCGTCTAGATTTATTGCATTACTCCTTTGATCAAAGATATAGCTAAAATGCATAATGTTATAATGAATAATTAGTATCATCTTTTTGAGTTCTATTTATAATATTAGCTATGATTAGCGATAATGTTCCAATGCTATCCGTTTCTAATATTTTAATAAGGATTTATTCATGGGTAAGATATTTGATGATAATTCTCAAACTATTGGTTATACACCTCTTGTTCGTTTAAAGCATTTTGGTCATGGTAATATTTTAGCTAAAGTGGAGTCACGCAATCCCAGTTTTAGTGTTAAATGTCGTATAGCTTCAAATATGATTTGGGATGCGGAGAAGCGTGGTTTATTAACGCCGGATGTTGAATTGATTGAACCCACCAGCGGTAACACAGGTATCGCATTAGCAGCTGTTGCCGCAGCGCGTGGTTATAAATTAACGTTAACCATGCCTGAAAGCATGAGCATTGAGCGACGAAAATTGTTGAAAGCATTAGGTGCAAATTTAGTTTTAACAGAAGCGTCAAAAGGAATGAAAGGCGCCATTGAAAAGGCTGAGGAAATGGTAGCAAGTAATCCCAAACGTAATATTATGCTACAACAATTTAGCAATCCAGCCAATCCCGAAATTCATGAAAAAACAACCGGGCCTGAAATTTGGCTTGATACTGATGGAAAGATAGATATTTTTGTCGCAGGGGTAGGAACAGGCGGAACATTCACAGGCGTAACACGTTACATTAAAAATACCCAAGGTCGAAATATTACGGCGGTTGCGGTCGAACCAAGCCAGTCACCTGTAATCACTCAAGCACTTGCTGGCGAACCGCTTAAACCAAGGCCACATAAAATTCAAGGTATTGGAGCGGGTTTTATTCCGGCTAATTTGGATTTGAGTTTAATTGATTTAGTGGAAAAAGTATCGAATGAAGAAGCGATCGAAACTGCGCGCATTTTAATGGAAAAGGAGGGAATTTTGGCGGGAATCTCTTCAGGAGCAGCAGTTTTTGCCGCTGATAGATTGGCTAACTTACCGGAGAATAGCAATAAAACCATTGTGGTAATATTACCTTCATCGGGTGAACGTTATTTAAGTACTGACTTATTTAGCGGGATTTTTACCGATAAAGAATTAGGATGACTTAAAATAAAAGATACCGTCAATTGACGGTATTTAATCCACTTAATTTAGAGATCTATTAATAATTTAAACTGATTAAAATCGTTATTCGTGAATAATGCCAAAATGCCGATAAGCATGCGGTGTTGCAATTCTGCCCCTTGGTGTTCTTTGAATATAACCTTGTTGAATTAAAAAAGGCTCAAGCACATCTTCAATCGTTTCTCGCTCTTCGCCAATTGCAGCAGCAATATTATCTAAACCAACCGGACCACCCATAAATTTTTCAATAATAGCTAGCAGTAATTTACGATCCATATAATCAAAGCCTTCATTATCGACATCGAGCATATCGAGTGCTTGGGTTGCTATTTTTTCATCGATAATACCTTTTGATTTTACATCAGCATAATCTCTAACCCGACGTAATAAACGGTTAGCTATTCGAGGGGTCCCCCGTGAACGTTTGGCAATTAAATGAGCCCCTTCACAGGATAAATCCATACCCAAAAATTTGGCACTTCGACTAACGATATATTCCAGATCTTCGACACGATAAAATTCAAGGCGTTGTACGATTCCAAAGCGATCACGTAATGGCGATGTTAACGAACCAGCTCTTGTTGTCGCACCAATAAGGGTAAAAGGCGGAAGATCAATTTTTATTGAACGTGCAGCAGGGCCTTCACCAATCATAATGTCTAGTTGATAATCTTCCATTGCCGGATATAAGATTTCTTCAACGACTGGCGATAATCGATGAATTTCATCGATAAAAAGGACATCATTAGGCTCTAAATTAGTTAACATGGCAGCAAGATCACCCGCTTTTTCTAAAACTGGGCCAGAGGTAGTGCGCAAATTAACACTCATCTCATTAGCAACAATATTTGCTAAGGTTGTTTTACCCAGCCCAGGAGGGCCAAAAATAAGAACATGATCGAGTGCATCACTACGCTGTTTTGCAGCTTGAATAAAAATTTTCATTTGCTCACGTACATGAGGTTGCCCGATATATTCATCCAGATACTTGGGACGAATTGCACGATCTAGAGACTCTTCTTCTTTTTGAGCTTGTGGAGCTATTAAACGATCCGCTTCAATCATAATGCTTACCTTTTTATAACGCTGATTTTAATGCTTCACGTATAAGCGTTTCACAATCCATTTCAGGCTTGATAACTTTACTGATTATACGGCTGGCCTCTTGTGGCTTATAGCCTAAAGCAATAAGGGCGGAAACAGCTTCACTTTCAATTTGATTTGAGGATTTTTTGATATTGCCAGTTTCAACAATGGTCATTGAGTCAGATAATTCTTCACCAAAGCGTTTAACACGATCTTTCATTTCCACGATTAATCGTTCTGCCGTTTTAGTCCCCACGCCCGGTAATTTAACCAGCGTTTTGATTTCACCTTGTTCAACCGCCACGATAAATTGTTGAGCCGACATTCCTGATAATATTGCCAATGCTAATTTTGGTCCAACGCCATTCACTTTGATCAATTCACGAAACAATTCGCGTTCTTGTTCATGATTAAATCCATATAATAATTGGGCATCTTCACGAACAATCAAATGTGTTAAAACGATAACTTCTTGACCATTGTTGGGTAATTCATAAAAACAGGTCATGGGCATAAAAACATTGTAACCGACACCGCCCACATCAATAAGCACTTTGGGTGGCTGTTTTTCTATAATGATTCCGCGTAAACGACCTATCACAATTAATCCTTAATATTGAGTGTTATCAAATTTATCAATGACATTTAACAATGAAAAAAGAATAATTACCCAATCAAATACAGTATTAATGAGTAAAGTGTATGTTGTCATTGATATCGAGTGTATAAACTATTGTTGTTTAGTTTACCTGATGAAATTGAAATAATAAAGAAAAACTGTATAAATAGACAGGCAATAAAAGGAAAAATTTTGCCGACCAATTCGGCAAAATAGTGAGTAGAAACAGATGATAATTTGCTTAAATTAAAAAGGCATTTTGAAACCTGGTGGTAATTGCATTCCACCTGTAACTTGAGCCATACGCTCTTTTTGAGCTTCATCTAATCGGCGAGTTGCATCATTAAAAGCTGCTGCAATAAGATCTTCTAACATCTCTTTGTCATCTTCATTCAATAATGACGGATCTAATTCAACTCGTTTACAGTTATGAGCGCCATTAATGGTGACTTTAACAATTCCTGCACCCGACTCTCCTGTTACTTCTAATTTGGCGATTTCTTCTTGCGCTTGCTGCATTTTTGCTTGCATTTGCTGGGCTTGTTTCATTAAATTACCCAAACCGCCTTTTCCACCTGAAAACATAATTATTCCTCGTTAAATATATTTAGTCCATAATTATACAGGACGAATACTTGTTTCATCAATCTTGGCTTCAAAATATTGGCAGATCATTGCCACTTTTGGATCTTGATTAATTGTCACTTTAGCTTGCGCAAGTTTTTGTTGATAAAGATCTTCACGCATTTCCAAAGGTGTTTTTATCGTTTGATTATCATCAATAATAACGTTAATTTTTAACGGTTTTTGTCGATAATTCGACATTGCTTTTTCTAATTTTGAAATATTTGCTGATGCATTAATGAGATGTTTTACCGCTGATCGCAAATGTAAAACGATATTTTCATCATCTATTTGTTCAATAGAGCAATTTATCGCAATTTGCTTAATTAAAGGCGCAATATCGAGTTGCTCAATTTCGGCACACCATGCGTCTTTTTGTGCCATTTCATCAATTAATTTTTTCATCATTTCGGGCGTTTTATCACCATTTAATGATTCGCGAAAACTTTTCGTATCAATGATTAATTCATCTTTGGTTTCAATCAGCCCACACGCCTGCCATTGATAATTTTCTGCGGTAATTTGCTCTTCATCCTTATCGGGCTTATTTAAGTTATTTTCATTTGACTCTACGTGTGAACGTTTGTCTGTGCCATGCGCTAATGATGCATTGATACTCGCCTGAATTGGTTGATTTTTTTCAACCAGTTCAGACTTTTTTTTATTTTGTTCCTCTTGTATTAATTGCATCCGCATTTCTAAAATACTTTTCGTCATTGAAGAGACATCATCTGGGATCGGCATATCGTGTTTAGCCGGTTGTTGCTGATTATTTTGAGAGTGTTTTATATCAGATTGTGCGTTACTCTCAATACGTGATGTCTTTTCTAACTCATCTTGTTGAAAATTGTGCACTGATTGTGGTGAGCCAGATGCTGATTTTTGATGATTATCAGTCACGGGCGATACATGACTCATCGAGTCAGATGTGGCGTTTGATATGTCACTCTTATTAGCTGATGCTTGAATAGGTAAAGGCTTTGATGGCTGCGGTGCCTGAACCGTTGGCTTTGTATTTGACACTAACGTATTGTTATCATTAGTTTTGGGTTGAAATGCTAATGCTCTTAGAAAGCTCATTTCAACACCTATTTTTTTATCGGGTGAATAGGCTAATTCTTTTCGCCCCATTAATAATATTTGATAAAATAACTGAATATCATTTGGCGCAATGTATTGTGCTAAAAAGCGTATTCGTTCTTCATTATCGGTATAATCACCCAATGCTGTTGGTACAATTTGTAATAAAGCGATTTGATGCAAAAGCGTAATGGTTTCAGCCAATAAGTTATCCCAATCCACGCCTTGTGTTGCAGCTGCTTCAATCTGTTGCATCAAAGCATTGCCATCATTTTGATAAAGTGCCTCAACCAATAAAAAAGGAATTGTTTTATCCAGTGTCCCTAACATAACACTGACTGATTGCGCATCAACAACGCCATTACCTAAGGCAATAGCCTGATCGGTTAAACTTAAGGCATCTCGCATACTACCATTAGCCGCTTTGGCTAATAACTGAATCGCCTTCGGTTCAGATTCAATTTTTTCAAGTTGTAAAATGTGAGAAAGCTGTTCCGATATAAGCGAAGTATCAAGCACATTTAAATGTAAATGTAGACAGCGTGATAAAATGGTAATCGGTAACTTTTGTGGATCGGTTGTTGCCAACAGAAATTTGACATGTTCTGGTGGTTCTTCTAATGTTTTTAGCAGGGCATTAAAACTGCTGCGAGATAACATGTGCACTTCGTCAATTAAATAGACTTTAAAGCGCCCTTTAGTTGGCAAGTATTGAATGTTATCTAATATTTCACGTGTATCTTCAACTTTAGTTCGTGAAGCGGCATCAATTTCTAAAAGATCGACAAATCTGCCTTGCTCAATATCACGACAATTATCACATACCCCACAAGGCGTGGCAGTAATCCCTGTTTCGCAGTTTAAGCCTTTAGCAAGTAAGCGAGCAATGGAGGTTTTTCCAACACCACGCGTGCCTGAAAATAGATAAGCATGATGAACCCGACCTAGCGAAAGTGCATTTGATAGAATTTTGAGGACATGCTGTTGCCCTACGACTTCAGTAAATGATTTTGGTCGCCATTTGCGTGCCAGAACTTGATAACTCATATTCACCATTGCGTATAACTAATCAATTTGGCATCAATAATATCATAAAGCGTAAAATTAGTCTTTAAGATGACAGTAAACAATTTACAATACTTTATTGAATGAGAATCCAGTCAATTTTTATTATTGACGTTTATTTTGATGAATGCTTTTAATAAATAGATTATTAATAAGAAATGAATAATAAGAATAAATTGAATTTGTTGTGGTTAGTTATTCAGAAATATGGGCGTGTTTACTAATACAGATTCATTGTAGTTGAAAATTTGAATCCAGAGTAGATAAATCTCAACCATTATTTCGATTCCATAATGGTTGGATTATTCATATTTATTGTTGATTCAAATATGACCAAGCATATTGTGCGTAAAATTCTGCGCCCATAATCATGCCGTCTTCATCAACATTAAAACAACCATGGTGATGTGGCCACTGTGTATCTTTTTCAGGATTACCCGAACCCACTAATGCAAATGCACCAGGAATGTTTTCAGTATAAAAACTGAAGTCTTCACCGCCAGTTGTTGGTGGCTCGAAATAAAGGGCTTGTTCACCAAACGATTCAACAATGACTTTTTGTGCTAATAGCGCAGATTGTTCATCATTAATGACGGGTAACGTGCCATAAATGTATTCTACTTCAGCCGTTGCACGATACATTGCAGCAACTTGATTGGCATAACGGCGAATAGCATCTTCAATTTTATTTCGCACTTCAACACTAAAACAGCGAACTGTACCTTCTAAAACCGCATTTTCCGCTATAACATTGAAACGAGTGCCGACATCCATTTTTCCTATGGTGACCACCGCAGGGGTAAGCGGAGACACTTCACGTGAGACAATCGATTGTATGTTCATCACAAATGAAGATGCCACCATGACAGCATCAACCGTGTCGTGAGGCATCGAGCCATGCCCGCCCTTTCCTTTGAATCGGACAGTGAGCAAATCGGCAGAAGCAAAACTTGAACCTACCACACAGGATACTTTTCCGACAGGCGTTTGTGACCAGATATGCATACCAAAGGCTGTATCCACATCATTTAATACACCTTGTTTTATCATGCCTTTTGCACCTTGTGCGATTTCTTCAGCAGGCTGAAAAACCAATCTCACATTACCTTTTAGTTGATCACGTATTGCATAAAGCGCTTTTGCCGCACTCAGTAGCATGGCTGCATGCGTGTCATGTCCGCAAGCATGCATTTTACCGTCTATGGTTGATTTGTAATCAATATTGTCGTTTAACTCTTGCACCGGTAACGCATCGATATCAGCTCTCAATAAAATTCTTTTACCTGGTTTTCCGCCTTGGATATCGGCAATAATACCGGTTGGCTCAGTACGACGATAAGGGATGCCAATTTTATTAAGCTGCTCTGCAATTTTATCTGTCGTTCTGAACTCTTCCCACGGTAATTCTGGGTGACGATGCAAATCACGGCGAAAAGCGACCATTTCTTTTATATTTTGTTGTACTATCTTTTTAATATCTTGATTTATCATTTTACTACCTTTGTTCTTGTTATTTAGTCCATCAAAATTAATGCGTTTGATATTGAAAACATATTAAGAAGATAGTTAGAAAAACTGTTCTTAAATCTTGTTATCCGATTAGTTGTCATCAAACTTGTAGACATTTATCATTTACTGTATTGCAGGTGCGACTATCATATTGACCATAAAACCTGCTAAAACAACCGACACTATAGTGACTGAAATAAATCCACCAATCAACATAGGCGGTAACATATGACGAGTAAGTACCTCTTTTTCTTTTTCATTTTTGGTCAAATTATTAATCACTTCATTGGTAATAATATAATCAGCAGGAAACCCATAGAGTGCTGTTAGTGCTATCGAAAACGCCATTTCTCGACTAACGTTTAGCATTTTTCCGGCAATAAGCGAAAAGATAAACATACCAAGTACCGCCGCTAATATAAAGACAACCAAAGGCGTAATTAATCTTACTAGCATGTCAGGTGTAGCTTGACTTAATGTGTCAAAAATAAACAGCATAAGCCCCATGACCGCTAAACCAAAACCACCCGCCTTTTTTAAAGGATGACGTTCAAGAAAACCACACGATGCGGCAATTACACCGAATAATAGACAAAGTACAAATGGACTTATACTGATAATAGGATCCAATACTTTCGCCACGTAATAAGCAAAAAAGCCAATAATTGCAATTCGTAAAAAAATAAAATAGGTTGTGTTATACCGTGCTGAAAACATCGCAAACATTTTTGGCATTGGATGTTCATCATTAGATTCGGTTTCTTCCTTATTCGATGTAGGCTTAGGATCATTTAAAGCATTCCATGTACCGTCATGATACTGTTTAAGCACTCTGCGCCCTTCACGTTTAAGCATGATTGAAGTGAGAGGATAACCAATAAAACCTTGCATGACATAAATAATAATGGCAAACACAGCAAGATCTTGTAAACCGGCTTTCGTTGCACCGCCAGCCATTATAATCGCGGAAACAATCCCCCCAACTAAAGGCGGAATCGCAACAATAACTGTGTTGTAGTCAAAAAATAAGTATCCAACGATCACAACCACAATGATGATTCCAACAATACCTGACAGTGAAATAACGATAGTTTTCCATTGACGCAGTAACTCTTTAACTGAAAGCAAAGTTCCCATGTTAACGACTAACAGATACATAAACATGACAGCAACAACTTTAGGTATTCCTGCTCGAGCGACAATATCTTTTGGGAAAAAAGTGAAGTAACCTGCTAAGAAAAGCACGGCACAAACAAAAACTGACGGCACCCATGCTTTGGTTCGTGTAGATACGATATCGCCTAAAAAAAGAATTAGTAGCAATAATACTAATGCAAGCATTTGAGACATATCATTCATTGTTGACATAAAAAGCTCCATTTTATTGGTTGTTAATTATTTAACTTTTCCTGTTGGATCATACAAATAATTATTATGCTAAGTTTATTTTTAAATAGTTTTAATATTATATATTGTTAATCATGTATTCTTTAATTTTATCAAGAAAAAGATTGCCATATTTTTCTAATTTAATTTTACCAACACCAGTAATATTGAGTAATTGTTGTTTGCTTTCAGGCATCGTTTGTACCATTTCGAGTAAGGTTGCATCACTAAAAATAATATAGGGTGGAACATCTTCACTATCGGCAATGTCTTTACGTAATTTTTTAAGATAACCAAATAAAATACGCTCTTCATAAGATAAGATAGTGGTTAAATTTATTGCTCTTGCATAACGATTTAAACGACTTTTCTTCACAATTTCAAGTCGTGGTTTAGCCAAGGATAATGCAATTTCACCTTTCAATATTTGGCGTGCACGCTCTGTTAATTGTAGGGTATTATACGCAGCAATATTTTGTATTAGATAGCCATGATAAATTAATTGCCTTATCACATGAAGCCAATAATCAATGGAGTGTTCTTTTCCAATACCATAAACAGATAAACGATCATGTCCGTTTTCTTTTATCTTCGATCGGTTTGATCCTCGTAAAACCTCTGCAATATATTGCGCACCATAGCGCTGCTCAACACGATATATACAAGATAATACTTTTTGCGCATCAACTAAACCATCATAATGTTCAGGAGGATAAAGGCATATATCGCAGTTATTACAAGGTTCGTGTCGTTGTTCACCAAAATAGTTGAGTAAAACGATACGACGGCAAGTTAAACTTTGGGCAAATGATTGCATTGCATCGATTTTATGGAATTCAACATCTTTGTGTTGTCCTTCCATTTTTTCACTAATCTGTTGTCGGTACCAGCTCAGATCATTGGCATTAAACAGTAGCATAACTTCAGCCGGCACACCGTCACGCCCTGCTCGCCCGGTCTCTTGATAGTAAGCCTCGATACTGCGTGGACAATCGGCATGAACAACAAAACGAACATTTGGTTTATTGATGCCCATCCCAAAAGCAACGGTTGCAACAATGATTTGTATATCATCTTTTAAAAAAGCTTCTTGTGCTTGTTGGCGTTGTTGATTAGTCAGTCCAGCATGATAAGCTGCAACGGAAAATCCCCGTGCAGCAAGTCTGGTAGTCATATCTTCTACTTTTGAACGACTAGCGCAATAAATAATGCCGCTATTCCCTTTTTGGGTTTCAATGAATGAGACAATTTGGTCGGTTAAATTATATTTTTCGACAACAGTATAACGGATATTTGGACGATCAAAGCTACGAACGACAACTAAGGGATCCACTAAATTTAATTGGGTAATAATATCCGCTTGAGTCATTTTATCGGCAGTAGCCGTTAAAGCAACAATCGGCACACCAGGAAAACGTGCTGAAAGTTGTCCCAATTGCCGATAATCAGGTCTAAAATCATGCCCCCACTGTGAAATACAATGTGCTTCATCAATTGCGATTAAAGACGGTGGATTTTGTTCGATTAAACTTTGAAAATACGCTAATGCCAATCTTTCTGGTGAGATATATAAAAGCTTAATAGAATGATTAAGGTATTGTTCTATGACATTTTGCTGTTCGGATGACGATTGAGAACCATTTAGATAAGCAGCAGGAATACCATTTGCGGCTAATTGATCTACCTGATCTTTCATCAATGAAATTAAGGGTGAAATTACAATTGCCGTTTTGGGTAGGATTACAGCGGGGATTTGGTAACATAACGACTTTCCGCCACCAGTAGGAATAATAATTAAAGTGTCACGCCCATCGATAATCGATTCGATAATTTCTTTTTGTTGATTTCGGAAAGATTTATAACCAAAAACATTATGCAAAACTGTATCAATCTGATCTTTTATCGACATGCTAACCTAAAAATAAATCACTGCTGTTAATTTATCGAGTATAGCTAAATTTAAAGCAACAAACCACCTTGAACTGATATTTGTTTTCAATTTAGATTTGTTATAGTTTTAAAACTAACAAATTTTGTGTTTTTTATAGTCAAAAATGTTCAACAGCTGAAAAAACAACCAAAAAATAATTTTTTTACTTGCTTGTAATCAATTTGAAAGCTAATATTTGCGTGTTTCAAATTTACGCCCGTAGCTCAGTTGGTTAGAGCATCACCTTGACATGGTGGGGGTCAGTGGTTCGAGTCCACCCGGGCGTACCATTCTAAAGCCTTATTCGAAAAGGTTTATCAAGAGTTCACATTTTAGTTTATTTTAAATTGTTAAAATAGTATTGCAAATAATTTGATATAAAAAAATTTAACTCGTTTTTTACTACACTTTTTTCACTTTGAATCTTAGATTAAAAATATAGAATTATTTAGTAAATAAGTAATATATAGTTTATAGATATATAAGTATGGAGTTAAAAGAGTGATGTTACTATCTTGTCGATTATTATAATGAGGACATAATTAAGATATATTTCGTGTATGAAAGAGAAATTACGATAGGTAAAACGATTAGAAATGGAAAATTGAACTTGGTAGAAATTGCTGAGGGAATTCAGGATAACTGCATTATTTTATATAAATACAATTATCCTGAATGATTAAATTTATTTATTAGGCTTTTCAGGGAATGTGATATTAGGCGCTAGATCCGTATTTATTCGATTAAGTAATACCCGATATTTTTTCCAATCAGCTAAAGATTTGATTTCTTGTTCAGTAGCCATTTGGATATCTACGGCATCTTGTAAATAACCGATCTGATTGGTAGCTTCTTCAATCATTTGCTTCTTTTGGATTGTTGCATTTTCGACTTCATATTGATGCTTTTTATCGCGATCAAGTCGCCATTTTTTCCCATCCCATACGTCAAATTCACTTTCAGGTTTAAGCCTAGTGTAATTATCTGGAATATCGCCTATATCTTGCATAATCGATTCAATACCTGTTTCAGTTGAATAAATTTTTTGATTTCGAAAATCATTTACATAAACCCATTTGTTAATTTTACGAATAATCGCTTTACCTTCAATTGGTTGTGGAGGTACATCTGAACATGAATATGCTGGGAGACCAACACCCTCACAAATAAAATCATAAGTTGCGCTAATAAACTCTCGAGTTGTCTCGCTGTAATGATAAACATCTGTCCAACCTGAAACAGTTGCAAAGCCAGTAGTCGGGTCAAACTCTGCTTTTTGGGATTGTGATTGATAATTCATTGATAAGTCCTATATTTATTGAGTTATTCAGCTTTAACGATATATAAAAAAGCGATATTACGTGGTCTAAACTCATCTCCGGTCGGCCAGACAGCCGAAAAATCAATTGTATGTTGATCTGATGAACCACTGCCATCACCACCACCACGTGTGTATCCGGTTTTTTTAATAAGAATTCCGTCAACACCACTACGATTTTTACAATGCCAAAAACCAACAGCATTTCTTGCTTGATCTCCCTGTTGTGATAACACTGTTCTATCCAAGTCAACTTTTCGACCGTCATCGTAGCCTCTGATAAATTCACCACGCAAATCTGGCAGCTTTCCAAGTGGATAGGCTTTAGCTAAAAGTGGATATTTACTTTTATCAAATTCTGAACCGTCACATTTAAGCCAGCCTTCTGGAGGAATAGCAGATGGCCATGGTTTGGGGATACCGACTGCAAAATAACTGTTAACAGCATTATCGGTAATAATTTTATTCCACTTGATTGGTTGATCTACAGATAGATTGGTTCCTTTCCAAATCTCTCCATTTTCCGTAAATTCACAAAAGAGATAAAAGCCGCCACCATCAATATCTCTTGCCCCCAATTTTGATAAGTATCCATAAACCGTAGTAGGTAAAATGTTAGTATTATCAGCTTTAACAAAAAGACGTTCACCTGAAAGCATCGATGTGAGTTGTAAAATATTATCAATTTTAGTACATGATTGTTGGTGCAAGAATAAACCGCGATCGCCTTGTTTTACTATTTCTGTCCATTCGCCAACTTTTTTATCATTTTCAACAGAACGGGCAAAAATCTTCATTGGTGTATCAGCATTATTAGTTGAAACAAGTTGCATACCGTAGCCATTATTTGTACTAAATGACTGAAAGCCACATACACCGCCATTTACTTTTGGTTTATCTACATCAGTCGATGCAATTGCAATGAAAGCACTGCCCATAGGTCGATTAGTGCTTGATGTTGCCATTCCTCGGGTACCAAGACCGTAGTCACCTTGTTTTACTAATTTAACACCGTTATCATAAAATCCCCCTTTTGCTGTCACCGTTCCAGCTCGAGTGTCAATGACGACAGTATTATTTTTTGGTTGTCCATCTAACGAATAGAGCGGAGCAAAACCAACCCCCCACCAACTAGCTATGGTTATATTTGATGTTTTGCCAAGATACGGCCAGTCAGTCCCATTAAATATTGCCCATTGATCTGAAGATATTATCGATTTATTATCTAGCCCTTCTTTCCATTGCTCACTAGTTATAATCTTATCCATAACGGGGGCTTTGGCTTTTATCGTTCCCGAGGTAGTCCCTCCCGTTTTTGGGAGTAATGTTTGCGCAACCTGTTCAACTTTGTCATTAACTGTTTTTATTGCCTTTGATGTCGCCGCTTGCCCTTCTGATTTACTGTCAATAGCTGAACTTAATTGCACAATGCCTTTGTGTTCGATTGAGGCATCCGGGATTAATTTAGTCCATTTATTTATACTATTCGCTGGATTACTATCGTTATTTTCTACTTTGGCAATATAAATTATTCCGTTAAATTTAATGATTGCATTAGCGGGATAGAAAACTTGTTCGCTCCATTCCGGAACGCCTTGTTGTAACAGATATAGTATATTTTTATCAATACGGTTAAATGCGCCATTCATCCATTCCATTGGTGGTTTCGAAGCAGTTTGATCGATGGTGATTCCCCAGCCTCGACTTACATCAGGAAAATCCGTAACTTCCCCTTTTTTTGCTGAATCTGCAAAGATTAAATAATCTGGTTTTTTTTGTATAATCATTGAATAGTTCCTATTTCTTGAAGTCGAACAAATTTGCCTAAATTAAAACCGAATGATGCATTGTCATGCGAAAATCCAAACGGTTCGTTATTAATTAGAACAATATATTGATACATAACACCAACAGGTCGGGCTAAAATATCCATTTTACTAATTGCATATAAAGTAAGTGAATTGAGTTGATCACTGTTAACTAATACATTCATTGTCATATTTTGGGAATCAATAATATTTCCATGTTTGCCAATCACGAATTTAATTGATTTTACAATGTTTGATATTTCACCACTTTGATAATTTTTAGTAATTTTTGCCTTAATAAAGAAACGATAATCGCTATCATTTAATACAACAGATGCCGTTAAAGCATCGCCATGTCGATAAAATTCACCAATATCAAATGATAATGCTGTGTTATCTTCTAACCATCCAAAATATTCTTTGGTGATAGCAGAAGGTAACACACGCGAGACGCCAACATGACGACCAATCAAATCAAGTGCATAACCTGTCGCGTCGTTGATGCTGAGAACATCCGCAATTTGAATGACATTGTTAAATGTGTTACCAGTCTCTTTATTGATAGCTCTGATAGTGCCTAATGCCTTGGGTTTTGTACGATATTGCCAAATGAGGAATTTTTCTCTATTCATCTATTAGCACCTCAACATGCGTTATCTGTGCATACTCTCGATAATCGATATTGACAATGTTGGCACTGTTTACAGCGAGTTCTTTAATATAAAATCCGTCAACTAAGTTAATGCTTGAAATAATGCGAGATGCATACACATTTTCACCAATTTCAAAATCAAGACTTTTTAAATTAGCTTTAATCTGTTCTGAATTGATATCATTAAAAGATTTGTAACGACCAATTGTCATTGAGACATTGATATCGACTTTTCTTGGTCTATCAAAGTGAACTTTTCGATGTATTTCATCTAATAAATACATCGTCTCAATTTTTCCAAATAGTCCACAACCGCCAATTTTCTTTTTAGTGATCACCTCTGCTATTTGTTCATCATCGCCACCAAGGATCACGGCATTAAATGAATGAGCAGGCACACCCTTTTCATCCGTTTTATTCGTATAGTTTTCATATACTACGCATTTAGTCACACCGGTTATATTCATTAATGCAGACTGTATGCCTTGGCGATCATCATGATTATTGATTGAGTGTGATAACATAAAGCGTTTTAATAGTTGCGCATCAGTTTCTTCATCAACTCCGCCATAGCTTTGGGTGTTGGCAGTAATTTTATCTATGCCGATGATAATAGTGCTCGGTGTAAATTCATCCATTGCGTTAACGGTATAATGACCTAACTCTAGCGACCTAAATTTTGAACGAGCACTACCTAAATCATTTAATTTTATTGGCTCAGTTGTTACCCATTTATTTTTGTTTTTATCAACATAAATAGCGTTTTGAGGAATCAATGTGTTTGGCATTCCATTAAAAATGACTTCATCGATGTATGAATATGATGCGGTTATTCTGGTTAATCCTGCATACATTGCCCGTTGTTCCAACCACTGCCCCGTTGCTTGATAAGGGTCTAACATCTGAATAATAAATGATACTGCTTGATGTATGTTCGATAATTCCTGAGAAAATAAACCGAGCAATTGCCCATCTGGCGTATCACTATCTAAATTGACATTTTCACCATAAATCGATTTAAAACTTGTTATTAAACGATTTTTAATTGTGTCAAAATCATCAATAACAATTCCTTTATCTGTTATCTGTAACATTAAATGAAGCCTCATTAGAATTGTTGAATTTATCTGTGTAGGTAATTTGAATGAGAAACTCACGCGTCTCGCTATCCAATAAAATATCGAACTCATCAATACTAATCACACCTTCAATGTTGAAAATTTGTTTTTTTATATCAATTTCCAACTGTTTAGTATTTGGGTTTTTTGCAAGATAATCAAACCAGGCAATACCGTCATTGCGATCCAAAAACCAATCTTTTTTTAAGGATAATAATTTAGTTTTTACACATTGGGCTATTGCATCTGACTGATGTAAATAATTAGCCAAACCTTGCCCAAATGTCCAATCATGATTATTGTCTAACTCTCTTACTTTCATGTTGGCTCTCCTGTCGTGTCTTCGCCGCTTTTCACACCTGTATGTCTATGAGTATTCAAACTAATTCCTTTGTTTGTTATGACATCTTGTGCAGTGATTATGCCGGCACTAATTGTATTGCCGTTAGATTGATTGAAACTACCAATTTGGTCATAGTTTCCAAACTGTTGCTTATTTCCTTCATGTACAATATTGCCTTTGATATAGATTGTTCCTTCCGTTAATCGAATATGAGTTTGCCCGTCATCTGTTTGCATCGATACGCCATCATGATAAAAATCTGGAATTTTGTTAGGTACACTGTTACAACCAACGATAAAAAAACCATCGCTTAAGTCATTCATACGATTATCAAGAGGTTTTGATGCTTCGCCCGATGCAAACCAGCCATCAATGCAACGACTGGAAAAGACCACCAGACCTTCATCACCTGTTTTGATAGGCACCGTAATACAAAAACCGCCGGCGTGAGGAAATTGTGCAGGAACATCAACCAATGGCGGAATCGATATCTCTTCCCCATTTGCTAATACTCTATTAATCATCGGTTTACATTGCACTGTATGACCATCAAAACTGATCACCTTTGCAGGCAATGCCGTATAAATATTTGATTGGGCACGTTTAATTTGATTTTCAATTGCTTGGTATAGCGTATCAACCATAATTTACCTACGAATTTAAGCCAATAAAAAACCACCTTTGGCAGGTGGTTAATTTATTGTTGGTTACAGAGTAATTGTCTAGTATTGACTGATATAATGATTATTTTAATTAAAATAACTTATTGTTTTATAAAAGATACCAGAAATTTAATTTTGATTTGATAGATTAGAAAATATTTGAAACGAATGGAAATAAAAAAATTACGTTGAGATTGCAATCTTTAGCTTCGGGAACGTTAGCGTATATCTGCTAACTTTAATATTACAGTAAAATGTTTGATTAGATTAAGCGTGTTAACTTTGTTTTTACTAAGCTTTACTTAAAACATCTAAACAATGGTACAATAACAATAAAAATGACCAGATCCCAAAAATTGCAATCTTTTTTAGATATTAATCAAGAATATTCATTTGATTGCATTAATAGGTTTAATTAATTTGCTCAGCAAGTTTAATCACTTCTGAAACAGTTTTACCATCAAGTTTTTGCTTCATGATTTCTTCCATTTTCTTATTATCGTAATTTGCTTCGGTAGCCGCCTGCATATTAATTTTACTCAAAGCTGCTGTAAAAGATTGCGCTTCACTGAAGTTAAGGTCTTTTACAACTTCAGCTAATGATTCTTGATATTTTTCAGGTGTTGAAGCATCAATCTTTTTATCGCCACAAGCAGTTAATAAAGTTATAGACATTAAAAGTACAAGTAATTTTTTCATTTTTCCATCCTTTTATAAATTATATTGGGATGCTCATCCTATATCTAAATTGATAACAAATCAAATTTTTTCGAAATTACCAAAAATACACTGTAATTTGCTTTGCCAGTTATTTCCATATAGATCCCCACTATGTTGTAACGCATTAATTTTATAGTCTCCATTAAGTTCTGTGAGTTTAGATTCAACTCGAATTAATGCACCTATCTTATAATGCGGATTACATAATGTTGTTATTTCTAACCCTTTATCTGTCTTTTTAGGCGTTCCTATCATGCCCGTCGTTCTTGAAATAACAAATCCTTCATGATTTGAAATAGCCTTATTTTTGGGGATAACAATCAGTTCGTCATCTTGGATAGACCAATCGGCATCATTATTATTTGCTATTTGGTGCATAAGTTCGCGAGTATCACACATGAAAACTTTTCCGCGAGGAAGTGCTTTATTATTAGGAAGATTAACATTGCCTTTTTTTAAACCAAAACTTTTTAACGCTTCATTAAAAAAATCATTGTCAGTTTGTCCTTTTTTTAATGTTTTGATAATAACTTTTTCTGTAAAAGCTTTGTGACCATCAGCACACCTTAGGGTCGTGATAATATCCAGCTCGGAAAGTTGATTTTCCACCGTTAAAATATCACCACAAAAAATCATTCGTAAGACATCATCCTGATAACTAACATATAATTCTACATAATCATATTGCTTCGTGCTGATTAAATTACGATTTGAATCGTTGAGGTTGTATATTGAAATTTCAGCGGTGTTAGGATCGGAAGTAAGTGTTTTGTTGACCGAGAAAGTGACTCTAAGATTGTTCAATACAATACTTTCTTTACGATTGCCTATTTTCAGTTCTAAAACTCGCCCGAATTGTCTCACGATATTCATCCTTTGTCATAATTAATAATTGCATTCGATTATGTAAGTCATTTTTCGTTATTGCATTAATTCCTAATCCTGATTTGTCATAAAGGACTAAAACAAAAGGAAGGTCAAATTCAATAAGCGCTGGACTGCCTACAGACAGTCCTTTATTGGTTGTAATATATTGATTATTGTTAATATCAAACAAATCAAATTGGTAGCCGACTAATACCGTATTGAATCTTAATGTTAATCGTAAATTCATATCGTATAATGTAAAGGTTTGTTCTAGCACATCATCATAAGTTGTCTGAATTATATACATACTTAATCTCTCAAATTTTCTTTATTTACCAACAACTAATCACTTTTATAGCTTTGAAGTTATCTACATTACTTAATAAACCAACTAAAAATCTTATAAAGAACAGATTTTAGTTCTTCGATTTTCTGTGGTTGTGTTTTACCAAGATTCTGTTTTTTAACCGTTTGATTTAGACCACTTGCAATTTGCGTTTCGACGATAAAAATTTCTCGAAACGTTAAGGCAAACTCACCATAAGTATTTTTTTGTTGAGTCAAACCCACAGAACTTAGAACCATATTATTATATTGCTTAGCATTAGTTTGCAGGATAACAGGTTCACCACTCCGTTGAATTGCCAGCAATTTTTCGTAAGCGTCTGCAATACGATCTGAAAATAAGCTATTTATAATAGGAGATTGATATTCAGGTAGAAAATCGGCCACGACTTGATTCAATTTTTCAGCGCTTGTTTGAAAATGTGATGCAAAACGATTTACCATGTTTTCCGCTTGTTCAGCAAAAGTTTTGATTGGCATCGGCAAAGGGTAATTGGATAAATCTATTCCCAAAGAATGGTCAATCGAGAAAGTATTTTTTTCATATCCCACAATAAGACCATTTATTGAAATCTCCTTTGGTTCTAAAACTGCATGATCGGCAATATTAGCCCCATTTTCAATGGGATTTTCTGTGACTTTTAATTTTGATGTATGTTGTTCGACAGTATTAATATCTAAACTGAATACAAAATTATCAGTAACAATTAACCCACTATTTTTTGATGATTTGTTTAAAATAGATTGAAACATCAGTTAGACCCCATCGCTGTAACTGTATTATCATTGATTCGTCTCGCAGCATTGTCGACAAGATTGCAAACTTGATCGAGACCATTCTGAGGTGTAGTTACATTCATTGTATTATGAATTATTATTTCACTATTATTATTGACGTTTTTATTTAATGCAGATAAACCTCCAACTTTTGCTACATCTGTACTCACGCGTGCAAGATTTTGGGTTGTGGAATAATTCGTGGCTTTAAGATGTTCTTCTTGACCTTGTTCATTTTTATTACTACCAAAACCAAAAAAAGAAAGTGCACCTTTTATTTTACTTTTCATCGTATCGATGACAGCAAAAAAATTGTCTTCAATCCATTTCAATCCATCTTTAAAAGGTTGCGTAATACAGTCAAGAATAACTGAAAACGTTTTTCCTAAATTATCAATAAAAGAAGTGACATCAACACCCCAAATCTCAAACAATCCTTTTATAAATTCCCAAGCAGCTTTAAATGGCGCTGTAATAAAATCATTTATTGCTTCAAAAGTTTGACCAATTTTCTCAGTTGTTGAAGTGCTATCATCCGCCCAAATTGTAAATAAGCTTTTAACCAATTCCCAAGCAGCCTTAAATGGTGCCGTAATTAAGTCTGAAATTGCGTCAAAGGTAGCGCCTATTGCATTGACCGTTTTCTCGGCATTTTCTTCACTCATACCAAAGTACATGAGTATATCTTTTATACCATTTTTAAAGAAATTAGTGACTTTATTCCAAAAATCAGAAAAAAAGGAAACAAGAAAATCCCAATTATCGTAAATAAGATAAGCAGCCAAAGCGATAACAGTAATTATAGCCAGAATAGGATTAGCTATCATGATAGACGTCAGTGTTTTTATTGCACTGCCAATTGTTTTAATAATTTTAACTAAATTTCCAAGCGTTTTGAGAGCATTACCAATACTATGAATAGCATTGGAGATTGAGGTAATTAATTTAGCCTTAGCTGATACCCACGCTATTTTTCCGCCTAATAAAAGCAAATAGCCCAATACGGCAAAAATAATACTTTTCCAGTTTTTATCTAAATTTTGCCACCAAGTTATGGCATTTTTGATGTTGTCGATACAGGCTTGCCAAAATGGACCAAATAGACTCTTACCACCTTTCAAGAAAACCATAAAATCATCAATGATCAACAATAATCCAGCTATCAAACCGATGACTAGTCCAATAGGACTGAACAGCATAGCACGATTAAAAACTGCCCAAGCAACACTTAAGGCTATTATGGCGTTTTCCCAACCAATGGTATTAGAAATTATCAGATCGATAAATTCACAAGCATGTTTTATAACACGAATAAAATTTGAAAGAAAACGAATAACAACTATGATACCTTTAGCAATCAATTCCTTATTAGTTTCGAGCCATTCATTAAAGCTTATAATAAGTTCATTTACACTTGGTAATAACCCCGCAGCTATTTTGGTTTTTATGCTGTCTATCGCAAGACTTGATTTTTCAATTTCGGCCTTATATATTTCAACTTGTGCCAGTTCATTTTCTGAAATCGAAAATAAGAGATTTTTTTTGCCAGCAAGTTCTTCTGCTTTATCAATAGCGCTATTAAAAGCGCTAATCAATTTTTCCCCATAGTTTTTGGCTGCAGCCGTAATACTTGTTAAAGCTTGTTTTAAAATCTCAAATTTAGATTTAGCTTTTTCAGATGACTCAGCCACTTTTTCATTAGATTGACTCGCATCGTTAATCGCATTATTAAGTGTAGTATTTATAACTTTACCAATGTTAGATAACTTCATTGCACTGATTTCTAAAAAAGCCGTGACTTTAGTTAGATTGTTTACCTGTGAGATATCAACACCAATTTTTATCAAATATTGCTCTAGATGCACTTTAATTCTCCTTTGGCTTTTCAGCCAATCTAACTTCTGCTATCACATGGTGCATATCGATAACATCATCAAGTGAATATACAGTTTTTAATTCGTGGAGTGTTGCATAATTGTTGACAATAACACTCCACATAAACCAATCTATATCGCTTTCTTGGCTATCTCCTCCAAGCTGAGCGTATTTAGATTGGATAATAGGCCACTTGGTAAAAAAGCCAAAAAATGGAACTTCAATCCTTCAATGATGATTTGGTAATAATGACTTCTATGCGCATTAAAAAATTCACTGGCTTCTCTTGGATTTTGGAATAGTATCTTTTTTCCAGCTTCATCTGTGGCAGTGACATAATCGAGAATAAATCGCTCAATTTCTTCAAATTGCTCAGTACCAATATTAGAAGCTAACTGTCCAATATCAAATCCTGATGTAGTATCACCGACAGAAAAACAGCCCTTTAAGAGGGCTGTGAGTTTTTTGAGATATTTATTGGCTTTGTAAAAATCTGCTTGTTTAAAGGTATAAACAACATTATCTATCATATAATCTTTGTTTTCCATTATTGACCTCCTTTGATGTTAAATTCAGCTTTCGTTGCTTTAAGTGTCCATGTTAAACCATTGTGAGCTGTACCACGTGCAATAGTTGGTGGCGTGGTAAACCAACATCCAGTCAATAAAAATTCATCACCATTACGCAAATCTTTATAGGTAATTAATTTACCTTTAGCTTTTGTCGGATTATTAATTTGGGCTTGTCGTAATTGATTTAATACTTCGTTAGTTTCAGTGTGCTGTAATGTTTTAATCGTGACAGTAGCACCTTTATTGCAAGTGTTAACAAACACCCCTTCACCATTGATACCATAAGTGATATCACCGTCATCCCCTATGGGTGCAATACTAATGGAATCTTGAGCATTTTCATAACCTGTTATTTCATAGCCATCTATTGTTAAGACAGCATCTTCTAAAGAAAAAGATTTATTAGACATCGTGTATCCTTATCGATTAAATTGAACAATAATATCAACGCTGTGACCTGCACCAGCAAGTTTCAATGCGCAATTAATTGGCATCATTTTGCGCGCTTCACGATCAGCCGTGTCTTGCGTATCAAAAGAATCTGAATAGAAATAGTATCCATTCACCGTATCGCCAAATTTCAGCTCACCAATATCGCCAAGCGACCATTTACCCATGCCAAGAAAACCGTTATTGACAAATTGCTCACCAATAATTTTTAACTTGCTGATTAAACGTTGTTGTCCTTTATCGGTTTGTGGAATTTTAGTCGGTTCACCTTGTAACGCATTAAATGCTTGTACTTGAATTGCATTGATGAATGCATCCAGTCCTGTGGTTTCATCAATGAATGTCCCACCAACCATAACGCCTTCTGCAAGCATATTAACACCAGCATAATCTGTATAAAAATTGATACCTAAACGACGACATTTCATCGCTTCATTGACAGTGATTTTGTCGTCTGATGTAACACTAGCTTCTTGTTTAAATTTGACTGTTTTAGCGGTATTAATACCTGTCCATACGGTGGTTAACGCAATGCCCATAAGTTCAGCAGCTGCATGGCTATTACCTTTGTTGTTATATTGAACCATCAAGCGTCCGCTGTTTCGTTTTGACAATGTTTTAAGAACATTATCATCACTGTATTCAATATTTTTTTCTCGAGTTTCGGTATAGGCTAATACTTTGGCATTTTCAACCCCTTGAGCAACAACCCAATCATGCGCTTCCACTAATTCACTATCTGTAATAGTATTTGCAAAATACACACCATACCAATTTTGATATTGATTTTGTAATGCAGTTAATGCTTCAGCAGGCGACTCTTTACGATAAGTTGTCGCATCCTCTCCTTTAATTAATGATGCTTTACCATCAATTAAATTACAAAGATTACCGATATAAGAGCCTTCTGATTGAGAATCAAACACATATCCAAAATTGTCGCCTTTACCTTCTTTTTGAGCAGCTAAAATAAATCTATTACCAACAGAATCATAAATAACTGAAACTCCACTATCTTTTAATTTAGTATTGATGACAGTTGCAACATCATTCATACTTGATACATTGCTAAAATCCAGATCAGTAATTTGATGTTTAGCATCACCAAAGTTAAAAGAAAAATAACCATCTTTAATACTCTTAAATTGAATATAGCTGACAGCTAAAGCAGAGCCATTAATTTTTGAACTCAACGCTTTAGTGGTAACCCCCTCTTGCATATATTTAGCAATCAATGCCGTTTTCGGTTTAGGTTGAGCAGAGAATAATGCGCAAGCAGCTTGATATGCATCAGAATCAGTGCCAAATAAATTTGCAACTGTTGTTGCATCTGAAACAACAACATAACGAGTATCTTTATTGCTGAATTCTTCACACATATCTTTTGTAAAAATAGCCACAACGCTTAGGTCACGTTTTTGTGCCCCTCTTGGCGATTGTTGTAGAGTTGCATCTACGACTTGACTTAATGGTAAACTCATTTAGTAACCTCGAATGTAAAATTAACGCTATCACCGCGTTTAACGCTGGTTTTAACGATTGGATTGATGGAAAAAATAAGATCTACTTGTGCATGTTGAACGGTTTTGTCTGCAGAAGTTGTAGATACGTTTTCAATATCGGAGCATCGAAGATACCCCATTCTTAATTTCTTTAACTTTTGCCAAACAGGCGTGAACTGCATTGATTCTGTTAATTTGCATAGCTGTTCATAGGCATCTTTACCGTATGCTTTGACGGTAATGGTTGCTTCTTTTAGTGTCGATATCACTTCTTCTTCATCTTCACCGTGATATAAAATTTCTTTGCCTATCTCGGTTTGAGACATATTAAGAACAGTGATGAATTTATCTAAACGAGAGACATCGGGTATGTTATCCTCCTCAAATATAATTGTTTCAGGTAAAGACAGAATTTCCGCTATCAAACGTCTAACTTCAGTCATTTCAAGCTTAGAAACAGTCGTGATTGGCATAATGACTCCATAAAAAAGAAGATAGGGTTTAACGATAAGGTGATAATATAAAAACCATGCTGTTGTTGATTTATTATTTGTAATAAATTGATAAATCTAGTTGAATTGATTGTTCACATTATCCATTGTTAAATCATATAAACAGGGATTAATTAGGTTAAAAATTTTTTAACCCAATCGAAGTAAAAACAATTGTGATTGTATAAAACTAGTTTGATATAACGTTATAAAACTGCGTTAATCATTAGGATATAATCATCATAACGCCATATATTATTTAATATTAAATAAAGGGTGATGCGTAATTTATTTATTACACATAAACAGTGTGTTATTTTGAGGTGCAATGACCTGACAATAGTATTGTTGCCATCCTTCAATTAGGGCTTGGTTATAGCTGATTGCGTGGGTGAGACGGTAATAATCTTGTTGAGAAGATTTTGCAAGTCGTAAGGCTTTGTCAGCAATATCGCCGGTGGCGGCACTATTTCGTTCGAGGGTGGCGACTTTGATGCGCAACTCGACAAGACCATTATCCACATCATCACGTAAACTATCTGTTTTAACCTGTTCATCTTTTATTGTCTCAAGAATATTTGACTCAATTAATTTAATGGTATTATTACCTTGTTTATATGCGTTAAATTGCGTTTCTAACGCCACCGTTTTAGCCATTGCCAGTTGTTCACCTTGCCAACAGTGGTACGCAAAATAAAGCGCTAAACCGGTTATTACAATGCAACAATACGGTAATAACTTAATCAACAATGTTAATTTATTCATCATACTAATCCGTTTAAATACACGGTTTTACCACCATTTTTAACGGCGGTCAGCACTATTTGGCGATTATGAGTGGGACTGAATCCGATATGAACCCATTGATTATGCTCCTGAATAAGCTTATCAAACACGACTCCTGCATCTATCAATCGTTGACAGATTTGTTTCGGTGTGCCGAATGGCGAACGGAAGTCAACCGCCAAACCTTGAGTGTGTGCACTACTTGCCACCCCGCCTACCCGGGCATTTAATGCCGGACAACGGTAACCGGAAGTAATGATGATGGGGTGCTCAAGGGCTTTTCTGACCAGTTCAAGTTTTATTGCTGTTAATTGGATATTGGGCATCAGTGCTGCCGGTACGGAATTGTCAATTTTTAATCGACTGGCCGTCAATGAGTAGGTAAACTCATCCAGTTTAAAATGTTCAGTCAGTTTCATTAGTTTTCCTTTTAATCATCATGTCCACGTGTTTTTTTTATTAATTGTTCTTCAAGCGCTTTAATTAAGGTTGCACCCGACCACCCCGCTAAACCGGCAACACCGCCGGCCAGCTCAAACTGCCAGTTAAAATAACTGGCTGCCAACACCACCAGCGCGCCGGCAAAAGTAGAAATAAATATCTGAGCAATTAAAATCATCAGATTAAACTTATTCCCATTAATAATGTGATAGCAATAACTGGCTAATGATCCCAGTAAGGTGACAAAAAACAAATAAACGACAACATACCAATTGATATGGTCAGGCTCTTTGATTGGCATAGGTTTCATCTTCATCGTGAGCCTTCTGCTGAGGCAGTTAAAAATAAGAAAGGGTTACGCAGCACTTATGTATAAATTATTTTCTGAGATTGCTCTGCGAACCCGTTGAATTGTGATAACTGATAGTTAAATCGTAGACATAAAAAAACCGCAATGAAGCGATTGAATAAAAGAAACTTATATTAAAGAAGTTTATTTAATTTAATTTATTTTGATTTAATTATTTTATATGAATAAACAGGATGTTAAATAATATGTTGCAAATTAAAGGCAATAAAAAAGCCCGCTTAGCGGGCTTTAGTAACAATTCTTGATTTTGAGATAATTATACCTACATTAGCGTACGTTGTCAACCCCTTGAGCTAATATTTCATTCTAATATTATTCGTTAAGCTTAATAAAATAAGTTTTAATAAGGGCACAATAGGGAAAAATAATTGAAATTCAAAAATTCTCATTATTTATGAGATGTTAAATAATCATATTAATAAAATTAGGATGAAATTATTAAAAATATGACTAATCGTATTAACATAAAATGAATATCTATTTAGCACGAATATAGGCAGAAATATGAGAAAAGTTATAGCTAATAAATTGAATTATTGTTTTGAGAGATTTTATTTATTAACACTATTGACTAAATAGTTAAGATAGCAATAAGAAGAATAAAAAAGCCCGCTTAGCGGGCTTAAGTAACAATTCTTGATTTTGAGATAATTATACATGCATTAGCGTACGTTGTCAAGATTAACTTTCCCACTTTTTTAAAACACTAAATGTTGCAATAACTCCAGTTCAGTGCCGGTTAACATCGTTTGCATCGATAATGCACCAATAATGTAACTTTCACCACTACTTTTTATTTTTCGGATATTGCCTTCACTACAGGCTAAATCCTTCGCTATTTCACGTAAATTTTTAGGTTTGATAATTAATGTCGACGATGTTTGTGTTTTGCTTCGTTCGATATAAAGATGATCATTAACAATCATTTCGTCTCCATAATAGAATTTAATTAAGACTTTTGCTTCATCTTTTATTTTCGCAATTTTACTGTTTTTCATCGTCGAAATAATGCCATCTATTATTAACCCGTCTTTATCTAAACAGACCTGTTTATATTCCTTTCTTTGAGATTGATATAGACTAAATACTTTGCGTTGTTGATAGGCTTCTTTTCGAGCCCAATTACCCCAACGGGTTAATACTTGAGTGATATCATAATCAGCATTTAAACTCACTTTATTTAGCCATTGTTTTGGTTTATTATTTTCTTGAATATTCAGGTTCTGTGCTGTCATTATTTACCTCATAACTTTTCCATATAATTCCAATTTATAATGTTTAACTATTTATTAATCTGTGACTATTAACTTATTGTCATATGTTGAAGTACTTATTTTTTAGTAACAATATCGATAGGAAGAATTAAAAAAGAGGACGCGTTACCTTAATGTTTTGATATTTTCCCTTATTAAGATCATATTGATTTATGAGTCGACGGCGATAATCATAAAGTTGGTCAACATGTTTCTCAGCGACTTTTATTTGTTCATCAAGTAAAGCTAATTGTTGTTGTGGTGTCATCATAAAGTTTTCCTATTCAAAATAAAACACACCCATAATAACAATAGTTATCATTAAAATCAATAACTATTGTTATAAAAAATTAATGATAATCCTATAAAAACAAAATGTTTAAAGTTTTACACTAACATAATATTTTTATTAAAATTGGTGTCATACCACCTCAACAAAAAACATAAATTAACTTAATATCAATTATTTATTAATAAATATTACGACAACAAAAATAATGTTCTAATATGTATAGTACAATTTAAAATCAAAATAGTGGTATTTAATATTTGATTAAAACTGAAAAACAATAACTTTTAGTATTGACTAAATTGATAACTTATATTATCATTGATTTTATCAAAACTAATTGACTTACCATAAAGTTAGCAAGACCACGAGTTACTAATGGGGTAAGAAGATTCAAGTAGCTAGCAGAGGCGTACGAACATACTGCAGTTTTGATACGGTACTTGATAGCGTATTTTAAAGTTACAATATTGAGTACCTGACAACTGGAAAGACAGTGGTAGTCCACATTTTTGCCCCTATATTGGGGCTTTTTTAACCTTATTATGACTATTCAAATTTTTATAAAAAGGTTAAAACAATACAGTTAATGATGAAATCCAGCAAGATAACAAAAAATCATTTTGATCATAACTGTGATTTAATATAGGCATTTTATTGGAAGAAAAAGGTAAAGTGATATAGAGGTTACCTATCATATTTTCATATCAGACTTGATAAAATCATTTTAATAGGTAACGCTACTTTTGAAGTATTAGTCAGTGTAAATTCATCCCTAATACTAGCTAAATAACAATCCTTGTTGAATGGGTTAAATACTCCTTATAATCATTATAAGTAAGTTCCGCAAACGGCTCTTTTTGCTTCATCTATACCCCAAGCACTAGGAAACGAAATCATTCCATCGTGACTTGAAACCAGAATCGCTTCTGAAATGGCTTCATTATTGTCATTAGTGGTGTTGTGAGATTCATTAGTATAATACCAACCAAATTTCCAATTAGATTTTGGATAAGTAACAATCAAACTATTATACTGTTGATTAAGCGATCTCCCCCACTCACTGAAGACACCATATCCAATTCCGCGTGTAAACACATTATAAATACGACCTTTCGCACCATCTAAATTTTTAGTCGAGAACTCGGATGAATTATTTAATTCTTTTCGGCTCAACAATTTTGAAGAACCTGTACATTGAGCCCTTGCATCGTTTTGATTTTGGAAAGATTGTAATTTTGGTTCAAGCCATAAATCAAGACTGAATGTATAATCATAATGGATTTTATCATCAGATTTTAAGGTTGCCGTTATAGTGACCGTTTTAGTAGGCTGGTTAAGCGTAATTAAACCATCTTTATCAACAGTAACAGAACTATTATTTGTCGTGAAGGTATAATCGTTTTGTACACCACCCATGACTAACTGAAATTGCGCACCGGCAAAACCTGTCGTTGGAAAATGTTTTTTAGATAAGGTAGGTGTCACTTTAAATCCTTGATTGAAGACATAATCTTCAGTTACTCCGCCACCTACTGCAAAATTAGGTTTATTTTTAGGAATGTTATTTATACCAATTCCGGTGAGATTCCACTTTTCATCATTCTCAGATTTGTCATTTTTAACTGAACGCCATTGAGTAAGTGGATCTGAGATAAGACTATAAGGTTTTGCAAAGCAAGTATTAGCGATAGCTATTTGATAAGTTTTTGTTATAGGCTGAGCACCCATTGATTGAGTTTCAATAAAATTGACAGGATCACTTTCATTAGGATCGCCAAATTGAGTATGAACTTTAATATCAGTCGCGGTGATTTCTAATTTTAACGGCATTTTATATTTGTTATGGCTACAAGCAATATTATTAAAATCTGCAGGATCGATTTTAACATTATTACTATCCTTCCAAACGTAATTTAATGTGTTGCTGATGGGTTGCTTAGGATCAAAAGCATCATTATTAATATCAAAATAATCACCCTTATTATCATCAATAGTTGTTCTAGGAACAAAATAACTTTTTATGACAAAATCATTTAAGTTGGTCGTATGATCAAAATATTTGGTGGTATTACTAGTGATGTTACCGGATATTTCATTGTAATCAGTACCGTTGTAATTAAAACCTAATTTATTAACGATCGATTCTGTTGCAAAAAAGACAGGTTTATCCCCTTTTATCGAATTGACGGTCGTTGTTGATAGTGCTGCATTAGCAGGATTAACTGAAATGAAAGCCAAAACTGCACTTAAATAACTCAGTTTAGTTGCAGTCCTATTTTTTTTTAGCATAGATAATAAGCAATTTAAATGCGAACCTATATTCAATTTAGAGATGACTAAATGGTTAGGTTTGTATTCACTAAAATTTCGTGAATTAGGGTTGATAATGTGCTTCATATAGTTTTCTTCATTAACAAAATAACAAATCAATCACAAATCTTAAGATTGATTTAATAACTTCACATTCATCCAATTAATTTAAATGAAGAGGTGATCCTTTTAAATATTATTGATCGGATTTATCGATCCATCAACACCCAATCAATTTAAAATCACTATCAAAAATAATAAGATACTGCTATATTCCTTACATTATTTTCAATATGAGGAGATAATAAAATTGATTTAATAATTGAAAAATTTATCCACTTAATTTAAAAGAAGAGATAATCTTCAAAAATATTATTGATCGGATTTATCGATCTATCAATATACGATCAATTTAGAATCACTATCAAAACAACATAAAATCACGATATTTATGACATATTCGTTATAATGCAAACATAAAAACAGGTTAATCACATTAGTTCACACTTTAAAATAACATAATGAATAATATTAATTTATTTTTAAGCGTTTTATCTAGGTTTTATACAATTCATTTTCTTCAATAAATTTTTCCTATCAAAATTATAGGTTAAGTAAGTTACAATTTATTAAAACATATGTAAACAGATTGTTATGAATAAGTAAGCAATGTGTAATTTGTACAAAATGAATTCAAATATTTCAATGAGAATTTACCTAAGATTAAAAATATGATTAAAAAAGAAGATTTGATAAAGATGTTATTAATCATACCATTGACTAAAAACAATCATTCTCATCAATTAAATACATTTGATGACCAATTGATGAGAAAAATGTTATCTAGAAACTAATTTCTGTTCCAACAAAATAGCGACGTCCATCTAAGGTTTTACCAAAATCTTCATTGTCAACATCTTTATCAAACAAGTTATAAATACCCGTGTAAATTTTTGCTTTCTTGTTGATTTGATACGCTGCTCCCATATCCCAGAACGTATATCCAGGATACGTGACATACCTACTTTGTTTACCCATTCGCTTATTGGCGTTTTCTTGTCCGTAGTATGCCATCTTAGCCCATAAGTCCCAATTATGACTGATGTACCAATCCAATTGCATATTAAATTTTTGTTTAGGTGTACGGTTTAATGCACGTCCTTTATTGATACCGGTTTTTTGTTCTGTCTTTGTCCATGAATAATTTGACGTCAACAAGAACTCATTAAACAATGGCGTTTTAAACGTTAATTCAACGCCTTTAAGATCGGCTTTATCGACATTTTCTCTGCCTTGAACAAAATCAAATTTTTCTTGGTAACCATTCACTTTACATTTACCTTTTCCAGCTGGTCCCTGACAAATGTAATAAGTTTGAATCTTATCTTTATATTTTGTATAAAACGCCGTGGCTGAAGCATCTATTCCATAATCATTAGTATAGCCCAGTCCAATTTCGATATTGTCTGATTTTTCAGGTTTTAAATTAGGATTTCCCAGTACCATTCCTTTATTACCCGTGCCGGAACCCCCTGTAACTTGTCCCCAATCAGCAACGACTTGCCGTAATTGTGGTGTTGCATAACCCGTTGAATAGCCGCCTTTGAGAGTGAAATTATCATCAATATTCCATACGCTATAAACTCTTGGATTCCAGTTGCTTCCATAATTTTCATCTTTGTTATAACGTAATCCAACAGTTAAATTCCAATTTTCTAATAAACTTATTTCATTTTCAGCAAATAGAGCATAATTCCAACGATCTATTTTAGTTAATGTCTTCTTCAATTGATTACCTTTATCGTGTAACTCTTGGTAATTATATTTTCCCCCTACTGTTAACATATTAATATTAAGCGGAATTGTTACACGGGTATCAAGATCGGTATTTCGAATTTTCATCTTTCTTTCCGGGTTATTATTACCTTCATAAGCAATAAATGAAGTTGTCGAAATATCACCAAACAGCCCAGTATGAGTTAAACTATACGTATTACGGCGATTATCACGAGGAAAATCGCCTCTATTCTTAGCTCGGGTATTACCCGCTGTTGCCTTACTTTTTTGAATTGAACGCCCCATATCTAAATCAAATCGTTGCGTATCTGTTGCATTTAAAGACAGCTTACCATTTAGACTTTGAAGTTTTTGTTGGGCATGACCATTTAAAAATTTATCTTCTTTTCGTTTTGAATATTGACCATATAGTTGGATGCCAACTCTATCATCAACAATCGGTCCCATGACTGAAAAACTTCCTGTATAAGTGTTTTTTTCTTCAGAACGATAAGGAATTACAGATTCTAAACGTAATCCTGCATGCCATTTATCTGACACTTTTTTGGTAATAACATTAATTACCCCACCCATTGCATCAGAACCATACAGTGATGACATAGGACCACGGACTACCTCAATGCGTTCTATCGCCGTTAATGGTGGTAACCAGCCTTGTTCAAATCCGGAACCGTCACTATTTGGTCGCGTTTCTCGGGTGCTGACCTTTTTGCCATCAACTAAAATCATCGTATATTTGGCATCCATACCTCGAATGCTTATATCTGTTGAATCACCGCTACCGGTAATGGTGACACCAGGAATATCTTTTAACGCATCAGTGACATCACGATACGATTTTTGACTAATTTCTTCTGAGGTAATAACAGAAATGGTTGCAGGGGCTTCTTTGATTTGCTGTGCAAAACCCGAAGCGGTAACAACCATTGTATCAGTATCTGAACTATTCACAGCGGCTAGTGCTGTACTTGATAATAATAAAAAACCTGAATTAATGACATAATTTGTCAGTTTAAATTTTAGCTTAACGTTCATTTATTATAACCCCATTATTTATAATGATATTTTATAATTACCCATGAGTATGAACACTACATTAGATGATAATAATTATCAATATCTTTTATTAAATTATTTTTCGCTAGACAAGCAACTTACTTTAAATGATAATAATTATTATTTACATTTAATATAAAGGGTGTCTATGAACAGAAAGAAAAAATTGCTGCTAAGTAGCATTGCATTAATAGTTTTGGGGTTAACCGGTTGTCAATCACCGTCGACAATGACTGTCACAAACAATAGTGAAACGATCATCGTACCTAAATCTCCGAAAAAAATTGTTGTCATGAATTATGGAGCATTAGATACATTAGATGCTTTAGGTAAAGGCTCAATAGTGACGGCAACCCCACAATCGGTCATTCCATCCTATTTGAATCAATTTAAAAGGGATGATGTGGTTGATACGGGTAATATGAAAGAACCCAATATAGATGCAATTAAACAAACTAATCCTGATCTTATTATTATTGATGGACGTCAAGCAAATAAAAAAGATGAGTTGTCAAAAATTGCCCCAGTGCTTAATTTAAGTGTTGATAGCAAACATTATTTTGAATCAACAAAAAATCATATCAATTTGTTAGCGAGCCTTACCGGAACCGAAAACACAGCAACTCAACTCATTGCTTCGCTCAATAACAAAATCAACCAAGCTCAAAGAATGACCTCAGCAAGCCCTAAAAAGGCCATTGTCGCTATTCACAACAATGGAAAAATGATTCTTATTAATAATAGCTCAAGTGCTGTGCTAATCCATGATGTGTTGAAAGTCAAAAGAGCGGTACCACTTTTAATTAACCAGCTAGCTAAAAATGAAGAACGCCCAGCACCTACTTTTGTTGACGATAAATATATTAAAACAGTTAAGCCAGATATTATTTTTGTCATTGACCGAAGTCATGCTATTGGTCAACAAGCCATGAAAGCCAACTATTTTGATACAAAAGTTCTCAATAAAAGTAAAACCACCGTTGTCTATTTGACACCTGATCTTTGGTACTTATCTGGTGGTGGAGCAGAAAGTTTAGACCGTCAAGTGTCTGAAGTGCTCAATGCTTTAAACGATTAACATTTTGTTTAAATTAATTCATACAGCCCAATTAAAAGGCTGTATGAGTTAGCATTCAACGGATTTATCACATTAAATCGACCTGCCCACAAGTATTCTTAGGTCACAAAATTTGAGAAGGTAATATTCATCTATTAAGTTGTGCTCGCATGATTTCAATCAAATATAGTAAATTTAACAGGTCAAAATCCCATTTTATACACTTGCCTGACGTTACCACTTAAAACCCATTTTCTGTTAATTAAGAATTTGAAAATCAGTATATTTACAATGCTTAAATGTGTTAAAATGCCGACATTTTAAATTAACAACAACTAATTAATCGATAAAATTTATTTTATTATCAATTTAATTCCTCTTTAAATATTAAGCATTATTATAAATATTATGAATATGTCATCCCCTACTATTGGATTTGTGAGCCTTGGTTGTCCCAAAAATTTGGTTGACTCAGAGCGAATTTTAACTGAATTACGAACACAAGGTTATCAAGTAGTACCAAGCTACGAAAATGCAGATTTAGTTATCGTCAATACTTGTGGCTTTATTGATAGCGCCGTACAAGAATCGTTAGAAGCCATTGGTGAAGCTTTAAATGAAAATGGCAAGGTCATTGTAACAGGCTGTTTAGGTGCAAAAGAAGATCAAATACGTAATGTACATCCTAAAGTACTTGAAATATCGGGCCCCCATAGCTACGAGGCAGTACTTACTCATGTCAATAAATATGCCCCTAAACCCGCATATAATCCCTTTACCAGTTTAGTACCACAGCAAGGTGTGAAATTAACGCCTAAGCATTATGCGTATTTAAAAATATCAGAAGGTTGTAATCATAACTGTACATTTTGCATTATTCCATCGCTACGTGGCGAAATGGTTAGCCGACCAATTGGTAATGTACTTGATGAAGCAAAGCGATTAGCTGATAGTGGCGTTAAAGAGTTACTCGTTATTGCTCAAGATACTTCAGCATATGGTATCGATATTAAAAATCGTACCAACTTTTGGAATGGTATGCCATTAAAAACTGATATTCAAACGTTATGCGAACAATTAGCAACGTTAGGCATTTGGGTAAGGCTCCATTACATGTATCCTTATCCAAGTGTTGATAATTTGATCCCGTTAATGGCGGATGGGAAAATTTTACCGTATCTGGATATACCACTTCAACATGCCAGTCCTTCGGTTTTAAAATCAATGAAACGCCCAGGCACCATTGATAGAACACTTGAACGAATTCATAAATGGCGAGAAATCTGTCCAGATATTACTTTACGTTCAACGTTTATTGTTGGTTATCCAGGGGAAACAGACCAAGATTTCGAATTATTACTCGATTTTTTAAACAAAGCTAAGCTTGATCGTGTGGGATGTTTTCCTTATAGCCCGATTGAAGGTGCAGCAGCCAATCAGCTCGCAAATCAAATTCCGGAAGAAATTAAACAAGAACGTTTTCATCGTTTTATGCAATTACAGCAGACAATTTCTACCCAAAAATTACAAAATAAAATTGGCAAAACCTTATCGGTTATTATTGATGAAGTCGATGAAGAAGGCGCTATTGGACGCAGTATGGCTGATGCACCAGAAATTGATGGCGTTGTCTATTTAAATGAAGAAAAAAATGTTCACGTTGGTGATATTGTTCAAGTTGAAGTTGAACATTCCGATGAATATGATTTATGGGGAACTGTTAAACAGTAAACACATCTAATGAAACAACATTATCGAAACGAAATCAAAAAACTTATTGCCCTTTCGGTACCCGTACTGATAGCACAAATATCGCAAACAGCGATTACCTTCGTCGATACCATTATGGCTGGTAACTACAGTAACACAGCATTATCAGGGGTTGCCATTGCAGTCTCAATTTGGTTACCAACCATATTATTTGGACAGGGTTTACTTAGCGTCTTAACACCGATTATTTCCAATTTAAATGGGGCTGCTAAACGTCATCAAGTTGCTGATCACACTCGACAAGGAGTCGTTATTGCCTTGTTCTTATCAGTGATAATGATGTTCATTTTATACCATTCAGATAAACTGATTAGTTTAAGAAGTTCAGTTGAACATCCTATCGATCCTGAAATGGTTGAAGTTGCCGTTTCTTTTTTACGTGCCATTATGTGGGGTGTTCCCGCGTTCTTATTATTTTTAGTTTACCGAAATCAGTGTGAAGGGTTATCCAATACCAAACCAGCCATGGTGATCATCTTTATTGCATTACTTGCCAACATTCCCATTAATTATGTATTAATTTATGGAAAATTAGGTTTGCCTGCTTTCGGTGGAGTTGGATGTGGCATTACCGCAGCGATTATATTTTGGCTAATGTTTTTTTTAATTCGCCTTTATACGTTAACCACCACTAGCCAACGTGATATTCGTATAACACCTTTCACAAAACTTATTGATTGGTCTATTATTAAAAAAGTTATCCTGTTAGGCACACCTCTGGCATTGGCTTATTTTTTCGAAATGAGTTTATTTGCCGTCATAGCATTACTGATTGCCCCATTGGGTAAAATTACAGTTGCGGCACATCAAATCATATTTACGATTAGCAGTTTAACATTTGCTATTCCGCTTTCACTCGGTGTTGCTACTAGCATTCGTGTTGGTTATTTGTTAGGTCAAAAAAAGCTATCTCTTGCCAAACATACCGCATATATAAGTTTAGCTATTTCGTTGGCAATAGCAATTATTGTCGCATTAATTTTGGTTGTCTTTCGAACACCAATCATTGCATTATTTACTAAAGAAGTTGCTGTCATTACGATATGTATGCACCTAATTATTTTATTAGCAATCTATCAGGCTTCTGATTATTTGCAAGTTGTAGCCAGCAATGTGCTTCGTGGTTATAAGGATACGCAAAGCATCTTCTTTATTACATTGCTTTCTTATTGGGTAGTTGGATTACCTGTAGGTTATATCTTAGGTTTAACCGATCTGATTATAGCGCCAATTGGGGCTGCCGGTTTTTGGATTGGCATTATTTTAGGTCTGGCAGTCGCCGCTATTTTATTAATAGCCAGAATGATCTATATCCAAAAACAGCCTGAAGCAATAATATTAAATCGATCATCAAAATAACGATTTATTGGCTAGTAAGCCACTTCTCATCTTAATATTTAACACTTATCAAATTAACCGATAAGTGTTAAATCATTGATAGCCTCTACTCCATAACAACTATTCAATACAGTTAACCATTTTTAACTCAAACAGCTATTTTATTCCTTCGTTTAAGGCTGTTAAACGCCTTTTATTAGGTACATAAATGATAGAAAAATCATTTAGTTCAATTCAAATTGAATCAAACACAAAATGACGATATAAATTGATTAAATAATAATTCACTATATAATCACGTGCCTTGTAGATAAATTTAATATAGTGTAATAATGTTGTGAAGCTCTCAAAAAAAATTTTGTTTTCTCATTGTATTTGTCTTAGCCTTGCAGTCTTAGTCGTGTATTTATTAGGATATCCGAAAAGAATAGATCGTATATTGCTTACTTATTTTTCATTAATTTTCCTAGGCAGATTCACCATTTTTCGATTTTTTTTTGGTCTATCATTTGTTATAGCTGCTCTTTACTTTCCCATTGCTTATTATTACGGCCCTCCTAATGTAGCAGTAATAAGTGCTTTATTTGAAACAGACATGGACGAAGTAAATGAATTCTGTTCGCAAATATCGACTTATCTATTTTTGATTACCTTTTTACTAATAATCGCTTTTGTTCTTATATTTATCAAACTGCCATTTCCTACTGTTCACAATTATTACCTGTTTATTTTTACATTGATTTTATTGTGCTATAAACCGATTAAAGCGTATATTAAGTTTATCCCGACCCCTTCTCATTCACTGTCTGAAGAGATAATGGATAATGTGAAATATCCTTTTTTTGAATTTTATAAAGCGCTTTTTACCAGTGGAAAAATTTATTGTTCCGAGAAAGAAGCACAACTTAAACAAATTGAACAACAAAATACGATTCCTATTTTATCGGTTAATCCAGACCACAAAAATTACCTTATTATTATTGGTGAAAGTGTCCGTAAAGATTATATGAATGCCTATGGATTTAGTTATGACAATACGCCTTTTGCCACTCAACATGCAAATGTGATATGGGATGGTTTAATCGCACCCGCTTCGAATACGCAAGCATCTGTCCCTCATTTGATTAGCCAAGCTATTTATTCAGACGATAAAATAGTGAATGCTCAGTTAAATAATAATATTGTTAGTATTGCTAACGATGCAGGATTTGAAACTTATTGGCTTTCTAATCAAGGCAAACTCGGAAAAATTGAGATTACCGTACCTCGCATTGCCGCTTATGCAAACTATAACTTCTACACCAAAAAAGGGGAATATAATGGTAAGTCATCACACGGAAAACATGATACTTTATTATTACCAGAATTAGATAAAATATTATCAGATAAACAGGCTAAGCCAAGACTGATCGTCATGCACCTTATGGGTTCTCATTCCAATTTTTGTCGTCGATTACAATTTGATATTCAATTCAATCTATATAACGAAAATATTTCTTGCTATGTCAGCAGTATAAAAGAAACGGACGACCTGATTAAATCAACAATTGATATACTAAAAAAACATAATGAAGATTATTCGCTTGTCTATTTTGCCGATCATGGTCTTACCCACTTGGATCAATATCAAGATTTAAGACATAACTGGGAATACCAAAATAGCTACGAAGTACCTTTTATTTTCTTTGATTCGAAAAGTACAACACAACAAAAAATTGAGAAAAAAATCTCAGGTTATCAGCTTGTTTACTTGTTAAGTAAATGGATGGGTATCACCTTAGATGTTTCACATGAATATATGCAAAACAAGTTGACAGATATACCACACCAAACAAAGATTAAAATTAAAGATTGGAAAAATGAGTTATATCCTTATGAGAAATTAAAAAAAGATCCGAATCCTTTTTTTATCAAATAAAATCATAATATCTTAAGATAGATCCAAAAAAAAACGCCATTATCTAAATGGTAATGGCGATTTAAACAGGAATTACAATTATTTCAATAAATCATTGGCTTTTGCAATCACATTTTCAACTGTAAAACCAAATTTTTCAAATAACTGTTCAGCAGGTGCTGATTCGCCAAAACTTGTCATACCCACAATTTTGCCATTTAGTCCCACATATTTATACCAGTAATCACTAATCCCGGCTTCAATCGCAATACGCGCTGTGACCGAAGAAGGTAATACCGACTCTTTATAAGCGCAGTCTTGTTTATCAAATGCATCGGTTGATGGCATTGAAACAACCCGTACATTTTTCCCCGCTTTTGTTAATTGATGATAGGCTTCTACTGCTAATTCGACTTCTGAACCCGTCGCAATTAAGATCAACTCTGGCGTTCCTGCACAATCATTTAAAATGTAACCGCCACGATAAACATTGGCTAATTGTTCAGCTGTTCGTGGTTGTTGTTTAAGATTCTGCCTTGAGAAGATCAATGCTGTTGGCCCATCTTTACGTTCAATGGCATATTGCCATGCTATGGCTGATTCAACTTGGTCACATGGGCGCCAAGTACTGACATTTGGTGTTACCCGTAAGCTTGCCATTTGTTCAACAGGTTGATGGGTTGGTCCGTCTTCACCTAAGCCAATTGAGTCATGGGTATAGACAAACAGTGAACGAATCTTCATTAAGGCAGCCATGCGTACCGCATTTCGTGCATATTCCATAAACATTAAGAATGTTGCCCCATAAGGAATAAAGCCGCCATGAAGTGCAATACCATTCATAATAGCAGACATACCAAACTCACGTACACCATAGTGAATATAGTTACCATCCGGATTGGCTAAAATTTCTTTTGAGCCTGACCACATTGTTAAGTTACTTGGTGCTAAGTCAGCCGAGCCACCAAGAAACTCAGATAATACTGGTGCAAAAGCTTCAATTGCATTTTGTGATGCTTTACGCGTCGCTATCGTTGCTGGGTTTGCTTGCAATTTATTGACAAAATCGGTAGCCACTTGTTGCCAATTTTCTGGTAAATCGCCTTGCATTCGTCGTTTAAATTCGCTTGCAAGTTCTGGATATGCTTTGGCATAAGCTTCAAAGCGAGTGTTCCACTCATCTTCGATTTGTTTGCCTTTGGTTTTCGCATCCCACGCTTCATAATAAGCTTTAGGAATATCAAACGGCGGGTAATTCCACCCAAGTGCTTGACGGGTTGCTTCAATTTCAGCATCTCCCAGTGGTGCACCGTGACTGTCATGACTGCCCGCTTTATTTGGTGATCCAAAACCTATAACTGTTTTACACATCAGTAAAGAAGGTTTATCGGTCACAGCTTGTGCTTGTTCAATCGCTTGAGCAATGGCATTTGCATCATGACCATCAATACCGCGAATAACATGCCATCCATAAGCTTCAAAGCGTTTCGCGGTATCATCAGTAAACCAACCTTCTATTTCGCCATCGATTGAAATACCATTTTCATCATAAAATGCAATGAGTTTTCCTAATTTCAGTGTTCCAGCCAATGAACAAGCTTCGTGTGAAATCCCTTCCATCATACAACCATCACCCATGAATACATAGGTAAAATGGTCGACTATAGTATGACCTGGTTTATTAAATTGTGCAGATAAAGTTCTTTCTGCAATTGCCATACCAACTGCATTAGCAATGCCCTGTCCTAAAGGTCCGGTTGTGGTTTCAACGCCCGGAACATGACCATATTCTGGATGCCCTGCTGTGATTGAATGCAACTGACGGAAATTTTTCAAGTCATCAATGCTAACTTTATAACCGGTAAGATGTAGTAAACTATAAATTAGCATCGAAGCATGACCATTTGATAATACAAAACGGTCTCGATCTGCCCAAGTTGGATTGTTCGGGTTATGTTTTAAAAATCCACGCCAAAGTACTTCCGCCATATCAGCCATACCCATAGGCGCACCCGGATGACCTGATTTTGCTTTTTGTACACCATCCATGCTTAATGCCCTTATCGCATTTGCAAGCTCGCGGTGAGATAGCGTCGTTGCATTCATGTTTTAATCTCCAAAATATATTTTAAGTTATTCAAATTCATTTTTTCTGTATTTTTGAAACAGATTTATATTATTAACTTTATAAAAAAAAGTGAAAGGGGAATGGTGATTCCCCCTTTATTATTATAGAAGTGTTGCAATCATCTCTTCTAATTTACCTTGATCCACCGCAAAGGCACGAATTCCTTCTGCCAATTTTTCGACAGCCATGGCATCGCTATTATGTTGCCATCTAAATTCAGACTCGGTAATCGGTGCAGGTCGTTCAACGACAGTTTGATTTGGATACAGTTTTTGTTCAACAGGCGCTGTTGAATGTTGCATTTCAGCCAATAAATTTGGCGCAATCGTTAATCGGTCACAACCGGCTAATGCTAAAATTTGTTCAACTTTACGGAAGCTTGCCCCCATAACTATCGTTTTATAACCATGTTGTTTATAGTAATTATAAATATTACGTACTGATACCACACCTGGATCTTGATCGGCAATATAAGGTTCAATTGGTTTTTTAGCTTGATACCAGTCATAAATACGACCAACAAAAGGCGAAATGAGAAACACATTGACTTCAGCACAAGCACGTGCCTGTGCAAATGAAAATAGTAACGTTAAATTACAATTAATGCCCTCTTTTTCAAGAACTTCGGCAGCTTTAATCCCTTCCCATGTTGAAGCAATTTTAATCAAAATTCGTGATTTATCGATACCTTTTTGTTGATAGAGTTCTATAATTCGGCGGGCTTTTTCGATACAAGCTTGTTTATCAAAAGATAAACGAGCATCCACTTCTGTCGAAATTCGTCCGGGTACAATTTTCAAAATTTCCGCACCAATATTGACAGCAACTTGGTCACAAGCATTAACTAATTGTTGTTCTTTGCTACCACCTAATTTTTTTGCAGTTTCAACTGCAGAATCAATCAGATAACGATATTGAGGAAGTTGAGCGGCTTTTAATACAAGAGAAGGATTCGTGGTTGCATCTTCTGGTGAAAACTGTTTAATTGAATCGATATCACCTGTATCGGCAACAACGACGGTTAATTTTTTAAATTCATCTAATTGACTCATATACTTCTATATCCTCTACAGCTTCAATTTTCTAAAAGATTATAATAGCATTTATCTAGTGATAAAACGACTTAGTGACTCGTTATTTTAACGTTTTTATACATTTAACAATAACCTGAAATAGATAACAAAAAAGCAAAATTTTCACACAGTTGTGATAGCAATTATAGCTTGTTTATCTCTACTATCAGTTTGTTATTTTTACATTATAAATTGATTTTTTAATGTGACCTAAATCACGAAATTCACTTTATCAATATGAAAAATATCTCGATAAAAAATCAATCTAGTATTTTTCAGCTAATCGTTAACGCTATTTTGACCAGCCCTAAAACAAAAATGCATGATATTAAATATTGACTAAATCCATGCATAAATCGTTTTATTCGCAAAATTACAACCAGCACAGTTATCACATTTTTTCGACTGACAAAAATCGGGTTGTTCTACAACGATGAGTTGCATCACTTTTTTCTTTACCCAAAAGTTTAGTATCGGCATAAGGGCACTTTCAGGCAATCTAAAATGACGTGCTATATCTTGCAATTCCACGCGCCCTTTTAATTGTACATAATCACGAATCGAGGTCATTAACATTTTCTATATTAGTCTTATAGGTTTTACCTACTTTGTTCTCCAGAGAATCAAATGATAAAAGCAAATCAATCACAACATGATGATTTTCTTTATTTTTTATGATTGAATATATTATTTTTCTTGAATGAATCATTCCCCACTTTGCGCAGAATAAACATCATCAATGTTATCAATAGTCCACAAGCGAACAACCAATAACTTGCAGTATTTGAATAGGCAAGTTGTGTAAATTGATAATAGATTGTCGCCACCAACCAAGCAATTGTGAATGTCCATACTGCAACAAAAATCATCCAACGCCACCCTGCTTCACGATAAATAGTCCCTAATACTGCTGTACATGGTGTATAAAGTAAGATGAATATTAAATAAGCTATTACGGCTGACGAAGACGTAAATGATGTCTTAATTTTAGAAATAGCAGTGGAATTGATCGCTAAATCAGTTTGTAAAGTATCGATATCATCATTTAATGATGACAATCCAAGAGGGTCAGTAATCGTTTCAGACAAAGCAAATAAATTATCTGGAATAGTGGCAAAAGCCGATTTAATGTCTTCAAACCAATCCGATTGTTCATCATCTTCTGGTTGACTATCCATAGAATAAAGTGAATTTAACGTCGCAATGATGGACTCTTTTGCAAAAATTCCCGTAAAAATGCCCACTGTTGCTGGCCAATTTTTGTTATCGATCCCCATGGGTTGAAAAACAGGTGTGATTTTTTGGCTTATGACTGATAATACCGATTGATTAGTATTTTCATGTCCAAAGGTATTATCTGTTCCCCAAGAGTTGAGTAAGCTTAAAATCGTCACCATAATTACAATCGCTTTTCCGGCTTTGAATATAAAACTTTTCAAGCGTTGCCAAGTTAAGCGTAAAATGCTACGAAGGGTTGGAATTCGATAAACTGGCATCTCCATAATAAAGGGGGTTAACTCACCTTTTAATAACGTGTTTTTTAAAATCATCCCCGACAGGACTGCGACACCAATACCAAGCAGATATAACATAAATACAACGAAAGAAGCATGAAGCGGGAAAAATATAACCGCAAATAATGCATAAACCGGTAATCTTGCCCCACAAGACATAAAAGGGATCATGCAGATAGCCATTATACGATCTCGAGAACTTTCTAATGTACGCGTGCCCATAATTGCTGGTACACCACAGCCAAAGCCCATTAACATGGGCACGAAAGCTTTACCCGGTAAACCGATAAAACGTAAAACCCGATCAACCACCATTGCGGCACGCGCCAAGTAACCGGAATCCTCTAAAAAAGATAAAGCAAAAAACATCGCGGCAATGACAGGAATAAACGTTGAAACAGTTTGAATCCCATTGCCTATGCCATCAGACAATATGACACGAACCCAATCGGGCGCATGAATAAATTCTAATAAACCTGCGGTTCCATTGACAAAAATTGTTCCGAAAAATTTTTCAAAAAAATCGATAAATACCGAACCAAAATTGATAGCGACCATAAACATGGCATACATCACAATTAAAAAAAATGGTATCCCTGTAAAGCGTCCAAGCGTAATTTTATCGAACTTTTCTGAAATATCGGGACTTAATTCTCGAGGTTTAGCAATAACCTTTTTACACACTTGATCAATCGTTTCATATCTGGCACTTGCTAGCGCAACATCAATTTCATTATCACACCATGCCGAAAGGAGTTGTCGACAAATTTCAAGTTTTTCTAATTCAAGTGAATTAAACTGATCTGTGTTGTGTCCTAATAAAGCTTCAATTAATTGCCAGCGATTAAGTTGATGAACACGACTTTCTTCTGGTAACTCACTAATATAACGAGTCAACAGTTTTTGCTGAGATTGTCCTAACGTGTCTATAGAAGGTTGAGCTTTTTGCTTATTGACAGCTCTATTTTCAATTGCTTGATAAAATGAATTAATACCTAATTTTTTGGTTGATGAAATAGGTACTACAGGACAACCCAGTAAAACGGATAATCGTTGGTGATCGATTTTTTCGCCCATATTCTTAACCGTATCAATCATATTGAGTACAACAATCATCGGTACTTGTAGATCAATCAATTGAAATGTTAGATATAAGCTTCGCTGTAAATTGCTGGCATCAATAACATTAATAATGACATTATTTTTTTCTGTCAGAACAAATTCACGCGTTATCCATTCATCTTGCGACATTGAAACCGCATCAGACTCAATAGAGTAAGTCCCCGGTAGATCTACGACCTCGTATTGGTGATGGAGATAAGAAAATAAACCTAATTTTTTTTCAACTGTTACACCAGGCCAATTACCGACTCGCTGTTTTGATCCTGTCAGTAAATTGAACAGTGTTGTTTTGCCACAATTTGGATTTCCAACCAGTGCTATTTTCACTCATTTATCTCCGTTACTTCAATGGTTGCTGCTTCACGATGCCTTAGACAAAGAAAAAATCCACGTATTTTAATTTGAAGTGGGTCTCCCAAAGGTGCCACACGAACAATCGAAATTTTACAGCCTGGTGTTAATCCCATTGCCAGTAACTTTCTACGAAAAGGTAAGGATTCAGGTAATAGACGAGAGATAACCGCCTCATTTCCTAAAGGGAGGTGATTTAATGTTAATACTGACATTAATGTTCCTGTGAATTATGCTAGCACGTTTTATTCTGCTTATTTTAAAAAATATTCACCTATAAAAATAGTTTTAAAATGCGAATAATTCGCAATATTAATATTTAATATTTAAAAAAATAGAAAAGCAACTTTAAAAAATAAAATTTATGTCAAAAATAAGGATTAATATGTTTTTTTCAAGTGTTTTGTTCTGAAAAACAAAAAGAATCTGAATAAGGTTAAATTCAAGCGATTAATCTTTCGATTATTCATTTAATTAATGTTTAGATTACTCAGCCAATTCAAAATTAGAGATTCGGTAAGACAACTGATATAATTTGACTTTATACTTTGCTTAAGGAATGAGAATTATGTTAACCATTTACGGTATTAAAAACTGCAGTACAATGAAAAAAGCGTTCACATGGCTTGATGAAAATAAAATCAAATATCAATTTCACAATTACAAAACAGATGGACTGTCAACTGAACAATTACAGACTATTTTGAAATTCGTTGATTGGCAAAGCCTACTCAATACACGGGGTACAACATGGCGTAAATTGGATGAATCAGTACGTGCTAACGTTGACAATGAGCAAGCTGCGATGAAACTGATGCTGGACAATCCTTCAATTATAAAACGACCGCTAATAATCAAGGGTAAGCATGTATTACTCGGATTTTCAGACGAAAGTTATTCGCAATTTTTCAAACAACAACAATAAAACCGAGATCATTATGACAGAGCCTGTTATTGAACTAACCAAAGCATTAATTGCCGAAAAATCGATAAGTCCGGATGATAAAAATTGTCAAAATATCCTTATCGAGCGCTTAACATCACTTAACTTTATCATTGAAGAATTCAATATTGGTCGCACTAAAAATCTTTGGGCTTATCATGGCGATCCGTCAGAAACAACACTTATGTTCGCTGGTCATACCGACGTAGTGCCTGCTGGCGATGAAAACCAATGGCTGTATCCCCCATTTGAGGCAACAATTGATACTCATGGTGTACTTTATGGCCGTGGCGCATCAGATATGAAAAGTGGTGTCGCAGCAATGATCTGTGCTGCTGAAGATTTTGTTAAAGCAAACCCCAATCACCGTGGTCGTGTTGCGTTTCTAATTACCTCTGATGAAGAAGCTGATGCAACCGATGGAACAGTTAAAGTTGTTAATCGTCTTATTGAACGTCAGGAACGTGTAGACTATTGTATTGTAGGAGAGCCTTCTTGTGATAAGGTTTTAGGCGATCAAATTAAAAATGGGCGTCGAGGTTCTTTGACAGCAAATTTAATTATTCATGGTATGCAAGGTCATGTCGCCTACCCTCATTTAGTTGACAATCCTGTTCATCGATTTGCCCCTGCATTGGCTGAACTGGTTAATACGGTTTGGGATAATGGCAATCAATATTTTCCGCAAACCTCTATGCAAATTGCAAACATTCAGGCAGGCACAGGAGCTGAAAACGTTGTGCCCGGTGATCTATCGGTGCAGTTCAATTTTCGATACAGTAGTGAACTCACTGACGAATTAATTAAAACCCGCGTTGAGCAACTTTTACAAAAGCATAAATTAAACTATACGTTAAATTGGCGTTTATCAGGTCATCCGTTTTTAACGCCGCAAGGTGAACTGACTCAAGCTACAGCAAGTGCGATAAAAGAGTACACAAATATTGAGACAAAATTATCAACAAGTGGCGGAACATCAGACGGACGTTTCATTGCAAAAATGGGCTGTCAGATTATCGAGTTTGGGGTATTAAATAAAACAATCCATAAGATTAACGAAAATGTAAATTGTCAGGATATCATCACACTGAAAAAAATTTATCAAAGAATTTTGGAAAAATTACTCGTTTAATAAGATTGGCTAAGTTATCTAACTTGTTAAATCTGCTCAAACAAAATTTGAATAGATTATTTAATGCTACTTTGGACATTCGACTAAACGAGCGTCACTAACATGCATCCAACAAAGGTAAAAAAATGGAGTGGATAAAAGATTATTGGTGGGTAATTTTATTATTCATCTTAGGTATTTTTATTAATGCCATTAAAGCTCTCAATAAGCTTAATTTTAAGTCTTACATTGATAAAAAAGGAATTAAACCCATACCTTATGATGATGAGGAGAATAACCAAACTCCAAAAAGTGGTGAGGATAAAAACAAAAAGTGATTAATTTCGAAAAAATTAATCACTTTCTTCCCTATCGGATATCGTTAATATCACTTTTAAATAAAGCTTGATGGCGATAACGATCGACCCACATCGCAGTTGAGCCACAAACTGCAATTGGCATAATAATTAGGTTTAATAGTGGCACCATAGTAAAAAAACTAACTAAAATACCGTAGACTAAATTATCAACTTTATCCTGCTTAAGTAACTGACGCATACGATGAAAAGTAATCTTATGATTATCGAAAGGATAATCAGCGTATTGAATATTAATTTGCCATGCAGTAAATAAAAACCAAATTATCGGTGTGACTGTTTGACCAATAACAGGAATAAAATACGTTAATAATATTGGGATAGACCATAATACATAATTGATTAATTTTTGAATTTCACGACCAAATATTCTAGGTAAATCTTTGATTAAACTTAACCAAGAAGTATCGGGTGCAGGTATCCCCGTTAATTCAGCTTCAACTTGTTCGGCAAGCAAGCCGTTAAACGGTGCAGCAATAAAGTTAGCCACTGTACTAAAAAAATAACAAAATAATATGACTAAAATCAGAATCACCATAAAACTAATAATATAGCCAAGCCAAGAAAGCCACCCCGGTACATAAGATAATCCCCAGTCAACCATGCCGGTAATTGTGGAAAAAAACCAATAAAATAGCGCTGACATAATCACCATATTCGCCAATAAAGGCAAGAATACAAAATGTCTAATTTTCGGGCTGAATGCTAAGGACCAGCCTAACAGAAAATATTCAAATCCCGATCTACGCCGATCATGATTAAAATTTGAATTAAATCTTAATTTATCTACATTATTACTCTTCACTCTTGTTCCTTTTAAACATGAAATAACGCTAAATTCAACTTATCAGCATGGTTTTCAATAAAACAACATTGCTATTTTTCATAAATAACTTCATTGTTACTATTCAACCATTGCTTAACCTCTTGTTTAATTGTTTCTAATAATGCTTTTCGCCCAGTCAATTGAAATTGCTGAATGATCGCATTGCCTTGATTTTTATTTTTCAGTAAAGCACCTAAGACAGATAATTTCACTCGATTATTTTGCTTATCATTAAATTGTTGTAAGCGACATAATGAAGCATAAGTTGCTTCGAATGCTCGATGAAAATAACAAAATCCGTATAATTCCATAATATCTTGCTTAGTCAATTGCTGATCAGTATCAGCAATAAGCATTTCATCAAATGGGAGTGCGATGATCTCTTTTAGCCACATCATGTTACGTTGTAACTTTTTGGATAGCACGTTAACCAAATTTATACCATTTTGGTTAATCGGTTTTATTGCCATTACCGAATATGTGCCACTACTTGCCTCTAAACGACTACCAACATGTACAAGTACAAAACCTACAGATGACCAAAACTGATAATTTTCCCTACTATAGGCAAAACTCACGGATAAAAAATCTTGATGTTGTTTTTTTGCCACTTCATAAGTATGTTGTATCAATTGCGTTGCAATATTTTGTCTTCGATAAGAAGCTATCACTGCAATGCGATTTATTCTGACAGATTTTAATTTTGCTGCTTGTTTAACACCTGCATGGGCTACCAAAGATTGTGCAACCATATTTCCTTTTGGTCTACGGTTACCCTTCCATATTTCTTCAATTAAGTCATCCGGTAAATCTCCTTCCTTAACCGTTATGGCTGCACCAATTAGGTTATGACTCTGTTTAGCCTGCCAAATCGTCAAATTTGTCGCATCTAAAAGTCGCCTTAAATCAACTAACGTAGTTTGATAATGGGCTGTTTTCAGTAAATAAAAGATCTCCTTCAAACTACTTAAATCATGACGCGCTACTATGGAATAATCAATTGGCTTTGTATTAATAATTCGCTGATTTTCTGCTGATATTAGTCCATTGAGAACTAAACAATCAGTAAAATATTCTAACTGATCATCGCCATTCCACCGAATTGGTTTTTCAAGATGAAAATGATCACATTGCTTATCATTTAATAATTTTAATAAAAAACCTTGTCCGGTACCTTCGTAACCTTCAACCGTAGTAGTCAGTAAAATACGGCTTTTGTCTAAATTCACGAGTTGCAGCAATTTTTTTAGCATTGGCAAAGGTATCATGGCTGCTTCATCAATAATAAGATAGTCAGCAAAATCATCGACACCTTTTTCGATTAATTCATCAGGTGCATAAAAACGAACATCAGATTTAGCAAAACGAAAGAAAGTGGTCAGCGATTTTTTGTTAGGAGCCGTAACAATGCAATGTCGATAGTGAGAGAATTGACCTGCCAAAGCGGATTTTCCCCTACCTCGTTTTGCCGTGATAACATGGATAGGCTTATCACTGTTTAACACTTGTTTTAATGTGTGTTGCTGTTCATCATAATCAGGCGATGTCAAATAACATTCAGAAAAGTTATTTTTTTTGAAACCGTTAAATTTAGAGATAGTGTGCTGTAAATGGTTTATAAAATTAGGCACAGGTATTGGATAAGCATCTTCATTCCAACGTAAACTATCTTTGTCTGCCCAAAGATTATAATTTTCAGGCAATAACAAAATCAATCGGCTTCCTTTTACAAGCGTTCCTGACAACATGGCAAATGCTTCTAAATTAAATGACTGAGTTGCATCAAAAATGGCATGTAAATACTCTTGTCCTAAAAGGGTTTTAGTATTAGATATTGATACGATATTTGGCACATAATTTGATAAAATGGCTTGATCACTTATTGTGATCCAATCCCCTTTATGTTGCTTAATGATGTCACTTAATTGACTGAATAATTTCGTTACATCACCACGCAACACCCATAAAGTTCTGGTGCTATCAAGATTAATCATCGACTAACTTTTTCCAATCAATATGGAAAGCAAGCCTGCGGCAATAAGGGGGCCAACTGGAATACCTTTGAAAAAGGCAACCCCAATCAAGGTTCCAATGATTAAACCATTAACAATGGTGGGATGTGCGCCAATTAAAGAAACCCCACGGGTACCTAGCCAAGAGACAAGTACACCGACAAAGATAGCTAAAATTGATTGCCATGTTGTGAATGATTTTAATATGTCTTTGATACTCAAAGATCCGTCGGCAAGCGGAACCATCATAGCCGCCGTTAAAATGACAATACCAATTGTCAGTCCATATTGATTTAAAAACGGAAAATAGGTCGACAATGGGGTTAATTTAAATAAAAGTAACAATAATACGGCAAAAGTGACTGTGTTATTATGCGTTAAATAACACAGTGCAGCTAAACCAAGTAGAAGGAAAAATGAAATATCAAATTGAGCAAACATCACAATGTAACGCCAATTCTTGTGGCGACTTCCTCATAAGCTTCAATGACACCGCCGAGCCCTTGGCGAAAACGATCTTTATCCATTTTTTTTAAGGTTTCTTTTTCCCATAATCGACAACCGTCAGGGGAAAATTCATCACCTAACGTAATTTCACCCTTAAACAATCCAAATTCAAGTTTATAGTCCACTAAAATAAATCCTGCTTTATCAAAAAGATCGGTCAAAATTGAATTGATTTTAAAGCTTAGTGCCTTCATCGTTGATAACTGTTCATCAGTAGCCCAACAAAATGTTTTACAATATGACTCATTAACCATGGGATCATGCAATGCATCATTTTTTAGGAATAATTCAAATGTTGGCGGATTTAACACCTTACCTTCTTCAACCCCTAAGCGTTTGACCAAAGAACCTGCGGCACGATTTCGAACCACACACTCCACAGGTACCATATCCAGTTTTTTGACGATGACTTCTGTATCAGACAAAAGCGTTTCAACTTGAGTAGGAATACCTGCTTCACGTAGTTTATTCATAATAAAATAATTGAATTTATTATTGACGCGCCCTTTACGCTCTAATTGTTCAATACGTAAGCCATCAAAAGCGGAAGTATCATTGCGAAACTCTAACACTAAAAGATCGGGATTTTCAGTAGTATAAACCGTTTTTGCTTTACCACGGTAAAGCTCAGCCAACTTTTTCATGGTTCTAACCTTATATCAAATTGCCAACAAATGATTAAGGAGCTATTCGCTCCTTAGTTTTAAACTTTTCGATACTCACCTATTTGTACCAATGCAATAAATAATAACATGCTATTGTTTGCTATATCGTCTCGAATAGTGAAGTTCAATCTATAGCCAGTTTAGATAAAAGAATTAACTAAATTCTTCACTACTGATTATCTTAACTATTTATCAAAATGTTACTTGTCACAAATAATATCTCATAGCGTCTTGCTTTATTTTGAATCTTCATGAATGGTTTTGTCTTCAACGGCGTTTTCATCTGTTTGTTCTTGCGCCACTTGTGATGACTTAGGTGCAGCCTCATCCATTATTAAATTAAATAAGCGAACAACGTACCGTTGCACTTCAATAGAATCAGAAGAAATATCTTGTGTGCCACGAGTTAATGTTTTCAACTCGACAATGATATTTTCTGTACCAGGATAATTTTGCCGATGAATAACATAAGACGCTTGGATGTTCGGCTCTTCATCACTTGAAAAAATTGAAGCATTGCCCGTAACAATAACATTATTATCACTGCTACTAATCGGAATATTGTATTTATTCAGCGCAGTTGGGATAACAGACCATACATTCGCATCAGCAGGCGCATTTAATGAAGCGGTACCATAGTTATAAGACGCATAAGAATCAGGAATAGTTGGAATAGGAATGATAGGTGCCCGAATATCCACTTGCTTACCATATACAGCGCCTTCATTTTTATTAAAATGAATATAATATTCGGAACTTTCAGCAGGTACCGTTACACCCTGAGGGACAGTTAGCGGTTTCAAAACTGGCGAATTCAAATAATCTTCGTTCCCATCAACTTCTCGTTTATAATTTTGATCGCTACCACAACCAACCAAAAATAAAGATGCAATGGCTGTCATCACCATTGTGTTTTTAATCGCTTTGTTTTTTAACATAGTTTTATTAAACATAGATATCTGCTTATAAATTATTGGTTATACATAAATTAGAGTAAATTCGCATCTTTAAGAGCTTTTTCAACCACAGACACAGAAGCATCTGTAAGTGAAACCAGCGGCAAACGGATCGTATCGTTCGCCATTAGACCCAATTTTGTGCAAGCCCATTTTGCTGGAGTTGGGTTAGGCTCAATAAATAAGCTACTATGTAGTGCTGATAACATATCATTCAGCTTTCGAGCTTCTTGAATTTGATTTTTCGTTGCAAGCTCACAAATTGTTGCAACCTGTTTGGCAGCTACATTCGCTGTCACGGAAATCACACCGTCACCACCTAAAATCATGAAATCTAAGAAAGTCGCATCATCACCACTTAATAATTTAAATTCACTACCAACAAGTTTACGAGTTTTATAAACTCTTGATAAATCTCCTGTTGCATCTTTCAATGCAACAATATTTTTTATTTTAGATAATCGTCCAACTGTTTCTGGCTTAATATCACTGCAAGTACGACCCGGTACATTATAGATTATTTGGGGTAAAGCTGTATTTTCCGCTATTGCTTTAAAATGTTGATAAAGACCTTCTTGAGTTGGTTTATTATAATATGGCGCAACGGTTAAACAGCCAACTACACCAATATTTTCAACACGGTTAGTTAATTCAATTGCTTCTTTAGTCGCATTTGAGCCAGTTCCAGCAATGACATTTATTTTGCCATCTGCATATTCGATCGTTCTTTTAATTACATCGATATGCTCATGATGATCAAGCGTTGCTGATTCGCCAGTGGTACCAACAGAAACAATTGCCGATGTGCCATTGGCAATATGATATTCGACCAATTTTTTTAAGCTTACTTGGTCTACATTTCCTTTTGTATCCATTGGAGTAACAAGGGCGACCAGACTTCCTGTAAACATAAAATGACCTCTCATATTATTTATTGATAACCAACTTCAAGAATAAAAAATCTACCGACAAGTATGCGATATTTCTTATTTAAATTCAACTTTTGTTATGCAGGATTATCAATATCAATAAAAATAGTTTCAAGGTCATATTGCTTGGCTAGCCATTCACCAAGTTTTTTGATTCCGTAACGTTCAGTGGCATGGTGCCCTGCTGCATAAAAATTAATTCCATATTCTCGAGCAATATGAATGGTACGTTCAGAAACTTCACCTGTAAAAAAAGCATCAAATCCTTGTTCTGCTGCTGCTTCAATAAAGTCTTGACCACCACCACTACACCACGCAATTCGTTTAATTATTTGAGGAGCATTATCGCCACAAAATAATATTTCTCGTGAACGATGATGCAAAACTTGTTCAAGTTTTTGCTTAAATTGCAGTGATGTGGTCGGTTCAATGAGTGTCCCTTTAAACAGTAAATCGGTTATATCCTCACGTTTATCCACTTCAATATTGAATAAATCCGCAAGTAATGCATTATTGCCGATAACAGGATGTCCATCTAAAGGCAAATGATACGCAAATAAATTAATATTATTTGAAAGCAATGTTTGCAAGCGTTTATATTTAATTCCTGTTATCGTTAGTGGTTCATTTTTCCAAAAAAAGCCATGATGAACTAAAATCGCATCAGCATCTAATTTAACGGCTTCATCTAATAAACGTTGACATGCGGTTACCCCAGTTATCACTTTTTTTATTTGCTTACGTCCTTGTACTTGTAAACCATTAGGTGCATAGTCACGGTAGCGTTCAACTTGTAATTCATGATTAATAATTTGTTGAAGTTCAAAATTTTGCACGTTTTCCTCTCGTATTTTTAATGACTTTTTAAAGAACAATATGAATTTTTTAATAAAATCCTTTAATGAATCTCGAAATTATTATAATCGAAATATTGGCAATTTTTTTATAAACCAGCCTATATGATTAAGTATAAACTATTATAAATTATCTCACGTAACGATTCGATATAGTGATATTAATGGTGAAATTTTAAATAAATTCTTTCATGTTTACAGAAGGTCAATAAATAACATCCTGTTTTAAAATGATTTTTGGATGCATGAAAACACGGAGTTAAACAAATTAACAAATTTGTTCTTTTCTATTATTTATTAAGTTTTAGCTAAATGATACATTACGTCGGTTTATATTCAATGAGGTATATGTTTTGCCATTTTTAGGTATAGGATTCAGTACAATTATCGCTCTATTTTTTGCTGTTCATGTAATTAAAACAGAGCAAGAACGATTTTGGCTGTCTATATTGTTCCTTTTTCCTTTTATTGGTAGTTTGATTTACTTTTTAGTCATATTTCTACCCGATTTTAGACAAACCTCAGTGGGATATCAAATTGAATCAAAATTATTAAAAGCGTTAGATCCGCAACGTGAACTTCGCGAAGCTTTAAGTAATTATGAAATTTCGCCCACTGTTGAAGCAAAAGTCTGTTTAGCTAAAGCGCTCGTTGATAATGATAGAGCTCATGAAGCGTTAATTTATTATCAAGAAGCATTAACTGGTATCTATGAATCAGCACCAGATATTTTATTACAATATGCTTACGCACTCTATCAAGTTAAACAGTACAAAAAGGCAAAAGAAACTTTGGATTATCTAAGAGATAAAAATCCAACTTATCGTTCTGATGAAGGACATTTACTTTATACCAAAATCTTAATTGGACTTGATTTAAAAAAAGAAGCTCAAGAAGAATTTAATGCATTAATCAGTTATTATCCAAGTTTAGAAGCCGCTTCATACTATTTACAAACCTTAATTGAGTGGCAGCAATTTTCACTCGCTAAAGAAGTTTTACAAAAAATTGAACTACGCTTAAAACACATGCCTAAACATGCTAAACGTATTAATCAGACTTGGATAAAATCAATTGAACAATCTAAACAAAAATTATACAGATAGCGTTTTTAGTGTTTTTATTTAGTATATTTTTTTTCGAGTTCAACAGTGCTGAATCGAAGGTAAAACTAGGCGAATACGGTAAAAACTGGCATAATAATTTTATTTTATGCTAAATAAGACAACTATTGTGCCAAATGCTAAATTATGTGAACGCTTCCGTGGTTTTTATCCTGTTGTAATAGATATAGAAACATCAGGATTTGACCCAAAACTTAACGCTATTCTAGAAATTGCGGCAATCACACTACAAATGACTGAAGAGGGATGGCTGATTCCAGACCAAACCCTTCATTTTCATGTCAATCCATTTGAAAACTCAATTTTAGAACCGAGTGCCTTAGCTTTTAATGGTATTGATATCGACAATCCATTAAGACAAGCTGTTGACGAAAAAATGGCGCTTGAAGCGATATTTAAAATGGTTAGATCGGGAATTAAAGCAAACGATTGCAATCGTGCTGTTATGGTTGCGCATAATGCAAACTTTGACCATAGTTTTTTAATGGCAGCAGCAGAACGAGCCAATATTAAACGTAATCCGTTTCACCCTTTTGCTACTTTTGATACTGCAGCACTGAGTGGTTTAGTGTTTGGGCATACCGTTCTAGCAAAAGCATGTGAACTTGCTCGCATTCCTTTTGATCACAAGTTAGCCCACTCTGCACTTTATGATACCGAAAAAACCGCTATTTTATTTTGTGAAATAGTGAATCGATTTAAGCGATTAGGAGGCTGGCCATTGCCTCAACTCGAGCCAAGTTCAATAGATGAAGAAGTTCAAGAGATTTAAGAGAGTAATTAAACTCTCTTATTTAAATAATGTGCCTATTTTTAAGCTTTATGTTTTTCAGCTGTCTGTTTTATTAATGTTTGCAGTTCACCAGTTTGGAACATTTCGATCATAATATCACATCCCCCTACTAGTTCACCTTCAACCCATAACTGTGGAAAAGTAGGCCAATTTGCATAGTTTGGTAATTCAGCACGAATATCGGGATTTTGTAAAATATCGACGTACGCAAAAGGCTCACCACATTGAGATAATACTTGTACTGCTTGTGCTGAAAAACCACAACTCGGTAATTTAGGCGAGCCTTTCATATACAGAATGATAGGATTTTCTGCAATTTGTTTTTTTATCTTATCAAGTGTTGTCATTTCAGTTGTCATAACGATTTATTCCTTGTTATTTAATATCTACTTTACGTCGTATTTTAACTTAGAAATAAGGCGAGTTATACTCTTACCCATTTAGTTGACGTAATGATAACCTTTAATTACGTCATTAGTAGATAAATTAAGTCAGTAATCAATCGGGACATGAGCAGATAAATTACTTTAAATTCAGTGAGTAACATGGTTTTATTTTGCATTAAAAGAAGCCAAACAAATAAATAAAAGGCTTAACCTATTAGTGTAATAAATGCATTCATTAATAACGAGATCTCACTTAGCAATGACTTTTGTGTCAATGATATATTTTAATTTAACTTTAGTTAACACAAATAATCAAAACATTAGTTTTAGCAAGTTGCCTCAGCCCTTTTACAAATTGACACAATATAGTATGCTACTTACATTTACAGTAACTAACATTCAATTCAAAAAACATCGTGCATCCAATAATCTTAACTTTACGTAAAGTCTTTTATAGTAGTAATCTACTTTTTAGTATTCGTATGTTAATCAGTTTAACAGGTTCAACCTTGGTTCCTTGGTACTTAGGCTATGTATCGTATGTCATTCCTTTAACACTGGGTGTTGTGGCAGCAGGATTATCCGAAATTGATACACGTTTACTAAGCCGATGTATAAATATTTTATTAACGTTAGTGTGTTTTGCAATTGCTACCTTTTCTGTCGAACTATTATTTAATATTCCACTTCTATTCATTATAGGGTTAATGAGTTCAACATTTATCTTCATTATGCTTGGTTCTTTGGGTCAACGTTATGGTGTGATTGCTTTTGGATCGTTATTGATCGCAGCCTATACCATGTTAGGGCATAATTTATTTGATGATAATTACACGCTACCTTGTTATTTATTACTCGGCGCTTTATGGTATAACATTGTCTCTTTGATTGAATCTCTCATTCAGCCGATTCGAACGACCCAACAGACTATTTCAACTTGTTTTGTAAAATTAAGTCATTACCTTGATGCTAAAGCAGCGATGTTTGACCCAGATGAAACTCATGAATTTAAAAGTCAAACATTAGAATTAACCGAATGTAACAATCAATTGATTAATGTGTTTAATCAGGCTAAACACGCTCTTTTTAACCGATTAAAAGCTTATCAAGGCCAATCATATGTGAAAAAAATGCTTAGTTATTACTTTGTTGCTCAAGATATTCATGAGCGAGCAAGCTCTTCACATGGTGATTATCAAGCGCTAAGTCAACATTTTAAACATAGTGATATTTTATTTCGCTTTGCACGAATTTTGAATTTACAATCAAAAGCATGTGCCAAATTAGCTGTTGCCATTAAAATGAATCAAACTTATCAGCATGATTCCTTATTTGCTCGTCATTTTTCATATTTAGAAGAAGCTATTGCCCATTATCAAGCTAAAAATAAAACGGAAGCCTTACTGGTTAAATCCCTACAAAATCTTTATCAAAATTTGTTATCTATCGACTTATTATTAGCAAATATTGATAATGAACAACATCTTTCAAAAGACAAAGAAAATAATGAATTAATTGATGAGGAACTCACAAGTTTCTATGATATTTTTGCTAAAATTAAGCATAATTTAACTCTCAAGTCTTCCCTTTTTCGTCATGCAATACGTATGAGTATTGTCCTGTTTGTTGGCTATATCATCATTTATTTTTCTAATCTTTCTCATGGTTATTGGATTATCCTTACCAGTCTTTTTGTTTGCCAACCAAACTATTCAACGACTAAATATCGACTAAAATTACGTATTATTGGTACTATCTTGGGTATTATTGTCGGCATTCCGTTAACCTATCTATTTCCAAGCATCATTGAACAGTTAATTTTAATCATCATAACTGGTTGGCTATTTTTCTTATTTAAAAATTCTCAATATGCTTACGCTACCGCATTTATTACATTATTAGTCTTTTTTAGTTTCAGTTTAATTGGCGAAAATAGTGTAGAAGTTGCTATCCTACGAATTATTGCAACACTGATAGGTTGCTTTATTGCATGGTTTGCTGTTAGCTTTATTTGGCCAGACTGGAAGTTTAGAAATTTAACCAAACTAATTGATCGCGTTTGCCATGATGATAGTCACTATCTGGCGCTTATTGGAAGTCAATATTTAACGGGTAAAACCAATGACCCAAAATATCGATTAGCAAGACGCGCCGCCCACGATAGTAATGCTGACCTATCGACATTAATTAGTCTGATGACAAAAGAACCCCATGTAAATCGAAACGTGATTGAACAGGGTTTTCGTTTATTAACGCTTAATCACACTTTAATCAGCTATCTTTCAACATTAGGTTCGCACCGAGATAAAATCATTGCTCAACATACATTGGATCTATTTGATGATCTAGCAGTCTATATCATCAATCTTTTAAACGATAAAAAAATCGATGAAAATGAACAAGTCATGAAAAAAATGATTTCAAATTATATTGAAACCATTTCCATTAATGACGAACAAAACATCAATGATATTTTGGTTTTGCAGCAACTGGCATTAATATTAGACATTTTGCCAGAATTCATTCATTTAGTAGTGGAGTTAGAAGAACCAACAAACTGATTGCTTAGAAAATTTAGATGTTTGAGGAGCATTAATGAATCTGGTCAATACAATTAATTATATTATCAAACATCTAATAAAAATTTTTGGAATGCTTCAAGGTAATTTTAATGAATAAATGGATTTTCTTTACCAATGTAAACTAATGGATTGGTAAAATCCTTTAATTTATCAGCATCAATTTCAAATCCAAATAAAAAATCGGATTCAAAATAAGGACCACTATCTTTAATAGAGTGATCAGGGCTAATTATTGCTATAGCATTCAACTCATTTAATGCAAATGACTTAAGTTGTTTCGAATCTTTATCAAACACGAAGACAAAATCTGAATTTGATAAGCCTGATTTAGCTATAAATATTTCATAGTCTTTACCTTCAATACGGTAATATTTTTTTTTGTATTCTGCACTTACCGGATCGGTATGATTTTGCTCTGCATGACTTAAGAAAAAAGCTTCTATTGAACGACCACCATGTTTAAGTAAATCATCAGTGACAGGGATAAAGGCAAAACTTTTTTTTTCTTTTAAATAATCAATATAGTTTAACTCACGTAATTCAACATTTTTAGCTATTTGTTTATCATTAGATGGATTTGATGCAGGGGCAGCTATTGCATAACAAACAAAATTTAATAGTGTAACAACCACTAAAATACCAATGTTTCTAAATAATTTTTGAATATAACTCATACTACATCCTTGATTTTAAAAATATTTAAGCGTATAGGGTTAAACTATAATGTTTTTAAATTATGATTAATCTATCTAAATACAATACAATCTAATGAACATAGAAAGAAACTTTTTTATATCAATCATAATTTTATTTAATGTTAGACAATTATACTCTTATTTATGTAACAACAACTCAAAAAAATATAAAAAAACGAATAGTATATTCTCGCTATTATATATTTTTACCTTTTCAGTTCAAAAAATATCTTACTGATTTAATGATTTTTTTCAATATATTATGACCATAATTTTTAAATTTATATGATCATTAAATGTTTTAAGTGTATTACATCAATTTAATAATGCGTTATGCCATATCCAATAAAATCTTAGTGATTATTATTTTTATTTCACTGCCAATGCCGTTTATTAAGACAAATTATTGTTACTGGTTGTCGAGCTCACGGTTTTAGCACATTTAGTGAGCCTTCCTATTACATTTATTGTTATTGTAATTCTTTCAAACACCAATAAACTTTGGTTAAAGTTTAACTAGATAATATTTTGAAAGTACCATTTAATGGCGATTATCACATTTAAATTCTATACCGTCCCTGTAGGGTGCGATAAAATCGAGACCTTCACAACCAAATGAAAACCATTGAAAACCAAATACCACTGGGGGTAAATCTTTGAATAGTTGTCCTGCCCATTGGAATTTTTCATTTTCATAATCATGGTAATTGTTTAATCCAACTAATGACATACCTTCACCTTGATACATACGCCTTTTAAAAAGAGTGTTTCCTTCGTTATCTACAACTAGAAGCTCTCTTTCAAAAATTTTATAAATATCCCGTAGTTGTGGCTCTTTTTCATCTACATAATCCTGAACATAAAAAGTCATATTATTCGCATTGGCCATGTAACTTTTTAGATACTTCGGGAGATTTCCATAATTTCTATTTGATAATTTATCTGGCCCTGTATCCGGATAATTTGCATTTGGAATTAACCGCCAGTCAAGTGGTGTAAGTTGTTCTTGTGCAAAAGGATTGTCTTTTGTTATAGAAACCAATAAATCATAATTTGAACGAAATCTTGGCAATAAATCTTGCGGTAAGTCGAATCCAATTCGATAATCTTCCGTATCATAAGGAGGCGAACGATCGGATCTATAAGAATCTAATATCGCTGTTGCTTCCATAGATAAAATTGGATAGGAGTAGAGTTGATTGTTTGTGTAATCATAAATCCAGAAATACGCATCTTCTGCAATCCCTGCCATTTTCATAAACAATTTACGTTCTTTGTCGGTTAATGTATATTTTTTTTGGGTTAGATTGGCAGGCAGTATTTTCTTGTCAGCATCAGGCGGTAAAGTTTCCGATAACGATACATGAAAAAATATCCTATCAGGGTCGAGATATTCGACGCTCTCCACATAATATATCTCGACATCTTTTATTACTTTTATGTTCGATCCAGATGTTTCAGATTTATCCGAATTGGTGTTGGTGCTGCAATTGCTGAGTAATAACAATGTGATAAAACTCATCAGTAATAAATATAACTGTTTTTTCATTTTATTTCCTATGCACTTTTTATAAGACAACGTTAGGCTACTGGTTGTCTGGTTCACTGTTTTAGCACACTGAGCGTGCCTTCCTATTACCTTTATTGTTATTGTAATTTTTTCAAAAACCAATGTACTTTGGTTAAAAGTTTAACTAGATAATATTTTGAAAGTACCATTTAATGGCGATTATCACATTTAAATCTTATCCCGCCCTTATCAGGCACAATAAAATCGAGGCCTTCACAGCTAAATGAAAACCATTCAAAACCAAATACCACTGGGGGTAAATCTTTGAATAATTGTCCTGCCCATTGGAATTTTTCATTTTCATAATCATGGTAATTGTTTAACCCAACTAATGAGGTTCCTTCCGATTGATACATGCGCCTTTTAAAAAGAGTTTTACCTTCTTTATCTACAACTAGAAGTTCTCTATCAAAAATTTTATAAATATCCCGTAGTTGTGGCTCTTTTTCATCTACATAATCCTGAACATAAAAAGTCATATTATTCGCATTGGCCATGTAACTTTTTAGATACTTCGGGAGATTTCCATAATTTCTATTTGATAATTTATCTGGTCCTGTATCCGGATAATTTGCATTTGGAATTAACCGCCAGTCAAGTGGTGTAAGTTGTTCTTGTGCAAAAGGATTGTCTTTTGTTATAGAAACGAATAAATCATAATTTGAACGAAACCTTGGCAATAAATCTTGCGGTAAGTCGAATCCAATTCGATAATCTTCCGTATCATAAGGAGGCGAACGATCGGATCTATAAGAATCTAATATCGCCGTTGCTTCCATAGATAAAATTGGATAGGAGTAGAGCTGATTGTTTGTGTAATCATAAATCCAGAAATACGCATCTTCTGCAATCCCTGCCATTTTCATAAACAATTTACGTTCTTTGTCGGTTAATGTATATTTTTTTGGGGTTAGATTGGCAGGTAGTATTTTCTTGTCAGCATCAGGCGGTAAAGTTTCCGATAACGATACATGAAAAAATATCCTATCAGGGTCGAGATATTCGACGCTCTCCACATAATATATCTCGACATCTTTTATTACTTCTATGTTCGATCCAGATGTTTCAGATTTATCCGAATTGGTGTTGGTGCTGCAATTGCTGAGTAATAACAATGTGATAAAACTCATCAATAATAAATATAACTGCTTTTTCATTTTATTTCCTATGCACTTTTTATAAGACAACGTTAGGCTACTGGTTGTCTGATTCACTGTTTTAGCACACTTTGTGTGCCTTCCTATTACCTTTATTGTTATTGTAATTCTTTCAAATACCAATGTACTTTGGTCAAATTTTAACTGGATAATGTCTTGAAAGTCCCATTTAATAGCGATTATCACATTTCAATGCTATCCTATCCTTTTCAGGCACAATAAAATCGAGACCTTCACAGCTAAATGCGAACTATTCAAAGCAAAATACCACTGGCAGTAAATCTTTGAATAGTTGCTCTTCTCATTGGCATTTTTTAATTTAATTTTATTTACTCTGTGCTTTTAGCCATGCAATTTCTTGCGCCCAAATATCCGAATCGATAGTTTCGAGAATCAGCGGGATTTCATCAATTCTTGGATCTTGCATAATATATTTAAAAGCCGTTTCACCAATGTTCCCTTTTCCTAAACTATTATGGCGGTCAACATGGCTGGCAAGTTCACTTTTGGCATCGTTTAAATGCATGCCTCGTAAATATTCAAAACCAACAATTTTTTCAAATTCGGCGAACGTATCTTGACAGGCTTTTTCAGTACGTAAATCATAACCGGCAGCAAAGGCGTGACAAGTATCAATACAGACACCAACGCAACTTTTATCTTCCACTTGGTCAATGATTTGTGCCAAATGTTCAAATTTGTAACCTAAATTAGAGCCTTGACCTGCTGTATTTTCAATTACAGCAACCACATTGTTAGTTTTATCTAACGTAATATTAATGGATTGAGCAATCCGGCTGAGGCATTCATCAACTGATATCTGTTTTAAATGACTACCCGGGTGGAAATTAAGTAACGTTAATCCGAGTTGCTCACAGCGCTGCATTTCATCTAAAAAGGCGGTGCGTGATTTTTCAAGTTGTTCACTATCCGGATGACCTAAATTGATAAGGTAACTATCATGTGGCAATATCTGTTTACTAGTAAAGCCGTATTTTTCACAGCGCTTTTTAAAGCTATCGATCATAGCGCTTTCAAGTGGTTTTGCATGCCATTGACGTTGATTTTTGGTGAATAGCGCAAAAGCAGTTGCGCCAATTTGATAAGCATTGATTGGGGCGTTATCAACCCCACCAGAAGCGCTCACATGCGCGCCAACATATTTCATACTTTTGAATCCTGATAATTGTGTTAAAAAAGGAAGTGTATAATTAGTTTGAACTACTATTGCGTTGCAACTGATCACGTAAGTTAGGTGGCACACCTTTTATTACTAATGAATCGGTTTGCGGATCCCATTTAATTCGTTCTCCAAGGAGATCGGAATCAAAACTTAATGTTAATCCCCCTCCACTTCCTGAGAATTTTTTAAGTTGGCGCAAAGCACTACGATCAACCGGAAACGTTTCTTCCAAATCGTAATCACTGTTTTTAACAAATTCCATAAAATTGTTATCACCATGAGTTGGTAATTCATTGGCGAGATTTTTAAGCTCAATTTCTTCACCGGCTTGCAACTGAGCTTGGCAATAATTGTAAACATTTTCACGTGCATGAACTTTGTCTTGTTTATCAAATTGCATTTCCTGACAATAATCATCAACCGCTTTCACTAAAGTTTTATTCTGTGCTTTGGCATCTAACCCTTCACTTGCACCTAAGTAATCCATAAAAAAGTCTGATACTTTACGCCCTACTCTTCCTTTTAAAAAGGTTAAGTAACGTTTAGAATCTGCATCGGTTTCCCATTCAGTGATATCAATTCGAGCGATAATATCAGCATGATCAATATCTAAATATTGTGTTTCAGATATATCAAGTTGTTCATTGACTAACATACTCGAACAACTATTTAAAACCGCAATGATCAGATACTCTACGGCTAAATAACGATAGTGACAAAAAACGACTGTGCCACCTTCAGCAAAAGGATATTTAGCCAGTTCATTGCGTAACTGTTTGGTAGATTCTTGACTAAAATGTAAAAAATCTTGGTTGCCAAGCCGTAATTCTTTAAGGGATTGTTCAAATAAACTTTCTTCGTTGAACAGACCATATGCTTTACTTTTATTATTATAAATACGGTTTATATCTTCAATTAAATTAACCACAGCTTGTTGATTACTTAACATCGAGTCACGCAATTGTAGTTCAATTTCAGTATCGCTTTTTCTAATTAATTTATGCAAGATAACTTTTTCTATTTGTACACTCATTAGGGATTCCTATTTGGATCGCAGTATTAAATTATGATATATTTTACCAAAGCACTGAAAAAGTGCTATCAACAAATGAAAACCTGTTTGACTTATATGAGATAAACATTCCAAAATCGGCAATAACATCTTATCTACTTAAGCTTTCTTACCATTTAAAGCTACAATAGATGACGATGACTCGCTTTCTTAAAAAAATTTACTGGTATTAATTGAATATTAATTTTAAATGTTGGTTTGATAAATCGTCAAAGTAACGAATTTTGCTAATTCAACTAGCAAACATTACTGACTTTAAATAATATATTAAACTATATTGTAAACAAATAACTTTTAAAAAACCTTATTGTGGTAAGAATAACTATGGCTCACTCCAAAGATATTTATAATGATTTCAGAAATAAAAAAATCAGTTCATTATTTTGGCAATATGCATTGCCTGCGGTAATAGGAACAATTGTTAATACGTTATATAACATTATTGATGGTATTTTTATCGGTCATTGGATTGGACGTGAAGCACTCAGCGCCGCTGGGCTTATTTTGCCAGTCATGAATTTTGCGGCAGGAATAGGTATGTTAGTTGGAATAGGTTCTGCTAGCCGAATATCAATTTTTTTAGGGCGAGGCGAAAATGATCAGGCAGAAAAAGTTGCTGGTACCTCGTTTATGTTAACTGCGCTATTAAGTGGTTTAACATTGTCATTATTGCTTTTTTTTGTTGATCCCGTATTACGGTTTGTGGGGTCAAGTCCCGTTAATCACACTTATGCCATAGAATTTTTAGAAGTCTTTTTACCTGGCAGTATCTTCCTGACATTGACGTTTAACTATAATAATATGATGCGTGCAAGTGGTTATCCGTTTAAAGCGATGGTAACGATGTTTGTCAGCGTTATTGCTAATATAATTTTAGCGCCAATCTTTATTATTGGTTTGGGTTGGGGTATGCGAGGGGCTGCTCTGGCAACCACACTATCTATGTTGATAAGTTTTCTGTTTGTCATGCAGCATTTTATTAGTAAAAACAGCAATATTAAATTGTATCTACGCAATTTCAGACTTAATTTAAAAATTGTCAAAGCGATCCTATCCATCGGGATGTCACCTTTTGCTATGCAAATTGCCGCTTCCGTTGTGGTTGTGTTTATCAACTGGCAACTTAATCACTATGCACCATTAGCCCATGAATCGAGCGATGATGCTATCGCAGCTTACTCAAATGCAAATCGACTTATTACCTTAATTATTATGATAGTCATCGGTATTAATCAAGGCATGCAACCTATAATTGGTTACAATTATGGTTCTAAAAATTACGCACGAGTTAAAGCAACGTTTTTTTATGCGGTTAAGGTTGCAACGGTGGTCACATCTATTGGATTTATACTGGGATTTTTTATTCCCGATACACTTGTTCGTGCTTTTAGTTCTGAACAGGATTTGGTTTCTTTATCAGCTATAGCGCTTCGCTATACGACACTTTCATTTGCTTTTGTTGGATTCCAAATGGTGACAACAAGCTTTTTCCAATGTATTGGCATGGCAAAAATTTCGATCCTATTAAGTCTTTCAAGGCAGATTTTAATTTTATTACCTGCGTTATATATTTTACCGCTATTCTTTGGTTTTGATGGTGTTTGGGCAGCATCGCCAACAGCAGATCTGCTATCGACAGGAACGGCCTATATTGTGCTCTATTGTTATTTTAAATCCATTAAAAATCGAGATTGTTCATCAAAACTAAATGAATAATTTTTCAGCTGTTTAGAATCGGTTATTAGGTTAGATTAAGCCATACAGTTGTATCGTTTTTGATGTTATTAATAATTATCTATAAAAAAAGCAGTACTTAATTGTACTGCTTTGTATTTAGTAAGATATTACTATTATTAGAATGAATAATTTAAACCTAGTTGTCCACCAATTCGTGAATATTTATCTGAGCCAAATCGAGTATCAAGTTGAG
>NZ_JBIDFL010000005.1:0-157294 GCF_046635785.1 Gilliamella sp. CG16
AGATGTGTATAAGAGACAGAAATAAATTAACACGATTTAGAAACCAAATAAACTAAGGTAGCCATCATGATAATCAGAATCATCACTAGTAATAACGTTAAACGTGATTGCTCTGAAGTCATTTTTTGTTCGCCAAATTGTTCAAATTCGTGTTTGAAATTTAAATCTCTTTTTGTAGATTCTTCTATAGATTCTTATTTTTTCTTTTAAAAGAATCTATAATCAATAACATACCTCTTTTCAACCCATTAAATAAAGACGATAAAAACGGCTTTATCCCCTTTTTTGCTAAGTGTAAAGATTTGACATGTTCCATAAATCTACACAAATAGAACTGTTGAAAAATACGACTTACAATATGAGGATCCTTACTAACAGCCTCATCATAAAGCGTTTTAGGCATTTCTAAAATAAGTGAATCTTCAACAATTTCATTTCCACGCATCAAAACTATGCGATAAATAGTAAGATCTGCATTTGCAAAAATTCCTAATGACATTTCACTTTGACTATCTAGGAATAAATAGCCTTTAAAATCATAATGTTTCATTTTTTAATTTTTTTAATGATTAAAATTGTGTGTACCACACCTGGGAGTTAACAGAAACTCAATAGTTATATTACACCGATAACAAAAATGTTTCAATTTTTCTTAACTTATAATAAGATTTTTTGATAATAACACACAAATTCTAAATACATTTTCATTTGCAAATAATAACAATTAATCATAACCTTTAATTAACATCTATTAGCATTAAAACAAACTAGATTTGAAATATTCTTAAGTTACCTTAATATTGCTTTAGATCACATATTAACTCTTTAATTTATTCTAAGTATGACCTCAACAAGACTTTTGATTTAATCATGTAATAAAAAAACCCCAGTTAAATAACTGAGGTTTATTTAGATCAATTAATTAAATTCAAGATGATCTTAAAAAACTTTTGACAGATAAAGGAAATTCTATCTAAAAAATATGAAGCCATTTACCTAACAAATAAAACAAAGCCATAAATAAAGCAATTATCAGCATAAATTCGAAATGTAAACGATCTTCCTTACTTAGTAAATATTTCTTAGATTTTGAATCAGTCCTAGCTATTGTTCGAACAATTACACTTGGTGATAAAAAATCCTTGTCCACTTTACACATGTCAAAGACATGATACAAACGTTTTGATATGTCAGGATAATCAGCTATCAGTTCATCAAAACGCGCTGAAGTTAATTCAACTTCAGTTGTACCTTCAATTTTTTCGTCATTTCGCATTGCCACTAATTTGACCATCGAACGATCTGGATTCATCAATATTGCTATCGATATTCCATTTTCACTGTTTTCGGATAGAAATCCGTTAATTTTAAACTTCATAATAAGATTTTAATTAATTAAATTTTGTGAATTACCTCACCAGTAGGTAGTATTTAATTCAATACTGTGAATTAAAGCAACCTGTTTTTATACTATACCGATAATTATAAATTTCAATATTTTTTTATCCCTAATGTATTTTAATCAATTCTACTATCCAAATTATTTGTTCATCGGTTAGTTTATTGAATACTTAATCACATTTTAACTTGATTAATTTATCTTTCAGCCAAAACGTCATCAATGTTATTACGTTTGATGTTAGCGGGTTATCACCTCGATTTGATATTAAGTTATCAGAGGTTTTCAGTAAAAAAATAACTTTTTATTGAAAAGAGCAATGGTGTGAATTGCGTAAAATTTATATATAAATCTCTGTTTTAAATCAATTTTATTTTAGATTAATTAGATACAATATGATTGGCAATTTTGATAATTTGATGTCAATGTCAACTTATATCAAACAATAAAACCCCAATTTAAATTAATAAATTGAGGTTAGATAAAATTAAACTAATTTAATTTTCTGAGTCTAGAAGATATTTCTATAAAGATGGCAATCTTAACAGAATTAGAAGGAAACAACCTAAAGGTTTTAACAAACCTTATATATTGATCATCATAAGTATCGACATTCTCTTTAAAAACTTGTTCACTTATAATAACCTCTGTTCTTTCAATGATTTGTCTATTCTTACAAAGGATCAATGAGTATTGATTGTCTTCTTCAATTCGATTAACTGAGATTGTCACCGCTAGGAACATTGAACTCGAAAGCATTTCGATTTCGCGAACTCTTCTTTTTGTACTTCTTCTTTTTTGCATGATTTAATTTTTTTATTATTTAAAAATTTTAAAATCATTAAGGCATAGTTAAATTATACTTTTGTAGTCAGTTAATTTTAATAATTAACTTTTTTATATTATATTGATAATCGACTTAAGTCAATAACATCCATAAAAATTATCTATTAAGAAAGCCCATAAAGTTGATAACGAAAATCACAATATTCCTGCTTTCTACTAAATAAATATGTCTTGATTGAACATTATTTTCAATCGGTTGAATAATCAATCACTTTTTTTGAAAAGTATTTTTTTCGATTACGCTTAACTAGTTTGGATTGATATAAGTGACATTTTGTTAAATGTTTCTCACTTGAAATCATTCATGCTTACTATAATAAAAAACCCCAGTTGAATTACCAGGGTCTGTTTAGAACAATTAAAAGATATAAGAAAAAAATAGTCCCAATAACAAAATTATCAATAAAATCCAAATAACATTAAAAGCAATAATCGAGAATCTGACTATCAATCTTTTTATTTCAGCCCTTTTTTCCATTTTTCGGATAAGCTTATTAATATCATCGACATCTAATGTATAACCAGAAGCTTCATAAGCTTTTAATAATCGATATTTATTCCGACAAACAGATAAAATAAATTGCTCATACTCTTCTTTAGTATAGTCGGCAAAAATGCTTTCACCTCTTTGTTCTGATTTCGAGCCTATTATGGCTATACGATAACAAGTAGAATTTATATCTGTATAAACTGCTACTGAGATTTCACCTGTACGACTTTCATATAAGAAGCCTTTAAATAGTAAATCATTCATTTCTTAAATTTTTATTTTTGTTTAATATGTGCACCTCACATGGGAGTTGACAAAACTCAGAATCTATATTATACCGATAATTCATATAATTCAAATTATTTATTTCTCAAAAACTGTTTTATGTAGACAGTAGGCAACGCTAACGCCACTGTCAGTTATAAAAATTATGGGAATGCTAATTTTGTTTAATAAATTAAAATAGAAGATTTGATAGAATTTGCCATTTTTTGTTTTGTTTATCTTGTAATGACTATTTATATAACTTCCATAGTTTATTGATCGATACTTAATCATACCTTTATTTGGTTAATTTATCTTTCTGCCAAAACGTCATTAACATTAGTGCTGGTTATATAGCTAGTTTATTAGCTTGATTTGATATTAAGTTATCAGAGATTTTCAGTAATTAAATAGCTTTTTTATTGAAAGAGCAATGGTGTAAATTGCGTAAAACTTGTAGATAATTTTTATATCAAATTAGTTTTAGATTAAGTGAATAAAATATAACTGACAATTTAAATAATTTTTTGATAATTTTCACCTATATCAAGCAATAAAACCCCAGTTAAATAAATAACTGGGGGGTGAATTAAATTAAAATTTAATTCGTTGTCAAACCTCCAAGAACAAATTTGTCGAATCCAATCAACTCCAACGCATTATAAAACAGGATAGAAGAATCAAAATAACTTTGAAAATTCTGCCGATAAACTTGTTCAGTTATAATCGTTTCTGTTTCTTTAATGCGCATTCCGTTGATATAAGCACACAATTTGTAGCATACTTCTTTTTCGGCTGTTTGACTTCGACTAACAAAAATTTGAAAGTCTTTCAAAATTGAACCAGGAACTTCCCCGATTCTGAATTCTGGAATGTGCGTTCTTAACGTTTGCATAATACTAAAAATTTAAAGTTAATAAAACATTTGAATTCATTAAGGCATAGGTAAATTATACTTTGTAGTTAGTTAATTTTAAAAATTAACTGCTGATTATATTATATAGATAATCGATTTAAGTCAATATTATTTATAAAAAAACAATTAAGAAAGCCTATAATATTTAAGCATAACCTCATAAGGTCTATCATTCTGATTATGCAATAAAAAACCCCAGTTATTAATAACTGGGGTTCATTGGATGAAATCATCGATTATAAGGACGAATATCAAATTTTGCGTGCTTACTCAATTTACAAATTTGGGCAGCTTTAGTAAAAGCATATCCAGGCTTTTCAAATTGACCGGTAATTTCATTATAAGTCTCTTCGCTAATTGAGACTTGCGTTCCAGGAATTGGTAAACAATAATACTCAGCTAATAATCCATAACACTCACAATTAGTCTCAGGATCTCGATAGCCTAGTACTTTGATTTCGAGACCTGACAGACATGATCCTGCGACACATCCTAGGTCTTTTAACTTAAAATTTTTAAGTTCATTTTTCATGATAATAACATTTTTTAATTGCATAGTAACGCTATGTTCGTATCATTTCAAAACTAAAGAAATGACGATTTATATTATAACGATAACCTACAAAAGGTCAATACTAATCACTCACTTTAACGCATAGATTTTATATAGTAACTTTAAACACTATTTATTGTGATTATTTAAATACTCTTTATATGTAAAAGTATTTTCCCTAATTTTGCCTCTCAAAACATAAAGATTAAAATGTAAAAATCTTAAATATTATCGCGATTATGAATAGTAATTAAACCTTGTAATTTATGATGAAAAACACCTAGACATCTATGATAAAACTGATATTCTATGCTCCTTTTTAAATACAACTATAAATGAAGGAAGAGGAAAGAAATGAATACAACTGAAAATAAGATAATATCATTTAGTATGAACCAATTGTTATTTAAACAATTAAGATTTGTGGGAACGATGCAGCAAATTTTTGGGGTTTTAGGAATCATTAGTGGCTCTTTAACTTGTTTAGGTATTATTACAGCAATAGTAGGTGTTCCGTTAATTATAACTGGGGTCAAACTGTTTCAATCGGGAAAAGGATTTAATCAAACAGCGACTCTTGGACGAGAAGAAGATATTATTTATGCTATTCAAAATTTACATGGTTATTGGAAATTCAACCTTATTGTTTTTATCTGTTCTATTGTAATGATGGTTATTTTCTTTATATTTGCTCTTTTATCCATTATTAGTGCAGTGAATAATCAATATTATTAACAATAAATTATCGTTCCTAAACTTAGGTTTTAAATATAAAAGATAACAATAAAAACCTCATTAATTAATGAGGTTTTTATTTTTTAAGAAAAACAACTTTGGAATGAGTTTTATTCTATATCTTCGTTGTTGTCAGAAATTACATCGATAGGATCAGAAATGATTTGTTTATTCATTTCTTGTAGTGTTTTGGAACCATCAAGCGTTGAGTTTTTAATGTCAGTCACTATGCCCATTTCGTTAAAATAAATAGAATAAGTAATTTGGCTTATACCATTATGTTGTGGTTGTTGACGAAAAACATAATACCAAACGTTATCACCAAATACCGACGTTAACATAGGTGAACCCATTATAAAAATAACTTGATCTTTTGTTTGACCAACTTTCAATAAATCAATTGCATCTTGTGTTACATAATTACCTTGATTGATATCAGGTCTATATACCCAACGGTCTACCACTGAACAACCAGTTAATAATATACTAGCCACAATTGCAAGCGAGGTAAATTTACGAAACTGCATTTAACTTAATCCATATTGAAATTATAATAAGATGTATTATCGCTGATATTTGCACTAAGTGCTAGCCAAATTAATAAATTCTTTATGCATTTTATAAAAAAAGCGTTATTCTATTTTATTAATTAATATTTATTCTGTTGATCACAAACTTAATGGGTCTCGAATACTGTTTATAAACGACAAACAAAAGGTAAAAAATGAAATTAGAAACCATAGATCAAAAAGCGAGTTATGCTATTGGATTACAAATTGGACAACAATTAAAGGAGTCAGGTTTGAATGGTCTAGATCTTGATGCATTAAAATTAGCTATGCAAGACGTTCTAGCAAATAATCAACCTATTCTACCATTACAAGAATTGCATGATGCGCTTCGCCATATGCATGAAAAAGCCACTCAAGAGAAAGCAAAACAAGCTGAGAAAATAGCTCAAGCAGGTAAAGATTTTTTAGCAGAAAATATTAAAAAAGATGGGATTAAATCAACTGAATCCGGCTTGCAATATGAAGTCATTACCGAAGGTACAGGCGCCTTACCTAAATCAACAGACCGTGTTCAAGTTCATTATACGGGACAATTAATCGATGGTACGATTTTTGACAGTTCTGTACAACGTGGACAACCAGCTGAGTTTCCTGTTAATGGCGTTATTCAAGGTTGGGTTGAAGCTTTACAGCTAATGCCTGAAGGTTCAAAATGGAGATTGTATATTCCTCAAGAACTTGCTTATGGAGCACAAGGTGCAGGAGGCTCAATTCCACCCTACAGTACATTAATTTTTGATGTCGAATTATTGAAAGTTTTATAAATCTAATGGACGCATTTAAGCGTCCTTTTTTTATAATCTAACTATAAGCTCTAAATAACCTGCCAATAACAATAATGTTTAAAAGTTAACGACGATTAAAATAGAAATCAGCACCAATAATACCATCCTTTCCGATGTACCAAGAACAACAGATAAAATTGTTCATTTAAAGAATTACGATACATTACTTATAACTTATATTACAGCATTTTAATTTTGCACGGTGTATAAGTCTTTTGTTTTCCGATATAATATTCGATAATATTTTGAAAATAGGTAAGGAAAATTTTATGTCAACTAACCTCATCCGTATCGCTATTGCTGGCGCAGGTGGAAAAATGGGACGTCAATTAATTCAATCTGTTGCACAAATCGAAGGAGTAACTTTAGGTGCGGCATTTGAAAGACAAGGTTCTTCCCTCATTGGAAGCGATGCAGGTGAACTTGCTGGAATAGGCATTTGTGGTGTCACTATTACGGATAATTTAGAACTCGCCAAAGATCAATTTGATTTGTTAATTGATTTTACCCGACCTGAAGGTACGCTTGCCCATTTGAATTTTTGTGTTGAACATAAAAAAATGATGATTATAGGAACCACTGGTTTTGATTCTACAGGTAAGCAAGCCATAACGGATGCGGCAAAAAATATCGCTATTGTTTTTGCTGCCAATTTTAGTGTAGGTGTAAATTTGGTACTTAAATTACTTGAAAAAGCGGCAAAAATCATGGGGGATTATACAGATATTGAAATTATTGAGGCTCATCATCGTTATAAAGTCGATGCCCCATCGGGTACTGCACTTGCGATGGGTGAATCGATAGCTGAAGCTTTAAAATTCAATTTGAACGATCGTGCGATTTATTGTCGTGAAGGTCATACCGGTGAAAGACCAAAAGGAGCAATTGGTTTTTCAACTATCCGAGCGGGTGATATTGTTGGCGAACATACGGCAATTTTTGCCGATATTGGCGAACGTGTGGAAATTAGTCATAAGGCGTCTAGTCGGATGACATTTGCAAATGGCGCCGTCCGTGCTGCATTATGGCTTGCAAAACAGCCTGTCGGACTTTATGACATGCGAGACGTATTAAATTTGAATAATCTATAAATAATTGCAATGTCAGATGAATATTGGATGCAATATGCATTAACGCTTGCCAAACGTGCTGAATCCTTAGGTGAAATTCCGGTAGGAGCGGTAATTATCGATGAAAACAGTCAAGTCATTGGCGAAGGTTTTAACCAATCAATACTTACCCATAATCCAACTGCTCACGCTGAAATGCTTGCTATCGAGCAAGCGGGTAAGTGTATCAATAATTACCGTTTAATTAATACGACCCTTTTTGTCACACTTGAACCGTGTATGATGTGTGCTGGTGCCATTATACATAGTCGAATAAAACGAGTAGTATTTGGAGCAAGCGATTATAAAACAGGGGCTGCCGGCTCGTTTATTAATATTCTAGCTTATCAAGGCATTAATCACATTGCACAAGTGCAAGGTGGCGTATTAGCTGATGAGTGCAGCTTGCTACTCAGTCAATTTTTCAAAAAACGTCGCTTAGAAAAAAGAGCAGCCAAGATCGATGCTAACAAGATGATAGATAAGAACATACTATGAATAGTATAGGGTTATCAAATGTTATGCTAAGCAGATTAAAATAAGCTTTGTTATTCTTTTTATCTATGAAAATTGTTAGAATCTAATTTAAATTTTATTTTTTGAGTATTAGTAATGAAGAAACACACTTTAGAAATGATGATATCAACGGATGATATTCAAAAACGTATCAAAGAACTAGGGCAACAAATTAGTCAAGATTATAAACACAGCCAAAATGAACTTATTTTAGTCGGTCTGCTACGTGGTTCATTTATTTTTATGGCGGATTTAAGCCGTGCTATTACTGTCGGGCATGAAGTTGATTTTATGACCGCATCAAGTTATGGTAATGCCGTTGTCAGTAATCGAGATGTCAAAATATTGAAAGATTTGGATGAAGATATTCGTGATAAAGATGTGCTAATTGTTGAAGATATTATTGATACTGGTAATACGTTAAGTAAAGTCATGGCAATTTTAAAATTACGTCATCCTCGCAGTATCGAAATTTGTACGCTTTTAGATAAGCCATCACGTCGGGAAGTGGCTGTACCAGTAAAATACATTGGTTTTTCAATTCCTGATGAATTTGTCGTTGGTTATGGAATTGATTATGCTCAACATTATCGCCATTTACCTTATATCGGTCAGGTTACACTGCTAGAAGCCTAAATAAATGTTGGTCGAAAATTTAGTCATTAATAGAATAAATCTGTGATACGACTTAATTAAAAGCCCTTAGTATTAAACTGAACAAATGTTAATAAATCGTAGTTTGCATAATCATTTAAAGTTATAGTACTGCGTTATAGCGCAATCAATAACCTTTTTAAAATTTCTGAAACAAAAAAGGATCGATGTCTATCAATCGATCCTATATCAAAACAGCTAAGTATATTTTTTACATTTTAATAATGTTAACTTAAAGTATCTGCATAAATTAAGTAAATATACCATTAATTAGTCCCTACTTTGCTTCATTGATATTATACATTAATGAAATAGTAGAAATCTTAGTCCCACTTCAGAATAAACTAAATGCTTATAGTAATTTATAATATTTTATTTGCTTATAAAAGGTTTTTCCCAAAGATCAAGGGGTTACCTTTACAATCTTAAACTTAAAATGTTAAAACTCAATATTAATAAATTAGACATTGATCCTTACAAAAGATGATATCAAAACTGATTTAGTTAGCTTATCATAGACGATGAAATATTAAATATGTTAAATTTACGTTCATGATTAGCCCAGAAATTAACAATTGATCGTTTTTTAACTTAAACTTCTTCGAGGTCTTTGTGTCACAATTTTCCTATAGGTTTTGTTTACTTTTAATGTTAACAATCATATCAACATCAAGCTATGCTGATATGAAGTTATCGATTAAAGGTTTATCGGGTGAACTTGCTGACAATGTCGATGCTCGTGTTTCATTAATCACTCCAGATAAAGTCGATAACACGCCTAATTTTAAACGGTATTTTGAAAGCGAGGTTAAAAAAGCGCTCCGAGCTTTGGGTTATTACGCTCCTGTGTTTCAATATAACACTCAAAATCCAAGAGTATTAGCGGTAACGATTTCAGCTGGTGAACCGATTAAAATTGAACAATTAAATGTGATTATTGAAGGTGAAGGCCAGCATGATAATGATTACCAACATTTACTCGAAAAAAACCTACCTAAAACGGGTGATATTTTAAATCATGGCATTTATGAGTCTTTCAAGAAAAGTTTGAAAAATCTCGCGTTAGAAAAAGGCTATTTTGATGCCAATATGACGCAACACCAATTAGCGGTGTCCATGGATCATCATCAAGCTTTTTGGAATATCGATTTTAATACCGGGCAGCGCTATAAATTCAGTCAAGTTAAATTTTCTAATACCAAAATTAGAGATGATTATCTTAAAAATATTATACCGTTTAAAGAAGGTGAACCTTATAGTGCCGAAAAACTTTCCATTCTTAATCGTCGATTAACTTCTACAAATTGGTTTAGTTCAATTGTTGTTGTTCCTGATTTTCCAAATGTTACAGCAGACAAATCACTACCAATCAATGTTGTCACCTCTCCCCGAAAAAAAAATAGCATGGATTTAGGGCTTGGATACTCAACCGACAATGGCGTATATGGCAAAATAACTTGGAATAAACCTTGGATTAACAGTCGTGGACAAAGTTTACAAAGTAATTTATCACTTTCTTCACCCGAACAATCCATTACAATGAGCTATAAGATCCCACTCAAAAAATCTCCCCTTGAACAATACTATACTATTCAAGGTGGTTATAAAAAAATCGACAATAACGATACTAAATCACGTTCCTATACCTTTGGTGTGGTTCGATATTGGGACAATTTTGAAGGGTGGCAAAGCGCGCTAGGTTTAAATCTTTTACATGATGACTTTACGCAAGGTGACTCAAGTTTTAATACCCTTTTGTACTACCCTTCTATTAGTCTTTCACGAATTCGTAGCGATGGCAATCTTATGCCAATGTGGGGAGATTCACAACGCTATTCTGTTGAGGCAGCTACAAATTCTTTAGGATCCGATCTCAATCTTATTCGTTTTCAAACGCAACAAACTTGGATTCGATCCTTGTTTGATAGTCATCGATTTATTTTTCGGGGTAATTTCGGCATAATTCAGGCAAATAATTTTGATCGTGTTCCGCCTTCATTTCGATTCTTTGCAGGGGGTGACCGTAGTATACGAGGTTATAGTTACCAATCTATTTCGCCTAAAGATAAAAATGGTAAATTAAAAGGTGCGTCAAAGCTCATCACTGGTTCAGTTGAATACCAATTTAATTTAACCGGTGCTTGGTGGGGTGCTGTTTTTATTGATTCAGGTGAAGCAATTGATAAAGTCGATAAAACTAAATTTTATACAGGAAGTGGTATTGGTGTGCGTTGGGCTTCTCCGGTTGGACCAATAAAATTCGATTTAGCAACTCCGTTAACGCGAAGAGACTCTGGTTCAGTTCACCTATATATTGGTTTAGGATCCGAATTATAATATGGCTAAAAATCCCATTAGAGAAAAAAAATTAAAAAAAATTAAAAGAATACGAAAATGGAAAAAGCGTAGTATTGTAGTATTATCTATTTTCGTGTTTTTGGTCGTGTTTATTATCTTACTGCTTTATACCAGTTTAGGCGTTAAGTTAACCACTTATGTCTTAGGTAAAGCCCTACCCGAATTGAAAATTGAACAAGTGGAAGGGACATTAAGCGATTTACAGGTGAATGGTCTTTCATTGCAACTACCGGGTATTGATGTTCAGGTTGATCATGCATCGTTAAAATTATCTGGGTTATGTTTGCTTGAAACTAAAATCTGTATCGAACAGTTTGAATCAAAGGGTATTAAAGTAAAACTGAACACCGATCAGATTATTACCGACCCCAATAAGCCAATACCAGACAAACGGGTTGTTTTGAAAACCCCATTACCAATCGAACTGAAAACGGCACATGTATCAGATGTGAAAGTTGATATTGATGATATGCAATTTGGTCTGTCTGATTTTACGGGTAAGGCGACTTGGGTAAACGAAAAAATTTATGTATTTCCTGCTGAGGCTCAGGATTTAAGTGCTATTTTTGCTGATCTCCCACAAGTAAAATCAACAACAGATTCAGATCAGAATGATTTGCCTCTTAATGAAAAGATAAATCAATTATTCAATCAGCCGTTAATCGAATCATTACCCCAAGTTACTATTCCTCTCGATATCAATGTCGGTCGCTTAACGGGTAATAATTGGCTTTTACATATTGGCGGAGAAGATTATCGATTTAACAATGTGACTATTCAAACTAATATCATCGATAATCATATTATCGTTCAACAGGTGAATACGGATGCGACAACTCCTTATGCTAATGGGCATGCTTTTGTTTCAGGAGATATTACATTAGGCAATGATTGGCCTGTTTTGGCATTTATTCAATTAAAAACAGCCAGTAATCAACTACATAGCCAATTTTCAGGTAAATTGTTAGGTGAATTGACGACAAATACGGTACTTGAAGGACTTAATTCAGCAAAAATTAATGCAAAAATCAATTTTATCGAAAAATATTTACCGGTGATGACCGACTTAAAGGGTAAACACATTCAATGGCCAATTGAAGGACAAGCGCAATATCAAGTTAATAATTTTAATCTTTCAATAGGAGGTAACGTCCAACAGTATGACTTATCAGCTAAAGGTAAATTTAAAGGTGACGATCTGCCCGATACGTCGTTTGATGTTATAGGCAAGGGAACGAATCAATCAGCCATATTCGATCATGGAATAGTGAAACTACCACAAGGGGAAATCAATGTTTCAGGTAATCTTGACTGGCAAAAAGCCTTACACTGGGATGCAAAAGTTAAATTAGCTGATGTTGATACCAGCAAAGATTTACCAAACTATCCTATACGATTAAATGGTCAACTTAAAACCAATGGTCAGATAGAAGGTGATAAATGGCAATTGAATCTTCCCGAAATCCAATTAAAAGGTAATATTAATCACGCTGATTTTTCAACTAATGGCAGTATTCAAATTAACTCTCATCAATCAATCAGTGCGAATAATTTTGTTATGGATTGGGGAAAAAATCATATCAATATCAATGGCGCTTCAGATAAAGAAAATTTAAGTGCTAAGTTAGAATTATCCTCTTTATCATTATTGGCTGATGACTTACAGGGTTCAATTGTCGGCACGTTGAAAATGAATGGCAGCTTTAATGAACCAAACGTGGATACCGATATCAATATTCACCAATTAAGTTTGATGAATATGTCAATATCATCAGCCCAACTTTCCGGAAAAATAGAATATAAAAAACAAATTAGTGGACATTTAAAACTCATAGGACACGATATAGAACTTCCTAATCAAAGCATAAAAAATGCCAATATTGAGCTTAAAGGTAATGAAAGTCATCATGTTTTAGATATCAATCTTACAGGAACACCAGCCTCATTTACAACATCACTCAATGGAAAATTAGATCCTGATCGAACAAAATGGACGGGGGATTTATCCCACGCTGTGTTAAATTTAGGTGATAAAAATCATTGGCAATTGGTTAAAACCTTACCTTTATCTTATGATGTTACTCATCAAGTGCCCACTATAGGCACGCATTGTTGGTCAAACCAAGGGTCAAGTATTTGTTTAGATCAAGCACTATCTCCAACAGCTAACAGTAATACAAGTATCACGTTAAAAGATATTAATCTGGCAAAACTCCCTATTCCAAACGATGGTGAAACAAAACTAGCTGGCTTGATAAATGGTAAAGCTTATATAAAATTTAATGCAAATAGTGAAATGCCGAATATCAAGGCCAATATCAAAGGGAATGAAGTTTATATTCAACAGATGATCACATCCCAATCATTATCTATTCCATTTGAAATATTTACTATTAATGCTGAATTTAATCAACAACAAGCAAAGTTTGATTGGTTATTTAGCTTAAAACAATTAGGTAAAATGAGCGGTGATTTAACTATTATCGATCCCACTCAACAAAAGAAATTAAATGGAAAATTAAACATTGATCATCTTGCCTTAGCAATAATCAATCCCTTATTAGATAAAGATGATTTTGCTAAAGGCTCGATAAATGGCAACGTTAATTTTTCCGGGTCTTTAATGGATCCTTATTTAACAGGTAATATTGATTTAAAACACAGTGAAATAAAATCCAGTCAATTACCAATTGATTTGAAATCAGCAAAGGTAGATGTTAATTTCAATGGTAAATCCTCCACCTTAAAAGGAATTTTATCCACCAAGTCTGGTAATATTGATATTAACGGTCACGCCAATTGGGATACATTTGATAAATGGCAAGCGGATCTTTCTGTCACGGGTGCAGCAATGGAAGTTACCGTACCGCCAATGGTTGTGTTAAGTATTATCCCCAATATTAGAATTGATGCGACCCAAGATGAGATAATTCTTTCCGGAAAAGTCAGTATCCCTAAAGGTAAGATTACCGTCGAATCTTTACCGGCATCTAGTGTTGATGTATCGCCTGACGAAGTTATGTTAGATAAAAATTATCAAGTAATCGAAAAACAAAAACTTGGCATAAAAATCAGTAGCCATATTGAAATTGATATTGGTGAACATGTGACTGTCGATGCTTTTGGGTTAAACGCATCACTGAAAGGCAATCTCCTTGCGGCACAAACCAACAAAGGCTTAGATCTGCATGGGCAAGTTTTGATTCCAACAGGAAGATTTCACGCTTATGGTCAAGATTTAGTTATCCGTAAAGGAATTATCACTTTTTCGGGCCCTACTGACCAAGCTAAGTTAGATATTGAAGCTATTCGTAATCCAGACTCAATTGATAACAGTAGTATTACAGCGGGTATTCGTGTAACAGGATCTTCGGAAGAGCCCAAAATTGAAATATTTTCAGATCCAGCCATGTCCCAGCAAGAAGCATTATCTTATCTAATACGAGGTCAAGGACTTGAAAGCACCGATCAAAGCGATAATGATATGATGACCGCCTTACTCGTTGGTATCGGTACGGCAAAAACAGGTAAATATATTGGTGATATTGGTAATGTCTTTGGAATAAAAAATCTTTCTTTAGACACGCAAGGAGCCGGTAATAATTCTAAAGTGGTTGTTAGTGGGTATATTTTGCCTAACCTACAACTGAAATATGGTGTAGGTATTTTTGATTCACTGGCGACATTTACTTTACGATACCGATTGATGCCAAGACTCTATTTAGAAGCAACATCTGGACTTGCACAAACGTTAGATTTTATCTACCAATTTGAATTTTAATCACTTATTAGGATAATTGAGTTAGCCTTATCAATTATTTGGTTAAGGCTAGCTATTTTTTACTGCCGATTAACATTTCTCTTTTCAACCCAAAACCTTTTTGTTTTATCACATTGAATCCTGCATTGATTAAGTTTCGCCGAACAAATCCAGCCGCACAAAAAGTCGCAAACGTTCCCTTTTGTGACGTATATTGAAAACAGCTTTTAAACAAGGATTCTGACCACATGTCAGGATTTTTAGCGGGTGAAAATCCATCAAAGAACCAAGCATCAATAAACCCATTTTGTTTAGCCAAAAATTCCGGAAAATATTGAATGTCATCATAAAGTATATCTAAACTGACCTTGTCTAAATGACAGGTGTTATCCGTTAAATAGGCATATAACTGCTTGGCTAATAGTTGAAGTTGGCATTCATCTTCTATGGCGGTTTGATGCATCATCATCATTTCTGTCACTGATAACGGATATTTTTCAATACTGATAAATTTAAGTTGCTGGAGTTGATGATTGGGATATTCTTTTTTAAAAGCTAAAAACGTTTGCCAGGCTATGAGAAAGCTTAGCCCCGAACCAAAACCCGTTTCACCAATAATAAAAGTATCTTTATCATGTTGGATAAAACGTTGGTGTAGATGATTGCCTTCAATAAAAACATATTTTGTTTCAGCAACTGCACCTTGTGTGTTGAAATAGATATCATCAAAATAGACAGAAACTGGGGCTTGATTTTCGTTCCAAATAATTGTTGATTTTTGCATGACGCCTCTTTACTCAGTTATCGTTGATCAAACTGTATATTGGCACAGTTTACGTATATAATACGCTAAATCAATTTATGAGGTAAATTATGGTTTTTCTTTTCCGCTTAATTACAGTTGTATTAATAGGTATTGTAGTTTGTGTACTGGGCATTATATTTTGCCTATTCAATCCTCGGAATCCCAAAAACGTAGCCAGATTTGCACATTTATTTAGTTTTTTCTTTAAACCTATTTTGGGCGTTAAAGTTGATACTCGTCTCTATCCTGAGATTAGTAAAATAGGCAGTTGTGTTTATATCGCTAATCATCAAAACAACTTTGATATGGTTGTTGCCGCAGACGTTGTCCAACCGAAAACCGTGACTGTCGGAAAAAAAAGTTTAGCGTGGATTCCTTTTTTTGGGCAATTATACTATCTGACCGGTAATATTTTAATTGATCGTAATAATAAATCAAAAGCCCACGATACCATTGGACAAGTTGTTAAAGAAATTAAAACACGTGGCATATCGATTTGGATGTTTCCTGAAGGAACACGAAGTCGAGGACGTGGATTATTACCGTTTAAAACAGGCGCATTTAAAGCAGCAATTGCGGCAGGTGTTCCTATTGTGCCTATTTGCGTCTCTGATACCAATAACATTCAATTAAATCGTTTAAATAACGGTCATATGATTGTTGAAATGTTGGATCCTATTGACACCAAATCGTTACGTAAAGAAGACGCCAGAACATTAATGGAACAATGTTATCAACAAATGACTGAAAAATTAATTGAAATCAACAATGAAGTTAAGCAACTAAACAGTAAAAAATAATTAATGAATATGCAAGACCGTAATTTTGATGATATCAGTCATAAGTTTGCACAAAATATTTATGGCACAAGTAAAGGAAAAATTCGTGAAGCCATTGTCTGGCAGGAATTAGAAAATATATTAGCCACATTTCCAACAACCAAACCGTTGAAAATTCTTGATGCAGGTGGTGGACAAGGACAAATGGCTTGCCGATTGGCAAAATTAGGACATCATGTCACATTATGTGATATTTCTATGCAAATGCTTGAACTGGCACAAAAAAATGCCCAAGCAGAAAAGTTAAATATTAATTGTCATTGTTGTGCTATTCAAGATATTGATCATATCATTAATGAACAATATGATATGGTGATTTGTCATGCAGTATTAGAGTGGGTTGCCGATCCGATCAGTGTTCTTGAATCATTAAAAAAACACCTCAAACCCGAAGGTTATTTATCCTTGATGTTCTATAATTATCATGCACTTCTTTTTAAAACGGTGACACTTGGTAATTTTGGTTATACTCAATCAGGGCTTGCAAAACGTAAGAAAAAAACATTATCACCCGATTTCCCTCGAATACCAGATGATGTCTATCAATGGTTAACCACGCTTGATTTTCATATTATAAAAAAAACGGGAATTCGTCTATTTCATGATTACATGAATAATAAAGAAAAAATAAATAGTCATTTTGATCAGTTATTGGCACTTGAAAAGCAGTACTGCCAAGCAGAACCGTATCTAAGTCTTGCTCGATACATTTTAGTTACTGCAAAAAATGGTTAACACTTTTCATCATACTGATACTAAGCTTGAAATAGTTAAACTTCACTCGAAAATATTGGCTTAACTCGGTATGATAAACAGCGTAATTCAATTAATTAAGGAAAATAATGATAATCATCATAACTGATGGTATTGTCTCTATTGAAAGTAATATTGTTAATAGTCTGAATAATCAAAAAATTAAAGATGTTTTAGACGTTGATAATTTAACTGATGAGACAAAATTTGCCAATTTACTTGATTTAAATATGGCTGATTTTATTGATAAAGATGACTTTACTACGGCTATCGTTGCCGATCAGCAATTAGACATTAAAGCAATATTTCATCACAATGTTTGTTCATCAACGATTATAAAAGGACATTAAATGAGAACACTAATTATTGGTCCTTCATGGGTTGGCGATATGATGATGTCGCAAAGTTTATATCGAACGTTAAAACAACTTCATCCTAATATTGAAATTGATGTTATGGCACCAGCATGGTGCCAAGCACTATTGAATAAAATGCCAGAAGTGAATCGAGCTATTGAGATGCCAATTGGTCATGGTAAATTCGGTTTAACCCAACGCTATCGACTCGGCAAATCACTCCGTCATAATCATTACGACCAAGCGATAATTTTACCTAATTCGTTTAAATCAGCTTTAATCCCTTTTTTTGCTAGGATTCATCAGCGAACAGGTTGGAAAGGTGAAATGCGTTATGGACTGATTAACGATCTTCGTAAACTTAATAAACAAGCCTTTCCATTAATGGTTCAACGTTATGTTGCCCTTGCCTACCCTAAGGATCAGATCCACACAGCAAAGCAAATACCACAACCCATACTTTGGCCTAAACTTGAAGTTTGTCAAACAGACATCAATGGCACGCTTAACACGTTTAAGATCAATGATAATTTGCCGTTAATTGGTTTTTGTCCTGGTGCTGAATTTGGTCCAGCAAAACGTTGGCCGGATTATCATTATGCCGCTCTTGGTGATATGCTTGTAAAGCAACATGCCAAAATTGTTATTTTTGGTTCTGATAATGATCGACAAGTTGGCGAAAAAATTATTGAACAAATGACACAAGGCGATCAGTGTATTAATCTTGCCGGTAAAACAAAATTGGATCAAGCGGTTAATTTAATTGCGGCTTGTAAAGCAATTGTGACTAATGATACAGGATTGATGCATGTCGCCGCAGCTTTGGATCGCCCTTTGGTTGCGCTTTATGGCCCAAGTAGTCCAGACTTTACCCCACCCCTTTCTGATAAAGCTGAAGTTATTCGCTTAATAACAGGGTATCATAAAGTCCGTAAAGGCGATGCAGAACAAGGCTATCATCAAAGTTTGATTGATATAAAACCTGAAACTGTGTTTGAAACTTTAATGAAGCTTATTGCTCGTTGTGAAAAGAGTCATTAATTATGCGTGTACTTATTGTTAAAACATCTTCAATGGGTGATGTACTTCATACTTTACCCGCGTTAACTGATGCTGCCCGTCATTTACCTAATATGACTTTTGATTGGGTGGTTGAAGAAAATTTTGCGCAAATTCCAACATGGCATTTTGCGGTAGATAAAGTGATCCCTGTGGCCATTCGGCGCTGGCGTAAAAACTGGTTCGGTAAATCTATTCGTCAAGAGCGTCACCAATTTATTCAATCACTACTTGAACGGGAATATGACTGTATTATTGATGCGCAAGGATTAATAAAAAGTGCTTTTTTTATCACACGTAAAGCAAGAGGCATTAAGCACGGTTTAGATCGTCATAGCATAAGAGAACCGATTGCCAGTTGGTTTTATGATGTTAAACATTCTGTTCCAAAATCAATGCATGCCATTGAACGAGTACGACAACTCTTTGCAAAAAGTCTTGGGTACGACCTATCTGGTGACATGGGTGACTATGCAATTGCAAGCCATTTTTTATCAGAATTACCGTCTGATCATGGACAATATTTGATATTTTTACATGCCACTACCAGATATGAAAAACATTGGACAGAAGACGCTTGGCGTCAATTAATACAATTGATAGCGCCAACCGGTTTAAAAATTAAATTACCTTGGGGAACGGCGAATGAAATGCAAAGCGCTCAACGCTTAGCACAAGGATTTAATCATGTCGAAGTGCTACCAAAATTGTCTCTTTCTCAAGTGGCGACTGAACTTGCTGGGGCTAAAGCTGTGGTTTCAGTCGATACAGGATTAAGTCATTTAACTGCGGCACTCGATCGCCCAAACATAACTTTATTTGGTCAAACCGATCCGAAATTAATAGGCGGTTATGGTAAAAATCAATTTAGTCTTGTCTCTCCAGATCAAAAAATGCAAACTATCTCAGCAACGAAGGTATATGAGCAATTAGCCCGTTTTTTGTAAAACAGGATAGAATTGAAATAACGTTATTGAAAAAGATTAAAGGAATCGAACTAATGAATAAATATTGTGAGCTCATTCGGGAAAAATATGCTCAAATCGGCAGTAATGAATTAGGCTATGTTGAAGATGCTTTAGGAGCCGTTATGTTGGTTTTAAATGAAGTTGCAGCTGATAAACAAGTACCTACTGAACTTAGAGAGAAAGCTGCTTATGCAGCAGCTAACTTATTAATGAGTGACTATGATATTAAATAGCCGTTGGTAAATTGATAATAAAACGTGTCGATTTATCATCTGATTCTACATAAATTGATCCCTTATGGGTTTCAATAATGGATTTAACAATGGCTAGCCCAATACCTGCGCCGGAACTGTCATTACGATGACGTGATTCATCGACACGATAGAATCGGTCAAAAAGATGTGGTAAATGTTTTTTATCAATTTTTTTGCCCGGATTAGAGATAATAATCTTAACCCGTTTTTCACTCATTTGACTTAACGTGATAGTTATGACCTCGTTATTCGGTGTATAACGAATCGCATTAGACAAAATATTACCAATTGCACGCCCTAACATCATTTTATCACCTTGTATGTGAGAACAGTGACCGTCGAGTTGGAAAGTAATATTTTTTTCATCGGTGAGAGGCTCAAAATAATCACACATCATCATAACCATGTTAGTAAGATCAATGTCAATCAAATTAGGCACAAGCTGGCGATTGTCTGCCTGCGCCAAAAATAACATATCAGAAATCATTTGTGACATTTTTTCATATTCTTCTAAATTAGAATATAAAATTTCACGGTACTCATTTGTCGTACGAGCGTTATTGAGTACAATTTGCGTTTGCGTGGTAAGATTAGTAATTGGTGTACGCATTTCATGTGCAATATCGGCAGTAAAATTATGCTGACGAGTAAAAACATCTTCCATACGATTAAGCATGTTATTAAATGCTCTGACCAAGCTTACATATTTAACCGGTACTGACGAGGTTGGAATACGATAATTTAAATTATTTAAACTAATTCTTTCAATCTTCTTGATTAAGCGATTGATTGGTTTTTGAGTATAGTAAATACTGATGAATGAACCGATTAATGCTAACACACAAGAAATAATAATTAGCAGACCTAATCCGTTTCTTAATCGATTAATAAATTCAAGTTGCACATCACGACGAACGGCAACAATCGTAGTGAATCGTTTACCGTCTTCCCCTATCACCCTTGATGCCGCAATCCGATAAGATGATTTATCTATCGTCTCAATAGAAGTACTGTCATTTTCAATAATCCGTTCTAACTCTTGTGATTTTAGTGCTATCGCTAAGTTGGGGCCTCGAGTGCGATAGACTATTTTCCCCATATCATCAATGATATAAACAAATAAGTGATGATGCCCGGTGAGAATTAGCAATAAATTTTGGATAAATTCATCACGATTATCATTCGGAGAATAATAAGTTAGTTCTCTTTCTATAGAGGTAATAACCGAATTTAATTCGGTCACATTTTGTCTGATTGAAAATTTTTCAAAAGACCGCTCGATCAAATAACTGAAACAATAAAGTAGTCCACATGTTATCAGACAAACAATAATGGGTAACCGAACGGAAATTAATTTACTCTGTTTCATCTAATACATCTATTTTATAACCCATTCCACGCACAGTATGAATAAGTTTAGGTTCGAATCCAGCATCTATTTTGTTACGTAACCGTCTTATGGCTACATCAATCACATTAGTATCGCTATCAAAATTCATATCCCAAACTTGTGAAGCAATTAACGATCGCGGTAACACTTCACCCGGATAACGTAAGAAGTATTCAAGTAATAAAAACTCTTTATTGGTGAGATCGATACGTTTATCTGAACGCGTCACTGTTCGCTTTGGCAAATCCATGACTAAATCAGCAATACTTAATTGATAATTGTTTACTTGCGGCACATTTCGTCTTAATAACGATTTAACTCTCGCTAATAATTCAGCGAATGAAAAAGGCTTCACTAAATAATCGTCGGCACCTAAATTTAATCCTTTAACTTTATCTTCAACACTTCCCATTGCTGTCAGCAATATAATTTGGGTGTCTTTGCCCGCTTCACGCAATGACTGAACAATTTTCCAACCAACAATATCCGGTAACATTACATCCAGGATAATTAAATCATAATCTTCTGTCATTGCCCGATGATAGCCATCTAAACCATTTTTGGTTAGGTCAACAATAAAGCCTGATTCAATTAATCCTTGACGAAGGTATTCACCTGTTTTCTGTTCATCTTCAACAACTAACAATTTCATTTTAAATATTTCCTTTGCCAAAGTATCAGGTTATCTAACTTACATAATACTGTTCCTATGATATATGAAAAGTTCAAAAACATTCATGATATTTCCATGACTATTTTGTAATCTACTTGTCATTAATCCGTTTGAATGTGTTTGTTATAGTATCCACACAATGATTCATGAGGCTAGACATTATTGTTTCATTGTTTTATTTCCTTTCATCCATTCCTTGCAATTTAATGCAGCCCTAGTTTATCTAGGGTTTTTTTTTGCTTATAAATCACGATAAGCTCGAATTAATCTCTGAAACAATAAATGATTGACTTTAAAATCTCGGCATTCTAACAAAAATAACTGAATCTGAATATCAAATTCAGTTATTTTTATGCAAAACTACGCCTGTTTCGATGTGTTCTGTATAAGGAAACTGATCAAACAGAGCAAAATGTTTAATCGAGTGCGTTTCTGTCAGTTGCTGTAAATTTTCACGCAATGTATGAGGGTTACAAGAAATATAAATAATGGTTTTATAACTTTTTAAATTATTTAATGTTTCTATGTCTAATCCTGCACGAGGAGGATCAACAAGTACCGTATCACACTGATAGTCATCTAAATTAATTCCTTTCAATCGATTAAATTCTCGTTCTTTTCTTATAGCTGACGTAAACTCTTCAGCCGATAATCGAGCAATAATCAGATTATTAATATGATTGACCGCAATATTATGTTGTGCCGAATAGACCGAAGCTTTGGCAATTTCAGTGGCTAATACCTTTCGGAAATTTCGAGCCAACGCAATTGAAAAATTACCATTTCCACAATAAAACTCTAGCAGATCACCGGATAAACCTTGGGTGACCGAAGTAGCCCACTCAAGCATTTTAATATTGACGGCTGCATTAGGCTGCGTAAAACTATTTTCAACTTGGCGATAAATCAAATTGTTACCCATAACCGGTAAAACTTCATCAACATAATCAACATCAATAACAATTTTTTGATTACTTGCTCGACCGATAATATGGCAGTTAACACCTTGTTCGGCTAACTGTTGCTTTAATTTTTCAGCTTCTACCCGCCATTCATCGGATAATTTTTTATGATATAAAAGTGTAATAAGCAGTTCACCACTTAATGTCGAAAAATAATCGATTTGAAAAAGCATATGGCGAAGCAAATAATTAGGTTTTAAAAGTGGAATAATTTTTTGCATAGCATCATTAACAAGTGCTGTTGCAATCGGGAAAGTTTCTACTTTTATTCGCTTTTTTGTATTTTTATCGTACATGATATGATAAAGGTCATCTTTATCATGCCATATTCTAAATTCTGCACGCATACGATAATGACTGATTGGAGACGAATAAACGGTTAAATCAGGTAGTGAAAAATGTGATAAAAGCGCTTTTAAATTCGTGACTTTATTTTCAAGCTGTTGTTGATATTTTTCGTTAGAGAAACATTCTGCCATTTTAATTATCAGATTATTAAAAAGTGGTTATAAAAAATTAGTCAATTTGATTTAATGCTATAGACTAAACAGAGATATAAAAATTGATTTTCGCTTAGTATATCACAAAGATTTTAGCCCCATTATTTTATCTATGTTATCATAAACCACTATCAATGGTAAGCCTGATACCACCCAACGTTAACTTTAAGTCACTTGTCATCAAATTTGCATCATGAAATTCAATTTATGCAGTTGGTCAGAATTGACGTTTTTTCTTAATGAATATTACATTCACTTAAATAAGTTATTTTCATTCATTGACATTAATTATCTGGAGATTTACTAAAATTAGCGCATTAAGCTTTCATTTGGTTGAAATGTTGGTATCACCATAGACAATCATTGGTGTGATAATATTGTAGTTATATTGATTGCCGTTATAATGTGTTTTAAATTTCTCGTTATAAAGGTCATTATGACAACGCAAACTTTTTCCGATTTACAAATAGATGATGTATTAATTAACAATCTTAAAGCCCAAAATATTATTACCCCTACCGTAATTCAAGCACAAACGATCCCTGTAGCTTTAGATGGCAAAGATATCTTAGGATCGGCACCAACTGGTACCGGTAAAACACTTGCTTTTTTAATCCCAGCGGTACAACATCTTTTAGACTTTCCGCGTCGAAAACCGGGGCCACCAAGAATTTTAATTTTAACGCCAACGCGTGAGCTTGCAATGCAAATTGCAGAACAGGCAAAAAACTTAACGCAATCAACGCATCTGAGTATTGCGACAATTACTGGTGGTGTCGCTTATATGAATCATGCAGAAGTATTTAGTAAAAACCAAGACATTGTCATTGCCACAACCGGACGACTATTGCAGTATATTAAAGAAGAAAACTTCGACTGCCGAGCGGTGGAAATGTTGATATTAGATGAAGCCGATCGCATGTTAGACATGGGCTTTTCACAAGATGTGGAAACAATTTCTGCCGAAACCCGTTGGCGCAAACAAACCTTACTTTTTTCAGCGACACTGGAAGGTGAAGGTTTATTCAATTTTGCCAGTCGAATTCTCGATCAGCCTGTTGAAATTAATGCGACTCCGTCCCGTAAAGAGCGTAAAAAAATCATCCAATTTTATTATCGTGCTGATGATCTCAATCATAAAGTTGCTTTATTAACCCATCTTCTCAAGCAAGATGAATTTCAAAAAACAATTGTATTTGTTCGAAAACGTGAACGGGTACACGAACTGGTAACTTGGTTACATCAAGCAGGTATAAAAAGTTGTTATTTAGAAGGCGAAATGGTACAAGCAAAACGCAATGAAGCAATAAAAAGAATCAGTAACAACACCGTAAACGTCTTAGTGGCTACTGATGTGGCTGCTCGGGGAATCGATATTGATGATGTTACGCACGTGATCAATTTTGATGCGCCAAAAACAGCAGATGTTTATCTACACCGTATTGGTCGTACAGCAAGAGCAGGTAAAAAAGGTACGGCTATCATGTTAGTTGAAGCGCATGACAATGATCTATTACTGAAAATTGAACGCTACATTCAAGAACCCATAAAATTGAGAACGATTGAAGGATTACGTCCTAAAACTAAAGCACCAAAACCGACTAGCAAGAAAAAACCGTCAAATAAATCAAAATTGAAGCGTGGTGCAAAAAAACAGGATGACACAGCAAAGAAAAAAGTTAAAGTCCGTTTACGTGACACCAAAAATAAAGGTAAACCCAAACACAAATTGAGCGAATCGACTAATTCAAAAGTTTGACATAGTCAGAGCTTATGAAAGCGATTGTTAATAACAACTTGGACAATTTTTATCAGTTGCTATAATACATTCCATCAAGGTTTACAATATTTTTGGTTTTATACAAGGAGAAACACATGACATTAGTCACGCGAAAAGCACCTGATTTTACTTCATCAGCAGTTTTAGGTTCTGGTGAAATTGTAAATAACTTTAATTTAGCTCAGCATATTCAAGGTAAATATGCCGTTGTATTCTTTTGGCCAATGGATTTTACTTTTGTTTGTCCATCAGAAATTATTGCTTTCGATCATCGTCTTGAAGAATTCAAAAAACGTGGTGTTGAAGTTATTGGTGTTTCAATGGACTCAGAATATGTTCATAACGCATGGCGAAACACTCCGCAAGATAAAGGTGGAATTGGCGAAGTTAAATTCCCAATTGTTGCCGATATCAAGCACACTATTATGCAAGCTTATGGTGTTGAACATCCTGAAGCAGGTGTAGCGCTTCGTGCATCATTCTTTATTGATAAAAATGGAATTGTTCGTCACGAGACTATCAATGATTTACCTATTGGGCGTAATATTGATGAAATGATCCGTATTGTTGATGCTTTCCAATTCCATGAAGAACACGGTGAAGTTTGCCCTGCACAATGGACTAAAGGTAAACAAGGTATGCAAGGCAATCCTAATGGTGTTGCAAGCTACTTAAAACAACACGCTAACGAACTTTAATATTCTACTCTATACTGAATAACTTATTGAAAAGATTAACTTTCAATTCAAGTTACTTTGTTAAACCGGAGATGTTCTCCGGTTTTTATTATTCTTAATTGTTTTCTTAATTCCCTTTTTACTTTGAATAAATTCATTCAATAGTTTTGTGTACATTAACTAGAAGATGAAAAGATTGAAATGAATGTCTATTTAGATAAATTCTGTGACTTGAAACGGATCTTTTATCAATAAAAATACTTTATCAAATTGAGTTACCAGTTGAAAATAGTTTGCGAACGATTAAAAACACTAATGGAAAATAATTTAACACTACGTTTTACATTGTCATATGCAGTCCAACCACGCCAACAATAATAATGACCAATCCCAATAAACGCGGTAAACTTTTAGGCTCATTGAATAAAAACATATTGGCAAATACTGCTCCGGATGTGCCAAGTCCAACCCATACAGGGTAAACAATACTCAGTTCAAGATAATGAAGGGAGAAATAAAAAAGAACAAAAGAAACAAAAAATCCTCCCCAATATAAAACTAATCTTATTATTTTTTTTTGTTCAGCATAGAGTTTCAATCCTATTGCCCCTATCACTTCAAAAAATGATGCTGTTAATATTAAAAGCCATCCCATAATAAAATCCTCAATCTGATCTTTGTCGATTAACTATCTGTACGTTTAAGTTGCACAACGCCAATTATGATTAATGCTACAAAAAAGAGTTGCATCATTTTGATTTCTTTACCAAAAAGCACCATATCAATAATCGTTGCCCCAACGGCACCAACGCCGGAAAATATGGCATAAACAGTGCCTGTTGGAATGGTCTTACAGGCATTAGTTAAAAATGTAAAATCGACAATAATTAATGTGATAATAATCATCCAATGCCAATACTCCGTTGCAACACTAAATCCTAAAATCCAACATAATTCAAAAAAGCAGGTCAATATAACAAATCCCCACTCTTTATTAATGCCAAACATAGCTACCTCGCTGCTATCATTTTACTTATTGCTTGATTTTGCTTTTTCTACCGATGTTTATATCGTTGAAAAATAAGATGGTTCGCAAACATGAAGGTTTGCCACCGAAAGATCAACATGTTAATGCAGAAAAACTACGTGGTTTAAGATTAAACTAACTTAAGTCGCACTAAAACATTTTGATATATCATTACTAGTTTACTTAGCTTATTCTTATTCAATTCTATAATGAAGATACAAAATTGGCAAGGCTAACCCTGATTATTCGCTATATTTCAGTGTTTCATTAAAAAATTGAAGATAAGTTGATTAAAACGGTTTAAACAGATATGAATAAATGTTTAAGCACACAATTACACGTAAATTTACTTCCCTATATAAAAGGAAGTAAACTTCTAACGTAATGATTATAAAGACTGTAAATAGTTTGCTATATCTTCTATTGTCACCACAGGCAATTGATGCTTTTTAGCGAACTCAACCACTTGGGGCGCTCTTGCCATTGAACCATCATCATTCGTTAATTCGCAAATCACAGCGGCAGGTTTCAATCCAGCTAGCTTGACCAGATCAACCGATGCTTCGGTGTGTCCTCGACGAGCAAGTACTCCACCTTCTTTTGCTACCAGTGGAAAAACATGACCAGGATGATTTAAGTCACTGGGTTTAGCTTCATCGGCTACGGCAGCTTTAATCGTGGTAACGCGATCTGCCGCTGATACGCCAGTTGACACCCCCTTTGCCGCTTCAATTGAGATAGTAAAGGCGGTATGATTTTTACTGGTATTGTTTGCCACCATCATGGGAAGATTCAATTTTTCACATTGTTCTTTTGGCATACATAAGCAAACGATTCCACTTCCATAACGAATTGTCAGTGCCATTTGTTCTGTCGTTATGGTTTGCGCTGCCCAAATAATATCACCTTCATTTTCCCGATCTTCATCATCTAAAACTAACACGCCTTGCCCTGCTTGAATCGATGCAATCGCTTTTTTGACACGTTCTGATGGGGTTCCAAATTCATTTAAATTAAACTGATTCATGGTAAATACCTAGGTCCTTTTTTAATATATTTATTATTTTTCTAAATTATCTTGGTATTCGAAATTAATACTCATCAATCGTATTTTATGCATTTCCAAGCTAATTTAATTAAAAATAAACTTAATACCAGAATCAGGGCTGTGCTTGACCATAGTGATATTGCTAAAAAGTAAACTATGCAACTAATAGCAAATTAAGAAAAGATAAGCAACTCTCTTTTATCCAGACTTTCACTGTCGGCTTTGGAATTTCACCAAATCTGCTAGACCTTAATACCTATTAATCATCTTCAAATTCACTTCAAATCATTTTGCACAACAATGAAATTGATTTTAGCTATTTGAAATATTGACTGACTAAAATATTAAGCGCTCGTGGGCTATACCACCGGTGGGGACTTTCACCCCGCCCTGAGAATTTTGTTAGTAAACTAACTCTCAACACTATAATACAAATCTAGTAAAAAGACACGGATATTTTGAAAGGAAAATATTGCCGCATTGTGCGGCAATATTAAGTTTTAAAAAGATTTAATGCAGGCGAGTTTCACGCAATCGACGACGTTCAGATTTACGCATCCATAACCACGAAATAAATCCAATGATGCCAACAATTAACAAAATAATTGTGGCAAGTGCATTAACTTGAGGATCCACACCTAAGCGAACTTTGGAGAAGATCAGTTTAGGTAATGTCATCGCACCTGGGCCGGTCACAAAATTAGCAATAACCACATCGTCAAGTGATAATGTGAATGCAAGCAACCACCCTGACACTAATGCCGGCGCAATCATTGGTAAAGTAATCACGAAAAAGACTTTTAATGGATTTGCGCCTAAATCTAATGCAGCTTCTTCAATGGATTTATCCAACTCTCGTAACCGTGCGCTAATAACGACGGTGACATAAGCTGTACAAAATGTAGTATGAGCCATCCAAATCGTGATCGCCCCCCGATCTTTTGGCCAACCCAGTACCTGCCCCATTCCTACAAAGAGCAATAGCAAAGCTAAACCCGTTATTACATCAGGCATAACCAAAGGTGCTGTTGTCATAAAAGAAAACAGATTTGACCCACGAAAACGCCTAAAACGGATAATGGCAAAAGCAGCTAAAGTACCAAGTACAATCGCAAATGTTGCTGCACAAGCTGCGATAGTTAAACTTAAACCAACCGCCTTGAGTAAAGTTTGATTATGAATCAATTCAACGTACCATTTGGTTGAAAATTCTGCCCAAACAGTCACCAAACGTGAACTATTAAATGAATAAACAATCAAAATAATCATTGGGATATATAAAAAAGAGAATACCGCCAATAATATAAGCCCTTTTAAACATCGGCAAGCTAACGCTAATGTAATAATTAACGTGACAATCAGACTAAAAACAAAACAGCCCACGTAAACACTGCCATTTGTAATAAGTTCAAATCCCGATGATGAAATTAAAAGCGTTAATATAAATGAACCGATCAACAATGACACAAAGACAATCAAAGCTGAACGTAGGATAATTGGTAAATTGTTCATCTATTTACCTCCCATTTGTCGATTTTGGAATTTGTTGAAATAATAAATCGGCACAATCAATATTAACAACATCACCGATGCAACCGCTGAAGCGGCAGGCCAATCATGATTATTAAAGAATTCTGTCCATAACTGAGTACCTATCATGATTCCTTCTGACGGCCCCAATAATTCAGGAATAACATATTCACCAACGGCAGGAATAAACACTAACATTCCCCCTGCAATTACTCCATTTTTTGTCAATGGTACAATGATTTGAAAGAACGTTTTAATCGGTTTACAGCCTAAATCTAACGACGCTTCAATTAGCGTTGAATCAACTTTGATTAACGATGTATAAATCGGTAAAACGACAAAAGGCAAATAAGAATACACAATTCCTATATACACAGCGAAATAGGTTTTCATAATGATTAACGGCTGATCGATAACGCCTAACCACATTAAAAAATGATTTAAAAGCCCATTAGGATTTAAAATACCTATCCACGCATAAACACGAATCAAAAAGGATGTCCATGACGGTAAAATAATCAGTAAAAGCAAAATATTTCGCGTTGACGGTTTACATTGCGAAATAGCCCAAGCTAGTGGGTAACCAATTAAAATACATAATAAAGTTGATATAGCCGCAATTTTTAATGATTGCAAATAAGAATCAAAATAGATGGTATCACTCAATAAATTGAGATAATTACCAAAATTTAAGGTTATATTGAGCAATCCATCGTCAAAGCTAAATAAATCCGTATACGGCGGAACAGCGGATGCTATTTCGGAAAAACTGATCCTAAAAACAATTAAAAATGGTAATAAAAACAGTAGCAGCATCCATAAATATGGAATAGCAATGACTGTTAAACGACCATAAAGCGTCATCAAATCTGTATCATCAGGCTGTTTTTTAATTTTCTTAATTGCAAAATAAATAGCAACTAAACCAGCAGGTATAAATAGAATACTGCCAGCAATAATCATTCGATAAGCAAGTCTAGAAGGCTTGTAATTTGCTAAAAACAAACCAAAACATGACATTAAAAAACTTAATACTAATGCAGTAAATAGCGCATCTAAAAATAAGTTATCAAATGCATCTGTGGTGACAAAACGCCAATAAACACAGAGCAAGACAAATGCATTTAATACTACACTCCAAAAAATGGAACGCATCGTTATATCCTCTTTTGTTTATTCGGTAAGTACCACACAGCTATCAACTTCCCAACTTAGGTTAACTATATCTCCCCAAGTAGGCATTCCTTTTCGATAACGGTGCTCATTTTGTAGTTGTGCAATGATAATTTGCCCACTTGATAACTTAACATGATATATTGATAAATCACCTAAATAGGCAATTTCAACTACTTCACCTGTTGCAACGTTATAACCGTCTTCTGGAATGTCGTCACATAATTTGATTTTTTCAGGACGAAGCGCAACTTGAATTGGCACACCTTCAACCGCTGGTGAATCATAATCAACTTTTATTGGATGTTTTATCATTGGACAGCTAATAATCAATCCGTCTTCAAGTGTTTCTTGTAAAATGCCATCAAACACATTTACCGATCCAATAAACTCAGCACTATAACGACTGTTTGGATGTTCATAAATTTCTTCAGGCTCACCAATTTGAACAAATTGACCTTTATTCATAATGGCAATACGACCAGCCATGGTCATGGCTTCTTCTTGATCATGGGTAACCATAACACAAGTTGCCCCTACTTGTTCTAAAATACTGACAACTTCAAGTTGCATACGATCACGCAGTTGCTTATCTAACGCTCCCATCGGTTCATCAAGAAGCAATAATTTTGGACGTTTTGCTAAACTACGTGCTAACGCTACGCGTTGTCTTTGACCACCAGATAATTGATGTGGCTTACGTTTTCCAAATTGTTCCATATGCACAAGCGCAAGCATTTCTTCAACACGGTGTTTGATCTCTTTATTGTCTAATCTATCTTGCTTTAAACCAAAAGCAATATTTTGCTCAACCGTCATGTGAGGAAAGAGAGCATACGATTGAAACATCATATTGATTGGACGATTATAAGGCGGAACTTGCGATAAATCTTTACCATCTAAAATAATTTGCCCAGATGTTGGTTGCTCAAATCCTGCTAACATCCGTAATAGGGTCGATTTACCACTACCTGAAGCACCAAGCAAAGCAAAAATTTCACCAGTGTAGATAGTGAGATTAATATCATCAACAGCATAATAATCATCATTAAACACTTTGGTTAAATTTTTGATCTCCAATAATGGCGTAACCATCTTTTTTTTAGGCTGAACCTGAATTGTTGTTTTATTATTCACTCTTTTTTCCTCATAACAACAAGCCATAAAAAACGAAACGGAAAGATTAAATCAATCTCTCCGTCTATAATAAATAACACTTAATAATCAATTATTTGTTAAAACTTTATCGACCAGTTTTAAGTTTTGTCCACGTACGAGTAATCACGCGTTCAAGTTTAGGTTCTTTAACTTTTAATGTAAACAATTTTTCCATGACTTCAGGTGATGGATAAACCGCAGGATCGTTTTTAATTTCCGGTTTAACAAAATTGTCATTTGCGACTTTATTGGCACTTGCAAAATTAACATCATTAGTCACTTGCGCAGCGATTTCTGGCTTCATGATAAAGTTTAAAAATTCATGGGCTTCATCAACATTAGCCGCATCTTTTGGAATCGCAAAAGTATCAAAAAAGACTAATGCCCCTTCTTTAGGTATTTGATAACCGATATGGACACCATTTTTAGCCTCATTTGCGCGATCTCGTGCTTGTAAAATATCGCCAGACCAACCTAAAATGACACAAATATCACCATTAGCAAGGTCGGTTATATATTGAGATGAATGAAAATAACGAATATTCGGTCTTACTTTTGCTAAAAGATCATAAGCCACACCAGTATAATCTTTGGCATCAGTGCTATTAGGATCTTTACCTAAATATTGTAACGCACTGGCAAAAATTTCAGTAGGCGCATCTAAAAATGCAACACCACAATCTTTAAGTTTTTCCATGTTTTCAGGTTTAAAGACTAAATCCCAACTATTAACTGGGGCATCTTCACCTAAACGCTCTTTGACTTTATCGATATTATAACCGATACCCGTTGTCATCCAGACATAAGGAATAGCATAAGTATTATCTGGGTCATGGGTCGCCATTAGTTTCATTAAGTTAGGATCAAGATTTTTCCAATTCGGTAATTTACTTTTATCTAATGGAAGATAAATACCTGACTTAATCTGTCTTGCTAAAAAGCTATCAGAAGGTGAAACAACATCAAAGCCGGAATGCCCCGCCATGAGTTTTCCTTCAAGTGCTTCATTAGAGTCATAAACATCATAAACAAGTTTAATACCTGTTGATTTTTCAAAATCATTAATGGTTTCATGACCAATTTGACCTGCCCAATTATAAAAATGTACGACACGATCTTTAGCAATAGCAGATTGAGATAACGCTAGTGTGACACCAGCAAGAATTGAAAGAATTGTTTTACGTTGAGTAAACATGCTCACCACTTCTCCTCTAGTAATAGGGATATTACATGTTAAACACAAGCCCACTGAATCAAAACAATGGACCCCCAAATTTTACCAAAAACCTGTTGAAAACACACAGTCTGGCGAAACCGAGGTAAGCAAGCAAATTATTTATTATTATATTGATAAAAATAAATGGTTAGCTTTGCATTACGTGGCATAAAATACCTTTTTTTTCAAAGAAGTCTACATAAAATGTAAAATAACTTAAGATTTGAGATTGAGTGACGATATTTTGTTCACTCAACCCTTTTTAACGATACTAAAAATAGATAACGCCAATAGCGTCCTTTCCAATTTTATTCAGCTTTGGCTGGTAGAATTTTTGCATCAGGTTGCCAAACACGATACTTAATTTGGAAATCATTTGGTGCATAAATGACAATTGGTAAGCGACTATTATAGTCTAACCAACCCAAATTATGATGAAGAGTAACAAACTGATTTTTATTAGAACCTGCCGGGCAAGCCATCATGGTTGATAGAACACCGTTACCGGCTTCTACAACATAATAAGAATAACCCCAACCTTTTAATTCTTCCTCTTTAACTGTCCCTGCCAAACGTTGAGAATTACAATCAACATTCATTTCTTTGCCAATTAGTAATTCAATACGAGCATTATTCTCATCAGGCAATGCAGGTAGATTTATTGCAAAACGGGTGTAACCAGCTTTCGCTTCAGGATAAGGTGCAATGTCATTCACATTTTGCACTGTTTCTGGCAATTTAGTTTTTTCAGCACAAGCAAATAAAGATACGCCCATTAAGGCTACCAATATTATTTTTTTCATTTTTTTGTCTCCTGTAAAAATAGGTTCATTAATATTGCATGATATGCTTTTTAAATGATAATGCGTATAATAGCATTATATTTACTATTTACTATGGTTATAAAATGCCTAAAGAAAAAAATACTAATGATTTATTAAAATTAATTCTTAATCTGCTATTAATTGGATTATTTATCATCATTACTTATCGGATTGTTGAACCTTTTTTGTTTGGATTCTTCTGGGCGGTCATGGTCGTGATTGCAACTTGGCCACTTATGATCAAAATTCAAAACAAACTTTTCCATAAACGCTGGTTATCTTTGTTGGTTATGGCATTAATTTTAGCCTTTGTTTGTGTCATTCCTTTTCTTCTCATTATTAGTAGTGTAGCACAAAATGGACACTATCTGATTGAATGGGCAAAATCACTATCTCATCACGAGTTACCCACTCTTGATTGGCTAAATAGCATTCCTATGTTTGGTGAGGAATTACATCAAAAATGGTTAGAGCTGATCAAAACCGATGGTTCAGATTTAATGAGCAATGTTCAACCCTATATTGGCACTATGATTAAGTGGTTGATCGAGCAAGTAACTAATTTAGGTATTTTCATTTTCCATGCTGGTGTCATGATTATTTTTAGCCTTTTACTTTTCTTAAAAGGTGAAAGTATTACCAAATATGTTTATGTATTTGCTAATCGACTCTCTAAACAATATGGCGAAACAACCGTCACCTTAGCAGGCCAATCAATTCGTGCAGTCGCATTAGGCGTAGTGGTAACCGCCATTACTTTAGCTTTAATTGGTGGTTTAAGCTTTGTGTTAACGAATATGCCGTTAGCGGGTCTATTAACTCTAGTACTATTTATTTGTTGTGTTGCCCAAATTGGGCCAGTTGTCGTCATGCTAGGTTGTATAATTTGGCAATTTTGGAGTGGTCATACGGCTTCAGGTATTATCTTAATTGTCGTCGCAGTAATACTGACGACACTTGATAGTGTTATGCGTGCTTATTTAATCAAAAAAGGCGCTGATTTACCTTTTTTACTTATTCTATTTGGTGTTATTGGTGGATTACTTGGATTTGGTATTATGGGATTATTCATCGGACCAGTCGTATTAGCCTTAACCTATAAAATTATTCAGACATGGGTTGATGAACAATCTTAAACAATTTATTATCATCCCGAAAATAAGATTTTATAACGTTGTGACTAAATACATTAACAAATGTTGTATAAAAAGGAGAATTATTTTCTGATATAATTCGTATTACTCAACGATATGCGTCAGTTAAAATGATATAGAAATCATGCGAATACCATTTATAAAATATAATCACCAAAAACAGCTTGATGAATTAGCAAAAATTTCTCAACATGCCGATCAATACCGTATTATATATAATCCTACAGACTATCGGCTTGCTTTGCTTGATGCAATTAAACATGCCAAGGAACGCATCTATATTGTTGCGTTATATTTAGAGCAAGATGAAGCAGGAAAAGAATTTCTTAAAGAATTATATAATGTTAAGCAACAAAATCCCAATTTAGATATAAAAATCTTTGTCGATTGGCATCGAGCACAACGCGGTAGGATTGGTGAAGACAAAAGTCAAACTAATGCAAAATATTATTACCAATTAAAACAAGAAAATCCTCAAGTTGATATTCCTATTTATGGTGTGCCTGTTAATCGCCGTGAAGTGCTGGGCGTTCTTCACCTTAAAGGGTTTATTATCGATGATACCGTGATTTATAGCGGTGCAAGTATAAATAACGTCTATTTACATAAGCTGGATAAATATCGCTACGACCGCTACCACTTTATTACCAATAAAGTACTCGCCGATAGTATGGTGAACTATATTAATGACAATTTTTTACCTTTTAGCGGATTACAACGGCTGGATGGTGAAAACCATAAAACCAGAAAACAACTAAAAGCTGAGATTAAAGCCCTTCGTCAACATTTAATGAATGCAAAATATCATTATACGGGCGATGCCGATAATCAATCCCTTTCAGTATCCCCTATTTCAGGTTTAGGCCGTAATAACTCATTAAATAGAACGATACATCACCTAATTAATGTTACTCAGCAAAAAATTATCTTTTGTACCCCTTATTTCAACTTACCTAATATTTTAGTTCGTGACATTATTCGCTTATTGCGCAAAGGTAAACAAGTAGAAATTATAATCGGTGACAAAATCGCCAATGATTTCTATATTCCAGAAGATAAACCTTTCAATATTTCAGGTGGGCTACCTTATTTATATGAAATTAACTTAAGAAAATTTATCGAGCGACTGCAACCTTTTATTGATAAAGAACAACTCATTATTCGATTATGGAAAGATGGCGAACAAACTTATCACCTTAAAGGTATTTGGGTCGATAAAAAATGGGTATTAATTACGGGTAATAATCTTAACCCAAGGGCATGGCGATTAGATCTTGAAAATGGTATTTTAATTCATGATCCTAAACAAGAATTGCAAGATCAGTTTGATAAAGAACTTGATACAATCAGAGAAAAAACCACATTGGTGACACATTTTCAACAAATTCAAGCCAGCCAGTTTTACCCACCTCACGTACATAAGTTAATTAAAAGATTAACTCGCATACGTGTTGATCGGATTATAAAACGCTTATTATAAAACGAAAATAAATGATAAGCTGTTAGTAAATCGTCAACTAAAATAAGCTATAGAGAATAAAATTGACTAGTTATTAAAGATAATAACAACTGTTCTTAGTCAAATTTAATCTCTATAGCTTTAAAAATTTAACGAAATAATATTTATTCAGGGCTATTTTTTTGCAAACTTAAAACCGTTCGGCCATTTGAAGCACTAATTGCAAAAATATCAATCGCTCTAAGCACAATGCGCCTAGAAAGCAATGACAATAACAAAGGGATTATTGCCTAAACCAACCAATAAAATATCAGCCTTAGTAGATTATTTTAAGGTATCTTTTATAACCCGATTTGAATAAAAGCTTGCTTAAGTTGTCGACTTTCAACATAAGCCGGTGCATAAAATGCTTCAATCGTGGTGTTAAATTTTCTGACTAAACTTCAACTATTTTAATCAGCATCCATTAATACATTATACATTTGAATTGATGACTATTATTATATTGATAACAAAAAATAATTAAAATACACCAAACAAAGTGATGACAAATAAGTTAAGATAGAACATGACAAATTGTTATATTTTTCAGTAAAAAATTTTTTACAGTTGCTATATTTAATAGATAGGTTTATATATGTACTTGACCCCAGCAGGAATCGAACCTGCAACTAGCCCTTAGGAGGGGCTCGTTATATCCATTTAACTATGAGGTCATCGGGGGCGCCCATTTTAATAAATTTAAAAAAATAATACCATTTAAATAATGAAAAATTTTGTATTATGTGTAAACATGATACAATTAAAAAATCAATAATCTGAATTTTGTTTAGTTGAAAATCCTATGAAAAAAAGAATAATTGGCATGCTGTTCTCTGTTATGGCACTAACAAGTTGCGCTTCATATGATCCTGAAAGCAATTCATACAGTGATCCTTTATCTGGATTCAATAAAGCAATGTTTAATGTTAACTATTATGCATTAGATCCGTATGTTTTGCGTCCAGCTGCTGTCGTTTGGAAAGATTATGTACCAACACCACTTCGTAAAGGTGTCGTGAACTTTTCTTCTAACCTTTCTGAACCTGCTTCGATGGTGAATAATCTTTTACAAGGAAATGTCCACCAAGCCGGAAAACACTTAGCACGATTCTTTTTAAACACTGTTTTTGGTGTTGCAGGATTATTTGATGTTGCCAGTTTAGCTGACCCACAATTACAAAAAGGCAATAGGCATACTTTTGGTGATGTGCTTGGTCACTATGACGTACCGTATGGTCCATATGTGGTTTTACCTTTCTATGGTTCAGCAACGCTTAGAGAGGAAGGCGGTGCCTTAGTTGATACGCTTTATCCACCTTTAGCTTGGTTAAATTGGAAATGGGCATTAGTACGAGGCGTGTTCGACGGTATTGAGGCTCGTGCGATGGCGATTGAATACGAAGATCTGATTAAAAACAGTGACGATCCTTATAACTTTATGCGTAATGCTTATTTCCAACGAAATGATTTTATTGCTTCTGGTGGTAAAGTCGATGAAAAGAAACAGCAACAACGTGAAGAAAGCATCAATAGTTTTATTAATGATATCGATTCACAATAACTTGTTTTATCATGATTTATAGATAAAAAAAACCGCTGCTTCAATAGCGGTTTTTTATTTGCCTTTCATTTCAGGTAAATTGTGCCAAAACCGTTTTGGCATCTGTTGACGTTGTAATTTAGGATTTTCTCTTTCTTTGATAGATAAAGCATTAAAGTAACGATGCCATAGGGTTTGAAATAGTTGTTCATCTTTCGTTAAAAACCGTTGATTGACTTTGTTATCTACGATCAACTCCTCATGATCAACAAGTGAAATTTTTTCAAGTTTGTCGAGATCATAAAAGTAGCCATATTTACGTTTTTCATCATAAATCGCCCATTTCTGATCGGCATAACGATCTTTAAAAAAATCTAAGACTAAAGGCAATGCGTTATAGATAGGAGCAATAACCGAAAAATAGATCTTTTCATTTTGTCCGTCATTTGTGTTATCAATTGGGTTTTCAATAGTATTGAAACGAACAAATTGCATTAAATGATGCCGTTCCCGACTTACTTTTTTAGCAATGTCGTGAACAATTAGTACATCAGGATCACCAAAATCCGTTTCAATAGGATGCTTTGATTTGAAAACTTTACAGATATAACGAAAAATAATGAAATCACTTTCTGGTAATTCAGAAAGCCAAACATACTTTAATTGATTAAGCGCAACGTGAGATAACTTTTTGTTCAAAGCTACTTGAACCCGTTCATATTTACTATTACGTACTTCCACATGATGCGTATCGGATACTAACAAAGGCACAAGATCATTATGCGCCAACAAACAATCGGGCATCTTTTTTTGCTCAAACGCATCAAACACTGCGCATAGCAATCCTTCAAAACTTTTATCATATTGAAAAGCTAACATGATTTACCAACCCATCACTAATTGCTGAGGAATATTATCATTTTTGACTTCAAGCAACGGTTTTTCTTGCAAAGAAAGCCGAATATACTGCTCGGATGAGTCTAATAATTTAAATTTTCGCATTTCATGGCAAATAATAAAAAATTGGGCTCTTTTTAGAACAACGCCTATTCGTTTTAAAGCTTCTAAATTTAATTTACGATGTCGCCTTGCTAAAACAATTAATTTTGCCGATTTAACACCAATACCCGGTACCCGTAAAATTTTTTGATAACTATCACGGTTTATATCTACCGGAAAGAATTGGGGATTTCGAATAGCCCACGCCAGTTTAGGATCAACAGTTAAATCAAGATCAGGATATTGATCATTGACAATTTCGTCGACACTAAAATCGTAGAATCGTAATAACCAATCAGCTTGATAAAGGCGATTTTCTCGCACTCTTGGTACTTCTTGCAATACGGGTAATCTTTTATCATAACCATTAACAGGAATAAACCCTGAATAATAAACACGCTTCATGCTTGGTCGTTTATAGAGTTTAGCCGTTAGTTGTAAAATCTGGCTGTCTGTCTCATCTGTCGCCCCAATAATGACTTGAGTGCTCTGCCCTGCTGGTACAAATTTTGGCGTAGATTTAATTTTTTTTCGATCTTCTATGTTTTCAAGTAAGTTTTGATGAATATGGCGCATTGGTTGATAAATGCTTTGATGATCTTTATCGGGCGCTAATAACTTTAGATTTTTTTCTGTCGGGATCTCTAAGTTCACACTCATTCGATCAACCAACAAACCAGCCTGAACTATAAGATCATTACTGGCACCAGGAATGGCTTTCATGTGGATATAGCCATTAAATCCATGTTCATTACGTAATATTTTTACCACTCTAATCATTTTTTCCATCGTATGATCAGGGCTTCTGACAATGCCAGAACTTAAGAAAAGTCCTTCAATATAGTTACGACGATAAAATTCAATGGTTAAATCAGCTAATTCTTTAGGCGTAAATCCAGCTCTGGGAATATCATTGCTTTGGCGATTTATACAATAAGCACAGTCAAACATGCAATAGTTAGTTAACATGATTTTAAGCAAAGAGACACAACGCCCATCAGCAGTGAATGAATGACATATTCCACAACGATGCGCACTGCCAATCCCTTTATTTTTATTAGTTCGAGATGAGCCACTTGAAGCACAAGAAATATCATACTTTGCTGATTCAGCTAATATTTCAAGCTTTGATATCATCTTTTCATTCATTGCTAACCCCTTATACTGTATAAACAAACAGTATTATACTAATCACTTTTTAATTAGCAAGTAAATAAACAATCAGAAAAGTGTAATTTTAGGTACTTAACAAAGTATGAGGTTTATTGTTAATAAAACATAATAATTAATATAATTTAAAGGATAATTGATATATTTTTTACTTTCGAAATTACTCGATTTAATATTATAAATAAAATAGCTTCGTTAGGTATTGTTCAGCTTACAAGTGTACGCTATAATCACATCAATTTTTCTTATGAAGCCAGTTAATTTAGGAGCAGAATATTACATGAAACGAGTTGTTATTACCGGATTAGGTATTCTTTCGAGTATTGGGAACAATACTAAAGAGGTTTTAGAATCATTAAAAGTGGGTCGTAGTGGAATCACTTTTTCTCAAGAAATGAAAGATAGCGGAATGCGAAGCCATGTTTGCGGTAATGTTAAATTAGATACTACTGGACTTATCGATCGCAAAATCGTGCGCTTTATGAATGATGCTTCTATCTATGGTTATCTTGCTCTACAACAAGCTATTGACGATGCAAAATTGACTCCTGAACAAGTCTCAAATCCTCGAACTGGTTTAATTGCGGGCTATGGTGGTTCAACCAAAACTCAATATAACGTCGTTGCAGGTATGAAAGAAAAGGGATTACGTGGCGTGGGGCCTTATGCTGTGACAAAATCAATGTCATCAGCCATTTCAGCTTGTTTAGCAACACCATTTAAAATCAAAGGGATTAGCTATTCTATGACGTCAGCTTGTGCAACGTCTGTACACTGTATTGGTCATGCTGCTGAGCTGATTCAACTCGGTAAACAAGATATTGTTTTTGCCGGTGGTGGTGAAGAACTTTGTTGGGAAATGTCATGTGAATTTGATGCAATGGGTGCGTTATCAACTAAATACAATGATACACCTGAAAAAGCATCTCGTGCCTATGACGCCAACCGTGATGGATTTGTGATTGCCGGCGGTGCTGGTATGGTTGTAGTTGAAGAGTTAGAGCATGCGCTTGCTCGTGGTGCCCATATCTATGGTGAACTGGTTGGTTATGCTGCTACATCTGACGGTTATGACATGGTAGCCCCATCTGGTGAAGGTGCAATGCGTTGTATGCAACTTGCGATCCAAGATTTAGATGTGCCTGTGGATTATATCAATACACACGGTACATCAACTCCTGTTGGTGACGTTAAAGAGCTATGGGCTATCAAGCAAGTATTTGGTGATAATATCCCGGCGATTTCATCCACTAAATCAATGACGGGTCACTCGTTAAGTGCGACCGGTGCACAAGAATTAATTTATTCATTATTAATGTTAGAACATGGCTTTATTACGCCAAGTATTAACATTGATGAACTTGATGAAGCCGCTATTGGCATGAACATTATCACTGAACCAACCGAGCGTGAATTAACGACAGTCATGTCGAATAGCTTCGGATTTGGTGGAACTAACGCTTCAATTGTCATGAAAAAATATAAAGCTTAGTCTAGTGTTTTAGTTAAATAAAAACCGTTCTCTTTGGAACGGTTTTTTTATTCACGTTCAAAAATATCGCAAACATTCATTTTATAAACATCCTATTTTTCATTGGTTAACTAATTAATGCGTTACGTTAACCTGACTTATTTTTGAATCACATAGTAATCAATAAATTTCGCAGATATTTTTATCTCTTTTACAACAAGATGATTTTTAGAGAAAATAAAATAATTTTACTTTTCCGATTAGGTTAATCGTATAGATTTCTTCTTAGTTATTCTGACTACTTTTATTCCACTTGTTTAATCAAACCTTATGGCAACCATATTAATTGATTGAATAGCAATAACAAAAAGCAGAGCATTGCTCCACTTTTTTAACGTGTTATTTTTTGAATGAATAGCGTTAAAATTGCCGATGCAATCAGTGATAGCACCATAAATAAAAAACCACTTTGGTATCCACCATCTGATTTTTCAATTAAAAAACCGATGATAAAGGGTGAAATAATTCCGGCAACTTGTCCGCCAAAATTAACGATACTGGAAGCTTTACCCATAATGACCGTTGGAATAAGTTGCATTAACATTCCCCAAAAAATAGCAAAGGCAATAAACATAAACAACGCTGAAATACATTGAAAAGCAATGGCTGCATCTAGATTTTCAACGTTAAACATGAGAAATAAAAAACTAGCAGATAAGATTGCGGTAACGCCATAAATAATTTTGAGTCGTTGTACAAATTTATCGGCAAGATAGCCACCGATCAAGGTACCTACTGCACCAAATAAAAATGGAATAGCTGCCCATATCCCAGTTTTGGATAACGATAATCCTCTTGCTTCCAGTAAATAACTGGGTAACCAAGTCGTAAATCCCCAAAAAGTAATATCAAATAAAAACCAAATTAGCGACAGCTTCCATAATAAAGGCATTTTCAACACATCCGCTAGCGACTGGCTATTATTGCGCAAATTGACGTTATGATTAGGGGGATTAAAATTGTCATTGCATTCTTGTAGTTCATGCAATTCTTCAGGCTTGATTAAGGGATTTTCAGCAGGATGATTGTGTATCAAACGGTAGATAAGATAACCTAATACTAATCCGGGCAGGCTCAACAGAATAAACACGGCACGCCAACCTAACCATTCGATAATTGTCACCGCAACGATGACCGAAATAGCAGGCCCTAATGTATTGACAGAAGATTGAATCGCAGTGGCTCGACCTCGTTCTTTAGCAGGAAAATAAGTGGCAATGGTTTTCCATGATGAAGCAGGAAACCCGCCTTCTCCTAGACCAAACAGAAATCTGACTAATAACATTAAAGGCAGAATATAGATTAAACCTGTGAAAAAAGTAAAAACTGACCACCAAACGATGGCGAATGCCATGACTTTACGGGATCCAAATCTATCGGATAAATACCCGCCCGGTATTTGAAAAAGGGCATAACCAATAAAAAAAGCACTGATAATTGATGCTTGTTCTATTTTATCCAACCCTAAATCGTCACCAATAAAGGGAAGCGATACATTCATCACCATTCGATCGAGAAATGATACTAACCAAGCAGACCATAATAACAACAGGACACTATAACGACCTTTCCACTTTTTAGGATGATATCCCGATGTCGGCTCTTTATTTGTTAAGATACTCATAGAATTTCCTTAAGTATAATTAGGCTATTGTCCTCCATCACTCAAATCAATGAGCAACGAATCACAACGCTTTTAGACGTTAATTTGATAATCTGCTTTCATTGCAACCAATAACAACTAACTTACTTTTCGATATAAATGGTGTATCTAATACTTTTAATAGTTATAAGATCAGCTCACCTTAGTGAGCTTTATAACGATGACGATATATTACGAATTTTGATAAATGTTCCAGGCAGCTTGAAGTCCAGCACCTTGTATGGTTTTAAAGCCAAGACGGTTTAACACTGCTTCAAATGCGGTCAAGGTTTGTAAAACACACTGTTTTCTGGCGTTATATCCCATTGTACCAATGCGCCAAACATTCCCTTTAAGTGGGCCAAAAGATGCCCCTATTTCGATACCGAAATCATTCAGCATTAGGTTACGAACTTGTTGGTCGTCGATATTTTCAGGACGCATAACCCCAACCACATTATTCATTTTGTATTTAAGATCGCCAAAAAGTTTAAGCCCCATCGCTTGCAATCCTGCGACCATTGCCTCGCCATTAATACGATGGCGTTCAACGACATTATCTAGTCCTTCTTGTAACACAATACGGGCACACTCTCTTGCGGCGTAAAGCATCGAAGTTGCTTCTGTATGATGATTAATGCGTTCCGCCCCCCAATAGCGGATGATCATATCGATGTCAAAATAGTTAGAATAGATGATTTCATCATTGCCACTGATATCACCCTCTGAACGAATGCCTAATTCAACGCATTTGCGAGCTTGAATAACGTCGACCATCGCAGGACTTAAGGTTAATGGTGCAACACCCGGTGGGCCACTTAGACATTTTTGTAAACTGACTGATACCCCATCGAGTTGCCATTTATCCACTTCCAAAGTATTACCGACGATTGAAGCAGTCGCATCAACATACGACAACACACCATGTCGGCGACAAATTTCACCGATTTTATCAAGCGGTTGAAGTAACGTTGTCGAAGTATCCCCCTGAACACAAAGTAATAATCTCGGTTTCACTTTTTTGATCGCATCTTCAATCACATTAGGATCAAACACTTCACCCCATGGTACTTCAATCGTGTGGACTTGTGCCCGACAACGATGGGCAATCTCGCATAGCAATAATCCAAATCGACCAAAAACCGGTACCAAAACTTTATCACCCGGACGAATAGTTGAGATTAAAACCGCTTCAATCCCTGCTCGTGCTGTGCCATCAATCACAAAAGTTTGCTCATTGGTGGTTTTGAAAATATCTCGATACAGTGCCATTGTTTGATTCATATAATCCGTCATAACTGGATCAAATTGACCAATTAATGGCGCAGCCATAGCACGGGTCACTCTTGGATCGGCATTAATTGGCCCCGGTCCCATGAGTAAACGCATTGGCGGATTAATTTGATCATACTTATCTAGGTCTAACATATTATTTTTCCTTTATTAATATCAAATTTGTTAATTAACAATGTCTACTTTTAGAACGAATTGGATTACCTTTTTTTATCAATATTTTTTAAAAAACGAAGCGCAATAGGATGATGATATTTAAACAAATTGACGATTTCATTCATCACTTTACCCATATTCGATTTTTTCCATGCTAACGAAAGTGGTGAGGGTTTGCGTTCATTAATCACTTTGCATTCAATTAATTCCCCCGTGTCCAAATAGGGTTGACACAAAGAGCGAGGCAAAAATCCAATACCAAGCCCTTTTAAATGACAAGCCAATTTAGTTGAAATATCCGGTACGATGATTTCGGTCTGACTTGGCAATAGCCATGCAACACGTTTATTCATGTGAATAGAGGTGTCTTCAACATTGATTGCAGGATATTTACGCAATGCATCATTTGATAAAGGAGTATCTATACGAGTGATAGGATGATGCTTAGCAGCTACAAATGCCCAAGTTATTTCGCCTAATGGAAAGATATTAATCATATTATCCAGTGATTCCGTGCCTGTTGCCCCAATAGCAAGATGACATTCTCCATATAACAATGAATCCCACACCCCCATATAAACTTGGCGATTAATCGTAAAATGGGTAAAAGGATATTTTTCTAGTAGATAATCTAGCAGTTCTGTAATAGCGTCGCTGTCATATAATAGGTTATTAATCGTTAAATTGACTCTACGTTCAACGCCATCACGAATTTGTTGTAACTCTTCGGGCATTGAATTTAACCATAATAACCACTGACTACAGTGCTCATAAAGGTGTTGACCGGCTAGCGTAAGTGAAACGGTTCGAGTGGTTCGTTCAAATAGCTGAGTGTTGAGTTCAGCTTCTAATGATTTTATTCGATAGCTAATTGCGGCTGGGGTTTTATATAATAACTTTGCGGCTTTAGAAAAACTGTTACACTCAACAACTTTAGTAAATGTGCGCATAGTTTCTGTATCTAACATACTTCAATCCCTTATGACAAAACGATCGATACCAAGCCAAATACCAAGCAACAGATCAGCCCCTGAAGTATGACCATAATTTGATATCTCAGCCAAAGATCGATGTTGATATTTTTGTTGATTGAGTGCGGTTATAACTTGCAGTACTTGTAATGAAAATCTTCCTTGCAGGGCATGACGTAAAAAAGTCGCACTAATAGTTGTCGTTAAAGAATCAAGATCAAGCTTAAGTATGGCACGTTGTAACAAGTTACATCGACGATAAAAACGCTGATCACTTAATAGTACTGCAATCATGCCAATCAAAATATCATCAAAGCTGGGGGTTAATCCTGCTCCTAGACCAATAAAAGGGGTAATATCATCAGAATATCCATTTAATAATGCGTCAATTTTGTCACAAAACTGGCACAATTCAGGCGCCCTTTTTTCAGTAATATTTTGTCTTAACTCGCCAAACAATCCTGTAGGATTATTGATCCGCTTGAATAATTGAGCAACTCCATTTTTATCATAATTGGTATGCGGATAAGGAAGTAATTGCAAAGAGCAGATGTGTGTTTTCGCACTAATTTGAATATGTCCGATAACTATGTCACCCGTTGCTAATTGTTCGATTGGTTTATGACGTTGAGTTAGTGTCTGTTTGATTAAATCAAATTGAGCACTTTTTAGTACCCAACCCATTGGCGACAAACCGTGACCATAACGGTGTAAAGTGATAAGCTGCTTTGCATTATTAATCAGATTAATGGTATGTTCATGCAGACTAAATAGTGTTAAATCACTCACAGTAAATGGTACATGGGCACTTTTAAGCAATGGCTTTATAGATTGCGTAATATGTTTTGAGGTATGGCAAAGTCCCTGCCGATTAAAATCGGCAGAGAATGGTAAGAGCCATTGCTGATTTTCAGCTTGTTTATCGGTACGATGACAATCTGCAAGTTCCTGATTCATAAATTACACTTTCAATTTTATCGCTAATGCCTCAAGCGCTTTTTCAAAACAGGCTAACGGCGCACGCACCGTTCCTGCACCAATTTGACCCACACCTGCTTGTTTATGGGCAATTCCTGTATTAATTAAGGGCGTAATACCGGTTTCTACAATCAGACGTAGATCTAATCCCATACAACATCCTTGAAAGTTCCAAGACGGTATTTGTAGTTGCATATTATGTTCTAAAAAGATTTCGCTCATCTCTTCTGATACTTCATATGCAACATCCGCGCCACCTGCGCCAACAAAACGGGTTACCCCTGGTGCAGCAACCATTGCCGCCCCACCAATACCAAATGTTTCAGTAATTGCACTATCACCGATATCGGGGTTCGCATCCTTTTGGGAGTATCCGGTAAAGAAAAGTCCTTGTGGTGTGTTAACGGGTGCAGTAAACCATTCATCACCCAGTCCACTGACTTTAATGCCAAAATCTTTACCATTACGTGTCATCGCAGTAATAATAGTGCCGGCTTGGATCTGTGCTGCGCTATCCATAACTGATTTACAATATGCCATGGCTAAATTCAAAAAGAATTGGTCGGTGACACTTAAAAAATCAAAAATCTTCGCCATTTCTTCTTTACTACAATTAAGCAGAGCTAATTTAGGTGATAAGGTACGAAGTAATAATGCCGATGCAGCAATATTGCGTTGATGAAACTCATCCCCCATTGAAATGGCTTGAGCCATCAGTGCGGTTAAGTCGATTCCTTTTTCAAATAATTTTAATGCTTCATTAAGCGCCGGTGCTAATGACGTTTTCATCCAGTGATGACGATTTAACACCTCTTGCCCATAGGCACCAAAACGCATGACTTTTCCAATACCTTCATTCAAATTGCAGTAAGCCCGGTTGCCATGAGTAATATTTTCAACCACAACAACAGGCATATTTGCCGAAGTAATCCCACCCATAGGGCCAACAGCATGAACCGAATGACAAGGTATAAATTCCACTTTACCTGTCGTTAGCAAAGCTAGTGCCTGTTCTTCATTTTGCGCCCAGCCTTCAAATAAACAGGCACCAATACAGGCACCTTGCATTGGTCCGGTCATGTCCTGCCATATAATCGGTGGGCCTGCATGTAATAATTTGTAACCTTGTGCCAAAGTCGGGATCGCTTCTTTAGCAGCAATAACACCAACCCAATGCGGTCTTGCCGCTTTAATTATTTCAATAATGGCCTGATTTGCTTCATTAATTGATGAATTCATTGTCACAACCTCTTAGTTTAATTTTTTCAAAATAGCCGCTAATTTTTGATTGCCACCAGCTAACGGTGCCCATTGATAATGCACCACAGGAATATTTGATGATTGCAGATCTTCAGCAAAACTCCGCAAACCGGCATTAATCACACTGATATGATCAAGTAAAGGGTAAGGTTTTAAGCAATCAATCTTATTTGCTGGCGTAATTAATTTTGTGGCTAATAAAATGGCTTCGGGTAAATTATCCATTACGGTAATACCTGCCGATTGAAGTGCTACAATTTGCTTACTACGACATTGTGGATCGGATTCAGATCCTGTCACCGTGGCAATAGCAATTAAGGGATGATGAGAAGATCGTTTAGCGATAGCCTTGTTGTAACCTGTGATTATTGATTCAGCCGGATTCGCATTTGCGCCATAGCCTATGACCAGATCCAGTAACAATACCCCCACCCCTGTTTGCTCGCCCAATTGTGCTATTGCATGTTCACGTACGGATGGGTCAATCATGGGATGTGGGCGCCCAACGGTATAAAAGTCATCGCCCAGATCGATAATTTTATGACCTTGCTGATCGAACATGATGCCTTTGTCGTGGTTATCACTGAGCAAAAGATTGAGTTGATTAGCCAGCAACATTGCGGCTTCCGATGCTAATGTACCACCGGTATATAATCCCATAATGGTTTGATGATCCACACTAGGCAACGTGCTCATCGCACTTTCAACTTTGGCTAATAAACAAGCTAATCTAGCTGCTTCATCTAACGTACTGGCAAAAAAGATATTATCGTCTTGCCGTTTATCAATACGGGAACCTAAAAAGAGCGCCACAATAGGTTTAGCTATTTGCTTCATTGCATTAATCACTTTTATACGGACACTTTCTGCTGGCGGTTTAGAAATAAAAGTAATGACTTGCGTTTGCTTATCAGCCGCTAGCATAGTTAATGCGGTTAATGCGCTAATCCCCCCTACTGCTTGCGATAAATCACGTCCGCCAAGTCCAATTGCTTGTGTAATTCCCTGATTGAGTAATGCAATTTGTGAAATCACTTCTTGAATGCCGGTTCCCGATGCCCCAATCACCCCAATGTTACCCTTAGGTATCACGTTAGAAAATGCCAATGGCGCCCCAGCTATGATTGCCGTTCCACAATCCGGCCCCATGACAATAAGATCTTTTGCTGCTGCGCTTTTTTTCAAACGGAGTTCATCTTCAAGCGACACATTATCGGAAAATATCATGACATTTTTATTTTCATCTAACGCTTGTTCTGCCAATTCTGCCGCATATTCACCGGCAATTGAAATAAGCACCAAATTAGCATCAGGCAGTTTTCGATTAGCGGTTGCCAAACGTCTTGCTTTTAGTAATTTACTGCCCCCTTGCTGTTGCTGAGCAATATTTTTTAAAGCTTCTTCAAGTTGGGAACGAATTAAATCTATGGCATCGCTAGCATCATCATGCGTTTTAATTGCTACACAGATATCATTAGGCGTTGCTTGATTGAAAGTATCACTCCAAAATCCCGTGGCTACAAGCAATGATTTATTGGCTGGTGTTCCCATCATAACGGAAACTTCATCGACTTCTTCAAGGTTACTCAGCTTTTTAGATATCAACATGAGGCTAACAGAATCCTGAAAACTACCTTTTTTTATGAAAGATTGAATCATGAGAATTGGACCTCTCAGTTATTAAATTATTGTAACAAATGCTGTAATGGTAATTGGAAATAAATAGTTATGCGCTTGCTAGATGTTAAAAGACATTTTCATTGACGCGATAAATTATCCTACTCAGTCATACCCTGCTATCCGCTTTGAATCTGTTTTACAACAACAATATTGCGTTAACCTATTAAATCTAACTATCAGACTATATTTATATATTACGTAAAAAAAGCGGAATAAATAGGTCATAAGTCACAAAACAATCATCTACATCATTAAATAAATATGAATATAATCATGAAGATAAATTATTATTAAAAAATTTTTTATAATAATAACCCATTAATTTAATTAAATTTTATAAATCTAAAATAGTTAGTTTGATCACATTATTCTCTGCTATTAATAGATAGTCTAAAAGGCAAATAAACAATTATAGAATTTGTTCCAGAACTAAAAACCTAATTAAAAACGAGTAGTTAAAAAGAGTTAAAGCAATTTTTCTAAACGAATGGTTAATGATAGGTAAACGCTTATGAATATCTTGTATGATGATGTGGCTAATGCAGTTAAATGGATATCGAGTTTTGGGGGGCTTGAACAAGGCGGTACCACCCGACTGCTATATACACCAGAATGGCTAGCCGCCCAAAATGCCTTAAAAGACAGAATGACGCAAATCGGTATGGAAAGCGACTTTGATGAAATAGGCAATCTTTATGGACGATTCAAAGGTAGCAAATATCCGGATGAAGTCATTATGTCTGGGTCGCATGTTGATACCGTTGTTAACGGTGGCAAACTTGACGGGCAACTTGGTATTATTGCTGCGTTACTTGCCATGCAATACTTACATCAACATTATGGTCAACCGTTACGAACACTAGAACTCATCTCAATGGCAGAAGAAGAAGGTAGCCGTTTTCCGTATGTTTTTTGGGGAAGTAAAAATGTGTTTGCCATTGCCGATCATCATGATGTTAATGAGATTGAAGATAGTGACGGAATCAAATTTGTTGATGCCATGAAAGCATGTGGATTTAATTTCAAAACTCAGCCTGCACGCAACGACATTAAAGCTTTTCTAGAAATTCATATCGAACAAGGAGGCGTGCTTGAAAAAGAACAAAAAAGTATCGGTGTGGTGACAAGCATAGTTGGTCAGCGCCGTTATAACATCCGCTTAATTGGCGAAGCTAACCATGCCGGCACAACACCAATGGGTTATCGTAAAGACGCAGTTTATGCCTTTAGTCAAATCTGTTATCAATCAATTAATAAAGCCATAAAAGTGGGTGATCCCTTAGTCCTGACTTTTGGGCACGTTGAACCTAAACCGAATGTTGTAAACGTCGTGCCGGGTGAAGTGCTATTCACGATGGATTGTCGACATACCAATAAAGCGGAACTCGTCGCCTTCACCGAAGAGATTGAAGCGGATATGATTCGCATCGCCAATCAACTTAATCTTGAGATCGAAATCAATCGCTGGATGGATGAAGATCCCATTCCTATGGACACTAAATTAATTCATCTGCTAGAAGAAATTTGTGATCAAGAAGGATTAAGTTATCGGGTAATGCATAGCGGTGCAGGTCATGACTCACAGATTTTCGCGCCTCGTGTTCCAACAGCAATGCTATTTGTGCCGAGTATAAAAGGCATTAGTCACAATATTGCCGAAGATACCAAAACCGAAGATTTAGTTGAAGGCATTAAAGCGCTCACTTATGCCCTATATAAACTAGCTTATCAAGAGTAAGAGGAATCAATATGACCACGACAGAAAAAACAGGCGGTATTCAATATTGGCATAAAATCGTCGTATTATTATGTCTGGGTTGGACAGTGATGTGGATCTATCGCCCTGTGCTAACCGCTATCTTTCCTGAAGTTCAACAAACTATAGGCCCTCAATCCAATACGGAACTTGGACTTATTGCAAGTTGCTATTTTTTTGCTTACACCGCTATGCAAATTCCGGCTGGCATTCTTGTCGATCGATTCGGTAAAAAAGCCGTGGTGATTCCGGGATTTTTACTCTTTACCATAGCGGCATTAATCATTGGTAATGCACATTCAATTATGATGATTTATGTCGGTAGCCTATTGGCTGGATTAGGATGTGGCTCTTATTATGGATCAGCTTGGTCACTTTCTGCTGAAAACATTCCTTCGCAACATCGCGGTTTTGCTTCTGCCATTATTAATACTGGTTCAGCATTAGGAATGGGGATCAGTCTGCTTGCCACCAGCTTTTTGGTCAAATCATGGGGAATGCCTTGGGAGTATATGCTATATATCATTGCAGCCTTATTACTTTGTTTAGTGGCAGGGTTTGCCCTGATTATTAAGGAAACGCCAAAACAAAAACAAAATCAAAGTCAATCATCGTCAGCAAAAGAAGCGGTCACATCCGCTGACGAACCGAACGCAAAACACCGATTTTTTAGTAGTCAAATGGTGGCTTCTTATATTATGTATTTTGCAACCTGCTATGGGTATTACATGATAGTTAGTTGGTTACCTAACTTTCTCGAAACCGAGCGTGGCTTTACGGGTGGAAACATTGGATCTGCATCGTCTTTGGTTGCCTTTGCTGCCATACCCGGGGCGTTAATCATCAGTAAAATATCAGATAAATACCAAAATAAACGGCTGTTTTTCATTATTGTACTTGAGTTAATTGCAGCAGCGACCCTGTTAACGACCGTACAAGCAACAACCATCACGTTATTGCTAGGTGGGCTCATTTTTTATGGACTGTTTGGTAAATTGGCGGTAGAGCCTATCCTCATCTCACACGTGGCTGATACAGCACCGAAAACAAATTATGGCACTTCGTTTGGAGTATTTAACTTTTTTGGTATGAGTTCATCGGTAATTGCACCGCCATTAACCGGTTATTTAGCTGATCTGACCGGAACAAAAATGACAGGATTTTACGTGGCAATCGGCATTTTAATTATCGCTACGCTGCTTTTTTTCCTAATCAACATGCGTAAACATATCACCAATTAACAAATCAATCATTGCCGATCCATTGCGGTAGTCGGCAATAACTATATTGCTTTAAAACGATGCTGTTTTACAGGCTAGTTGCCTTTTACCCTAAAAAAAAACGAACAGCAAAGTATAAGATTATTATTTTTCAAGGAGATAAATATGGGGTACTTCAATCACAATACTGGTTATCCAAAAGATTTGCTGGCTTCCAGAGCCATCATCAAACGACAAAATTATGCGCTTATTCCACCTGATGGATTAGTCAAAAATGTCATTCCGGGATTCGAAAATTGTGATATCACTATCTTATCGACACCTAAGTTAGGTGCATCCTTCGTAGATTATCTTGTCACCATGCATCAAGACGCAAAAAATGTACAAGGTTTTGGCAGTGAAGGGATTGAACTTTTTGTTTATGTCCTTAGTGGAGATATTACCGCCAACGCAGATAGCCAATCGTTTAGATTAAAGACTGGTGGCTATTTATATTGTCCTGCTGGGGTAAAATTATATCTACACAATCATGCCGAAAGTTCACGATTATTTCTCTACAAAAGACGTTATATCCCCTTAGCAGATTATCAAACTCGCATTATTTCCAATCACGTTCAGCAGTTAGAAAGCTTAAATTATGAAAATATGGATAACGTATTTATCCAAGACTTATTACCTAAAGAACTTGGATTTGATATGAATTTCCATATTTTAACCTTCAATCCCGGCGCCAGTCATGGTTACATTGAAACCCATGTCCAAGAACATGGTGCTTATCTGCTAAGTGGTGAAGGGATGTACCTACTTGATAATGAATGGATCCCCGTTAAAAAAGATGACTATATTTTTATGGGTGCCTATGCCTTACAAGCCTGTTATGCCGTTGGTAAAGTGCCTTTAAGTTATATCTATTCTAAAGATTGTCATCGAGACGTTGCTATCTAATCAATCAATAATAAGACAACGTAAACTTAAAAACGGATAAATCCAATAACTTTAACAAATGATCAAGGAAACCATATGGAACTGATTGTCATTGCTTTAGGTGGTAATGCAATTGCCAAACGAAATGAACCTTTATCGGTTGAGAATCAATATCAAAATATTCATTCTACAACCAAATTAATTGCTAAATTAGCAGGTAAATATCGATTAGTCATTGTACATGGTAATGGTCCGCAAGTGGGACTTTTAGCCTTGCAAAATGCAGCTTATTCAAAGGTACCGGCTTATCCGCTTGATATATTAGTTGCGCAAACTCAAGGCATGCTAGGATATATGATAGGTCAAAGTTTACAGCAACAACCTAATGTTATCCAGGTGGTCACGTTACTTACGCAAGTGGAAGTTGATAAATGTGATCCTTCGTTTACTCACCCGACAAAATTTATCGGGCCTGTCTATCCACCCGAACAACAAAATCAACTCAAACAACAATATGGTTGGATATTTAAACAAGACGGTCAATACATTCGACGGGTAGTCCCCTCCCCTAAACCCAAAAAAATTTTGGAAATTGCAACCATTCAAAAATTGCTGAATGACAATACTATCGTGATCTGTAATGGAGGTGGTGGTATTCCTGTTATCAGCATTGACCATGGCTACCAAGGAGTGGAAGCGGTCATTGATAAAGATCTGTCTGCTGCGCAATTAGCCATACAGCTACAAGCTGATCACCTAATGATATTAACCGATGCTGATGCCGTTTATGAAAACTGGGGGACACCACAACAAAAAGCACTTGATCATGTTGATACTGAACGCCTAAAACCGCTTGCTATCGATGATGGTGCCATTGGCCCTAAAGTCAAATCCGTCATTGAATTTGTCGAAAAAACAGGGAATACAGCTTATATCGGTACCCTAACAGATATTGAATCCTTATTAAAAGGTCAAAAAGGAACCGTAATAAAAAACCATTCCATGGTTAAATAGAATCCATTCAGAGGAGTACAAACATGAGAGTAGACCGAAAAACATTACATAATTTAATTGCGAAAAAACTACATAAAGCAGGATTAAGCAAAGAACATGCTGATATTGCTGCCGATGCACTAGCCTTTGCTGATGCAAGGGGAATACACTCACATGGAGCGGTAAGAGTTGAATACTATTCTGAGCGGATAGCCAAAGGTGGCATGACCACAAATCCCAATATGACCTATAAAGAAACCGGGCCAGCTAGTGCGATTCTCGATTTTGATAATGGATGTGGTTTGGTTGGCGCAAAAATTGGTATGGATAAAGCGATTGAACTAGCCAAAAAAAATGGCGTTGCCGTTGTCGGTATTCGACGCATGTCACACAGTGGTTCATTATGTTATTTTACTGAAATGGCAGCCGCTCATAATCTTGTTGCTATCTCAATGTGTCAATCTGATCCGATGGCAGTACCTTTTGGCGGTGCCGAAGAATTTTTTGGCACTAATCCTATCGCCTTTGCCGCCCCTTCTGCTGATGAAAGAGTCGTATCATTTGATATGGCAACGACTGTACAAGCTTGGGGTAAAGTATTGTATGCTCGCTCTAAAGGTGCAGCAATCCCCCCTACTTGGGCTGTTGATGAGCAAGGTGAAGCCACTACCGATCCTTATAAAGTCAATGCCTTATTACCTATTGCAGATGCAAAAGGATATGGATTAATGATGATGGTTGATGTGTTATCTGGAATTTTGCTTGGTGTACCATTTGGTAAAAACGTGTCTTCGATGTATGCCGATTTATCCAAAGGACGTGATCTAGGGCATTTACATATTGTCATTAACCCAGAATACTTTGTTGGGCTTGAAGTATTCAAAAAAAGCATGTCTGCGATGTTAGATCAATTGAAACAGGTAAAACCCGCAAAAGGCAATAGTGAAGTATTCTTCCCTGGTGAAAGAGGAAAAAAACGGGAAGCAGATTATATTAAAAATGGGATCGAAATCGTGGATGATATTTATCAATATTTGATTAGCGATGATGTTCACTATGATCGTTACGATCACAAAAATAAATTTGCAGAATAATAAGGGTTGATCATTAAGAGTGATTACAAGCTAAAAATAACCTTCTATAGTTGCATTATAATAGTTAAGTATAGAATTTATTGATTTTGTTGATGATGTATCCCTGTGTATACAGGGAACACTGTTGTAGTTGGCTCTGTCATTAAATTAGTCCCGGTTTATCCCTGTGTATACAGGGAACACACTGTTAGCGAATGCTACGGCATTAGGGGTCCCGGTTTATCCCTGTGTATACAGGGAACACTAATGACTGTACAGGATTTGCTACTTGTTGCGCGGTTTATCCCTGTGTATACAGGGAACACGAGTTGTCAATAGTTCACTACGTCGGCTACTCGCGGTTTATCCCTGTGTATACAGGGAACACATGTTCAACAATAAAATCGTTCAACCATTCCGCGGTTTATCCCTGTGTATACAGGGAACACGGGGGGTGGATGCTGTATAATGTTGATTTATCCGGTTTATCCCTGTGTATACAGGGAACACGAGGTATCCCAGATCTGCATTTTGACCAAAACCGGTTTATCCCTGTGTATACAGGGAACACATGTGCCAGATTTCATCCTGTGTGAGCACGTCCGGTTTATCCCTGTGTATACAGGGAACACTTGTTCTTCAATATAGCTTTCATACGCCAGCGCGGTTTATCCCTGTGTATACAGGGAACACATGATTTAAATGCATTAAATGTATTGAAAAATCGGTTTATCCCTGTGTATACAAGGAATACTCTAATTATAACCTATTGTTTATTAATTAAAATAGGAGGGTGTAAAATTCCACCAACTTTTTTGCTGCTTTTTTTAAGCGATTGAAATTCTGATGGAGTTTGACAAGATTTATAATATTATCAATTTATTAAGCAATATTAGTAAAGAAATTTATGCAATATTTATACTTGCCATGCGCTTATGTACCGACGCTATTTTGGATCATTGCATAACAGATCGTTATGTTAATTAGCTCTATTGGACTAAGCGGATTTTACTAAAAAACTCACTCATTATTTATTCCTCTGCCCTATCCCAATGGGTTTTATGTGCAAATCCCATTAAATTATTGGTCATTTTAATTCGTTGTAATTTAAGTGACCAAATTGGCGCTTTAATCATTCTGGCAAAAGGAAATTTTCGATAATAGTGTGAGTAAGCTTGGGTGGCATCGTGATCCGCTAATCGCGATGCGATGGCTTGAAATTGAATACCTTGGATTTTTGCAACGGTCTTTGGTGCTATGCTTATTGTACCCGCCACGTGTGAATGGGTTAACATCGCATTACCATGAATTGTTTTCACGTCAGAAAGGATATAAAGACACATGGAATCTTCATTAAAAACATAAAAAGCATTACACGCCCAAAGTTGATGATCAGGCAGAATCATACTGAGTGATAACACATGGTGTTTGTTAATGAATTCAAGGATTTTTTTATTGGGCTGCATATTTAATGAAAGTTAAACTCGATTAAGATGGTGTGTTATTTAAATGCATATCTTCACCCCAACGAGGTAATGCAGAAATATCGATATCAAACAGGTCTAACGCTCTAGCTACACTATGAGTTATCATATCATCAATACTATCAATACGTTGATACAGTGCCGGCACAGGTGGAAATATCACCCCACCCATTAAAGTGACAGCCTCCATATTTTTAATATGTCCTAAATGTAAAGGTGCTTCACGTACCATTAAAACTAAACGGCGACGTTCTTTTAAAACTACATCGGCAGCCCGAGTTAGCAAATTATCCGATAAACTGTTAGCAATTGCAGACAAACTACGCATTGAGCACGGTGCAACTAACATGCCCATTGTTTTATAAGAACCACTTGCTATTGCTGCCCCGATATTATTAATAGAATAAACCTTGTCGGCAAGCGCCTCTATCTGTTTGATGTTCATATTGGGAACTTCGTAAGAACAGGTCATGTGGGCAGCTTTAGAGATTACCAAATGAGTTTCAATATCCAATGGTTTTAAAAGCGTTAACGCTTTTATGCCATAAGCAAACCCCGTTGCGCCACTGATTCCTATAATGATACGCTTTGCTGTCATGTTAATTCCTATAGTATTTTGAATACAAACAACATCGGTTGACATTGATATGTTCAAAATAAGATGACTCCAATTTTTTCATTCGATAAACTGAGATGTTATGCATGAGTAAATCTTATCACTTATCATTGATAGCTCATTGAACAAAAAAGCTGTCAAGTTAAAAAGATTGATTATGATCAATTCATCACAACACATCATACCTATATCGAATTTAGCTTTCAAGTAAGGGAAAGCTTATATAAAAATTGAGAACAAAAAAGAATAAACATATTTAATAAAATTAATCGTTTTAATAAAACGATATTACATTAAGTTTAAGGATTTGGATATCAGCGACACAAATACAACATTACAGGATGAAATGTGATGAATTAAGATAAAATGCGCTAACTACGCCTAATTTAATAGGCTTAGGCGTAGTATACTTTCCGTTATTCCTTAGCCATTTGCTGTTCAACCACTTTGGTTTCTTGATTACCTTGAATTGCTTGGATTTGTTGAGCATATTTGGCGACAGCATCTTTACCGGATAACAGACTATAAGTTAAGGTAAATTCGGTACTTTGTCCCGGCTCTAACTGGCGTACCCGTTTTTGTTCACGTTCAATAGTCACAGGATAGGCAAAACTGGTTCCCGGTTCTAAACCAGTAACATAACCTTGCTTAAGTGTATCGGTATTTTTCCACAAAGAAAGAACAGGAAGTTCTTTGGTATTAAAAGCAATACCCGTGCCTTTATCCCCTGCTTTATTCGTTAACATAACTTGCGTTTTACCATTAGCATCGGCATACGGAAAAACGTTAAATACCATTTCGTCAAAACCTTTGGTTGGCCCTAGATAAGTTTGCCATGTTTTTAACCCATCTTTAGCATAATCGTTAAATGGCGAGATTTCTCGGACTGGTGCAACAAATTGAGCACCCTCTTCCAAAATTGGCGTACCGTAATTGCTATGATAAATGATTTGGAAATCTTTCGTGTAATCACCTTTATTGGTCACAACATCATGTACCGTAAACTCTTTACTACCTGGTACGTAACTTATTGATGCCCACGTTTCAAGATTGCTCTTTTTGAATGTGTTTTCTTTTATTAAACCTTTAACCGTGATTGTGTAAGGTGCTTTATCTAAAACTTCGACGACTAATTTTGAAACCGGAGTGTTTTGAGCTCGCCCATGCAATGTATACATCATTCCGTCTGCTTGCACTGCATGACCTGTCCATTCAAAACCACAACGCACCATCATTTCGTTAAAACCATCCAACCAACCCAGCCCTGCACGGCTTTCAAGATTTATAAATTTCGGGTGAACAATTTCGTCAACTGGTGAATCCCACCCCATTCGAATACCGTCACCAACAACTGAAATAATTCCCAGTCCACGAGTCGGACTCAATTTTATGGTAAAATCATTACTGTTGATTGTTAATAACTCGCTTCCTTCTTGTTTTCCACCTTTAAGGACAGTATTTGCAATAAAAAATTTTTCGGCGTTTATCCCTAAATCTTTATTGGAGATAGACCAATTTCCTTTTGCTACATCTTTCTCGGTATCAATTAGCACAAATTCTTTAGCATTAGCCGTCATGGTTGTAAAACATGCTAATACTGCAAGTGAAATGATTTTAACTTTCATGTTAATTCCTCATAATTTATTAAAACAACTAAACTGAATCGCTTCAGTCAATATGGCATAAAACGAGATAAATCAACAAAAAGAAAATATCAAAAATGAGAGATTATTCACACTTTTTAAACAGAAAAAATATCAATAATCTTATGAGTTATAATGAAATGATTTTATTTAACCACAATTAACGATTGGGTCTAACCTGCCCTGCTTTCCAATGTTTACGGCAAACAGAATGAAACTCGCTATCACCTAAATGTATAGAGTTACCAAACTTAACAATCTTACCATCTTTACCTTCTAGCAAATTCATCGTTGCTTTTTTTCCACACCAACAAACGGTTTTAAGCTCTCTAAAATTATCTGCGATTTCAAGTAAGGTTTTTGAGCCTTCAAAAAGATGTCCCATATAATCTGTTTTTAATCCAAAAAACATCATTGGTACTCCATACTCATCACAAACATCAGATAATTTCCAGATTGTATTTCGGGATAAAAACTGACTTTCGTCGATCAGTATACAGGCATAATCATTTTGTTTAATTAATTCAATTATCTCATCAACACTATTATCATCAAGCTGTAACGCTTTTTTGCGTAATCCTAAACGTGATACAATTTCTACGGCAGAATCACGCGTATCGACAGACGATTTAAGTAGCAATGTTTGCATATTATTACTTAAATAATTATGGTCGATTTGTAATAATTCAGTTGATTTACCCGCATTCATGACGGCATAAATATAATAAATTTTTGACAAAATAAGGCCTCAAAATAAATTAATAAAGAAACAGAATAATTTAGAAAATAAAAAAGGTAAGTTATCAAACCTACCTTTTATCATTATAATGAAATAAAAACTATTTTGCTTTGCCTTGATTTGCAACAGCTGCTTGTTTGGCGGCAATTTCATCAGCATTACCTAAATAGTAATGTTTGATCACTTTCATATTATCATCAAATTCATATACTAAAGGCACACCCGTTGGGATGTTAAGATCGATAATATCATCATCACTGATATTATCTAAATGTTTAACTAAAGCACGTAAAGAGTTACCATGAGCAGCAATAATAACACGCTCGCCTCTTGCTACACGTGGTGCAATCGTTGATTCCCAGTAAGGAAGAACACGTTTAATTGTTAATGCTAAGCTTTCAGTTAATGGTAATTCTGATTCAGGCAATTTGCTGTAACGTGAATCATGTCCCGGAAAACGCTCATCTGATTTTTCTAATGCAGGTGGGGTAATAGCAAAACCACGACGCCACAATTTTACTTGCTCATCACCATATTTTGCAGCAGTTTCCGCTTTATTTAAACCTTGAAGTGCACCATAGTGACGCTCATTTAATTTCCAACTTTTTTCAACAGGCAACCATGCTTGATCCACTTCATCTAAAACATGCCATAATGTATGAATAGCACGTTTTAACACTGAGGTATACGCATAATCAAATTCGAAACCTTCTTTTTTAAGTAATTGACCTGCTTCTGCTGCTTCTTTATTACCTTTATCAGATAAATCAACATCAGTCCAACCACAAAAACGGTTTTCTTGATTCCAAACACTTTCTCCATGTCGAATAAGAACTAATTTTTTTACTGCCATGAATATAACTCCTTTGTTACGTAAAATAAATTTGATGTATCTTGTTATCAATAGGAATACATGATTTTAATCATGTATGCCGATTGTATTTCAATAAACGTTTTTAAACTATACACATTATTTTGGTAAATATTTTGCAGGATCAACGGATTGCGCTTTATAACGAATCTCAAAATGTAGTCTAACTGATGAAGTTCCTGTTGCGCCCATTGTTGCAATTTGCTCACCGGCTCGAACTGTTTGTTGTTCCTTAACTAAGATTGATTGATTATGCGCATAAGCTGTTAAATAATCATCATTATGTTTAACAATAATTAAATTACCGTATCCCGGTAACGCATTACCAGAATAAACCACTCGACCATCAGCCGCAGCGACAACTTTATCACCTAACGATCCTGAAATATCAATCCCTTTACTTGCGTTAGAAAACTTTTCAATAATCTTACCATTAGCTGGCCATTGCCAAGAAATATTAGCAACCGTGGCTGTTGCGCCTCCTAAATTGGAACGACTTTGATCCGATGAATTAGAACTACTTGGAACAGATGTAATAGTATTACTTTGAACAGATTGAATGGTGCTACCTTGATCAGATGAACGGCTTGATGAAGTACCATTTGAATTATCTTTGATCGTCACAACTTTTTGGGTAACGTTATTTTTAGTTTCAACAACCGTTGTTCCAAAACTGACATCCAAAACTTGACCTACATTAACGGCGAAAGGTTCTTTAATATTATTTTTTGCGGCTAATGAACGATAATCGTTACCCGTTACCCAAGCAATATAAAATAGGGTGTCACCACGCTTAACAGTATAAGTATCCCCCTTATAGCCACCTTTAGGAATATCATCATAATTACGATTATACACAATACGTTCATTCGTTGCTGCAACGCTTTGACCAGACGAGCTGGAAGATTGCACGGTTGAACTTGAGCTTGAGGACGATTTAGGATAAGTAGAGTTCGATATTCGGTTACCTGTCGAAATATTTGTCGGTGGTCTGCTATAAACAGACGGATTTGAACTCCCGGAAGAATCTGAAATATCTACAATTGTAGCAGGGTTTGTTTGAGTACACGCAGCAATCAGCAAACTTAAACTACTTAATGTGAGAATTTTTTTCACTTTAATACCTTTCATTCGTTAATCTTATTTTGGTAGAAATTGCCCATGATTATACATTTTAACGTTTTTACCGTAAAAAGCTATTATCTTTAAAATATTCATGCTAATTTGATCATGGTCGAAGAATGATGATGAGTACTTAATTAAAGACAAACTCACGCCATAAATCCAATAAGCTGTATAAAAATGAATGCCCTTTCTGACAAGAAATTTAACACCACTATACCATTAGTGAATCAACAAGCAAACTTGCTTATCAACTAAGATTAAATATTCAAAATGCAATTTTACAATGGGTATAAAATGATAAAAACTGAAATTGTTTTGAACGCAATGAGTATATACAATAAAATAGGTTTTCGTATAGTATATTTGTGGTATTTTTTTCAAAATTAAAATGTGACCAAATCTAATGACTTTATATATTGTAGCCACCCCAATTGGAAACTTAAACGATATCACGCTTCGCGCAATTGAGATCCTTAAAAAGGTTGATTTAGTTGCTGCCGAAGACACTCGCCACAGTGGATTACTGTTGCAACATTTGGGAATCAAAGCCAAACTTTTTGCACTGCACGATCACAACGAGCAAGAAAAATCTCAGCTATTAATTGAAAAGCTCAAGTCTGGCGTATCGATAGCATTAATATCTGATGCAGGAACTCCCTTAATAAATGATCCAGGCTATCATTTAGTGAAAGCTTGCCGTGAAAATGAGATTAACGTTGTTCCTATTCCTGGCGCTTGCGCAGCGATTGCAGCCTTATCGGTTGCAGGACTACCGTCAGATAAATTCAGCTATGAAGGTTTTTTACCCGCTAAAAGTAAAGCTCGTCAGGACTATTTAATGACACTGGTGAATGAAACACGAACGATGATATTTTATGAATCAACACATCGTTTACTTGATACCTTACATGATATGCAAACTGTATTTGGCGCAGACAAACAAATCGTATTAGCCAAAGAGCTAACAAAAACATGGGAAAAGATTGTTAGCTATCCGGTGACTCAATTAATTAATTGGCTAAATGAAGATATTGCCCGTCAAAAAGGGGAGTTTGTTTTAATTGTTGAAGGCCATACTAAAACTGACACGGATATCGATCCCAATGTCATTCACACATTAAAGTTATTAACCAAAGAGCTTCCATTAAAAAAAGCGGCTGCAATCACCGCCGAAATATACGGACTTAAAAAGAACCAACTTTATCAAATTGGATTGAGTTTGGAATAATGAAAGCATCAATCAACTAACAATTAATAGCTATTGAGCTAAAACAAACTTACTAGCTAAATAGTAAGAAAGCGTTAACCTCGAATAAAATTAGACAGTAAAACATCGATAAGAACATTGGCACAAATAGTGCGATTTAGTATATAATTAGCCACTATTTTCAAGTAATTTAATGATAAAAGGTAACAAACAGTATGGGATTCAAATGTGGGATCGTCGGACTACCAAATGTTGGTAAGTCAACACTTTTTAACGCACTAACTAAAGCAGGCATTGAGGCGGCTAACTTTCCGTTTTGTACAATCGAGCCAAACACTGGTGTAGTGCCAATGCCCGATCCTCGTCTCGATCAGCTTGCTGAAATTGTCAAACCACAACGCACTTTACCAACCACAATGGAATTTGTTGATATTGCTGGATTAGTGAAAGGTGCATCAAAAGGTGAAGGGCTTGGAAACCAATTTTTAGCCAATATCCGTGAAACCGAAGCAATTGGTCATGTCGTACGATGCTTTGAAAATGAAAACATCATTCACGTAGCAGGTAAAATTGACCCTGCCGAAGATATTGAAATTATTAACACCGAGCTAGCGTTAGCAGACCTTGAAGCTTGTGAACGTGCTATGACTCGACTACAAAAACGAGCAAAAGGCGGTGACAAGGATGCCAAGTTTGAACTTGAAATTTTAGAAAAATGTCTACCCCACTTAGAACAAGGTAAAAAATTATTACTATTGGATTTAAGCAAAGAAGAACTAAACGCAATAAAGTATCTTAGCTTCTTAACCTTAAAACCAACCATGTATATTGCTAATGTCAACGAAGACGGTTTTGAAAATAATCCTTATTTAGATAAAGTTAAAGCCATTGCAGAAGCAGAAAAAGCGGTTGTTGTTCCTGTCTGTGCTGCCATTGAAGCGGAACTTTCAGAACTAGATGATGCCGACCGAGATGAATTTATGCAAGACCTAGGATTAACTGAACCGGGGTTAAATCGTGTCATACGTGCAGGTTATAAATTACTTAATTTACAAACCTATTTTACCGCAGGTGTGAAAGAAGTACGGGCATGGACAATATCCGTTGGTGATACCGCACCGCAAGCGGCTGGAAAAATCCACACTGATTTTGAAAAAGGCTTTATCCGAGCGCAAACTATCGCATTTGATGACTTTATCAAATACGGGGGTGAACAAGGGGCAAAAGAAGCAGGTAAAATGCGTTCTGAAGGTAAAGACTACATCGTACAAGACGGCGACATTATGAACTTTTTATTTAATGTCTAATAGTAACACGTATGATGAAATACATTAACGTCACCACAAGGTGGCGTTAACGTTTAACGATAAAAAACACGATAACCAAAGCCTAAATCATTAAACAATAATCAAAACACATCGAGTCGATCCATTGAAACACAAATAACCATGTTAATAAAACATTAACACTATTGATAAAATGGATGCATCAACTAGGTAAGGAAAAACTATGTTACTGACTTTCGACCAAGCAAAACAAAAAATATTGCAAGCTTGCACCACCGTAAAATCACTTGAACACGAAACAGTATCATTAAATGATGCACTCGACCGAATTACCGCTGTACCCATTATATCCCCCATTAACGTCCCTCGTTTTGATAATTCGGCAATGGATGGTTATGCTGTCAGATTAGCTGATATTGAAAAATCAAGAACCTTACCGGTTTCTAAGACTGTTTATGCAGGTGATGATATCGGTGATCTTAACTGGGCAATTGGCAGTTGTTTACGAATTATGACAGGTGCGCCTGTTCCTAATGATGCTGATGCGGTTGTTATGCAAGAACATACACAAGTAAAAGGTCAACACATTACTTTTCTTAAAGATATTAAAGTTGGGGATAATATTCGCCGAATCGGTGAAGATATCAAAAAAGATGCAATCACAGTTGCCAAAGGTCAACGCTTATCAATTCCTACTTTATCGACATTAGCAACGCTTGGCATTCATCAAGTTTGCGTGTATAAAACATTAAACGTTGCTATCTTTTCAACCGGCAACGAACTAACGCCAATTGGTCAACCGTTAACCGACAATGGTGCTATTTATGACAGTAATGGTTTCACATTAAAACAGCTATTAACAAAACTGAATTGCCAAGTGATCGACCTAGGTATTATTCCTGATGATCCTAACCAAATTAAACAAGCTTTAATGATAGCCTCAACCCAAGCTGATTTAATCATTACCAGTGGTGGGGTATCGGTAGGCGATGCTGACTACACCAAAACGGCTTTAGAAGAGTTAGGACAAATTAATTTTTGGAAGATAGCGATGAAACCCGGTAAACCATTTGCCTTTGGACAAATTGGCAAAGCGCTATTTTGTGGTTTACCCGGTAACCCTGTTTCAACAGTAGTGACATTTTATCAACTCGTTCAACCTTTAATTTCAGCGCTTGCAGGACAACAAACGCTATCAGCGGATTTAACTTTTCAAGTTAAAACAGCAACCGATCTTAAAAAAAGTGTTGGGCGCATAGATTTTCAACGTGGTAGAGTGGAACCAAATGACCAAGGCGAGTTAGAAGTTAAATCAACGGGTCAACAAGGTTCACATATTACCCAATCGCTCAATAAAGCTAACTGTTTTATAATATTAGAACAAGAACGCGGAAACGTCAGTAAAGGAGAATATGTCACCATTACGCTGTTTAATGACTTATTAAAATAGTGCCACTAAAATGGCTCCAGCGGCAATCATCACAACCCCTACGCCTGATAAAAATGAAATTTTTTCACCAAATAAAACCGCGGCAAATACCACTGCAAACACCACGCTTAGCTTATCAATAGGGGCAACTTGCGACACTTTACCGTCTTTGATTGCCATAAAATAAAACAGCCATGACAACGCACCGGCAATACCACTTAATGCAATAATCAGTAATGCTTTTTTATCATTAAAAAACGTATTAATTAAGTTTAATTTACCCTGAACTGCCACCACGCCAACCAAAAATATCGCCATAACAATAGCTCGAATTGCGGTTGCCGTATTTGCATCAAGATGCTGTAAACCAATTTTGCCCAAAATTGCCACGAAAGCCGCAGAAATGGCAGACAACAAGGCATAAATAAGCCAAGCACTCATCTTTAATTCCTGTCTATTTGAATCATATATTGCTGGTTATTTGAATTTTTTTGGCATTGTTGTGAATTACTCATCACACCATCACAACCTTCTAACACACCGTGCGCTTTTGACCAACGATATTGTTTACCGTGATCATTCTTACCACCACAAGCAATTAAGCTTAAACTCAGTATCACACAAGACAATGTAATCAGTACTGTTTTCATGGTTTTCTCCGATGTTAATGTAGAAATGATTACTCAAGCTATATAGATTAATAATTGTTATTCTATTTTAGAATCTGTTTGATGAATAGATAGACTACCACCTATTTTTAACAAATGAAAGGCTCGAGCTTCACGGTATTGAGATAACAAAGTTGGCGGTTCATCTAAAGGTTCATCGGCTAACTCAAACGCTCCCCAATGTATTGCCATTGCGGCATGGCAATGTAACTCATCATAAAGTTGTACTGCTTGCTCAGGATCGATATGTTGTGACTGCATAAACCAACGAGGCGCATAAGCACCAATTGGAATAAGTGCCAAATCAATATGTGTAAAATATTCACCAATATGCTTTAAAACTGATGAATAAGCGGTATCGCCCATAAAATAGAGTGTTTTTGTTTGATTAGCATTAGCCACATTTGATTGAATCACCCAACCACACCACAATACCTTATTCACATCAAATAAACCACGTTTACTCCAATGTTTGGCAGGTGTTGCAGTAAAAGTAAGATTATCGATATCCGCCGATCCCCACCAATCCAGCTCAATAACCGTCTTCGCCCCCCACTTATGAAGTTTAGTTTTTAAACCTAATGGCACTAAAATAACAACATTTGCAAAACGACTCACTAATTGTCGAATGCTATGATAATCAAGATGATCATAATGATTATGTGAAATCACAATAAAATCAATGTTAGGAAGTTCTTCAATACTCAGTGCGGGTGGTGTACGGCGTCTAGGGCCTAAAAACTGAAAAGGTGAAGCACGATCAGAAAAAACAGGATCGGTTAAAATCATTTTACCGTTAAGACGAATCAACGTAGTTGAATGCCCTATCCACCAAATTCTATCATCGTCTAACGTCATATCAATCGATTGACACCATTGATGATTAAAACCAAGATAACCTGCTTGTGGGGGCAAAACATTCCGATTAAAATACCAACGACAAGTATCACTTAAAGTAAGCTTAAACGGCTCCTGATTTTTAAATTTTTTACCGTTATGGTGAGATTGATCAACGATATTTTTCTGTTCATAACTCATTAAAACGACCCTTATTAATTTGCATATCGCTCAATTAACACAGCGACATTACTAGCATTAGCAATAGCATCGGGTTTAGAGACTTTAATTTTAATATGACCAACTGAAAACTTTTGCATAACATGCTCAGCAACCTGTTCAGCAACGGTTTCAATTAATTCAAATTGCTGACTTTCAACAAACAAAGTAACAGACTGACTAACCAAAAAATAGTCTAAACAGAGCGAAACATCGTCATTTTTGCCTGCCGGTTGATTATTCCAAGCCATCTCTAAATCCAAGATAAGCTTTTGCTTAATGTCTTTTTCCCAACTATAGACCCCAATGGTTGTAAAAATAGTTAAACCTTCAATCAAAACACGATCATGATTATTTATGCGCATATTTCACCCTAAAAACAGATTAAGTTTATCTACTTTAAACAGAAGATTACCGAATCTCAACAAATTACGCTATAATTTATTTTAAATTGTAATGAAATTAACCATAGCACTTATGACCCGTATATATCAACCTGTTTCGATTATTGAAAATAGCATCATGACATTAGATGATAATGCATTTAATCACCTTATTCGGGTTTTACGAATGAAAACAGGTGAAAATATTATCCTTTTTGATGGTACTAATCACATCACACCAGCAACAATACATGAAATCAATAAAAAATCGGTAACCGTCAAAACGGCGACCACCCTATTAGACAACCGTGAATCCCCTTTAAAAATTCATCTTGGACAAGTCATATCACGCGGTGAAAAAATGGAGTTTACCATACAAAAATCTGTCGAATTAGGGGTAACCAGTATTACGCCCCTACTTTCTGAACGTTGTGGAGTAAAACTCGATGCAGAACGATTAGACAAAAAAGTGAATCAGTGGCAAAAAATTGTGATTTCAGCTTGTGAACAATGTGGTCGTAATATCATTCCGGTGATTCATCCCGTCATGAAACTAGAAAATTGGTGTGCCAACTTAAACAGCGGTTTACGTTTAAACTTACACCCTAAAGCAACGCATGGAGTAAAACACCTTCCTACCGGACAAACGGATATCAGTTTACTAATCGGGCCTGAAGGGGGATTATCTGATGACGAAATCAACATGACACATCAGTATCAATTTACCGATATTTTACTAGGGCCACGAATACTGCGTACCGAAACAGCAGCGCTTACAGCCTTAACAGCACTACAAGTTCAATTTGGTGATTTAGGATAATTAACTGTAAAAAATCATAATTCATCATGTTTACATTGCATCTTAATCTGTTACGAGTATGATAGTTGCCAAAGCTTTTGCATAGTGATAAAAACACTATCTGTCACAATTCATATTTTATTGAACAATACAAAAGGAGTTACCATGATTAAGCTTGGTATTGTTATGGATCCAATCAGTCATATCAAGATAAAAAAAGACACCAGTTTTGCAATGTTGCTTGAAGCACAAAAACGGGGTTATCAACTTTTTTACATGGAAATGAACGATCTGTTTTTACGTAATGGTCAACCTTATGCAACAACACGAAAGTTAACCGTTCATCACGATCTCAATCATTGGTTTGATATGGATGAAGAACAAACACTACCATTAAGTGATCTTGATGTCATACTAATGCGTAAAGATCCCCCTTTTGATACTGAATTTATCTATTCAACTTATATTTTAGAACGAGCAGAAGCAAATGGTGTACTTGTGGTAAATAAACCACAAAGCTTACGTGACTGTAACGAAAAACTATTTACAGCATGGTTTGCCCAATTTACGCCAGAAACCCTCGTGACTCGTCAAACTCAATTAATACGAGCATTTCATCAAGAACACCAAGATATCATCTTAAAACCACTTGACGGCATGGGCGGATCGTCAATTTTTAGAATAAAACAAGATGATCCCAATATATCCGTTATTATCGAAACCCTAACCGAAATGAACACCCGATATTGCATGGCTCAAGCGTTTATTCCTGCAATTAAAGACGGCGACAAACGTGTTTTGGTCGTTGACGGTCAACCGGTGCCTTACTGTCTTGCTAGAATCCCTCAAAAAGGGGAAACTCGTGGAAATCTGGCAGCTGGGGGATATGGCGAAGTAAGACCACTCAGTGACAGTGATTGGCAAATAGCTAAAAGCGTAGCACCAACCTTAAAAGAAAAAGGACTATTGTTTGTTGGTTTAGATATTATTGGTGATAAATTAACTGAAATAAACGTCACCAGCCCGACTTGTGTACGTGAAATTGAAGCGGCAAACCCAGACATATCTATTACAGGCATGTTAATGGATGCCATTGAAAAACGATTAAATAAAAAGAGCTAAACATGATTAGAGAATATAAAAAAACGGATCTCGATAAAATTATGCAACTATGGCTTGAAGGAAATATTCAAGCCCATAATTTTATTGATCCTGAATTTTTCAAACAAAATTATGAATTTGTTAAAATGCTCATTCCAATGTCAACCATTTACGTGCAAGATCTTAATGGCGTAAAAGGATTTATTGGCTTAACCGAAAACTATATTTCTGGTTTATTTGTTGACGAAGAATTCCGCCGACAAGGGACAGGAAAAGCACTGGTTAATAAAGCGAAACAGCGTTACAACGAATTACTTGTTCATGTCTACAAACAAAATAGTACAGCTATTAATTTTTATCTTTCACAAAATTTTGAAATTGTTTCCGAATCCATCAATGAAGAAACCAATGAACCCGAATTATTGATGCGTTGCTTAGTTGAACACAACGTAAAAATCGGCAAGTGTGCAATTTAAATAAAACTAAAATGTGAGCATATGAATCTAAAAAATTATTTTATCATTGCAATGCCAAACGTATCCGAAACCTTGTTTAGCCGATCGGTGGTATATATTTGTGAACATAATCGAGATGGAGCAATGGGTATCATCATTAACAAACCTCTTGTTGAACTCAATGTTGCCACCGTATTGACTCGTCTTGAAATTATGGCACCAAAAAACTGTGCTGAACTAGAATACCCTGTATTTTGTGGTGGCCCTTTAGCGGATGAACAAGGATTTATTTTACATACTCCACAATCGGGCTTTTCATCGAGCATTCAAATATCTGATGACGTGATGATAACCACATCACTTGATGCATTAAAATCGATTGGGACACCTGAACAACCGAAAGATCTTTTTCTTGCATTAGGTTATTCAAGTTGGCAATCACTGCAACTTGAATCAGAAGTTGCCCGCAACGATTGGTTAGTGGCAGAAGCCGATCCCAATATTATTTTTAATGTTGCTATTGAAGAACGCTGGCAAAAAGCCGCCGAATCGCTAGGGATTAATATCAATCGCATATCGCATCAAATGGGAAATGCATAAACAATGGCAACCATTATTGCATTTGATTTTGGAACCTCAAGTATTGGTGCGGCGATTGGACAAGACATCACCAAAACAGCCAATCCACTTTGTTCGTTCAAAGCACGAGACGGCATTCCTAATTGGCAAACTATTGAAAAGGTACTTAAAGAGTGGAAACCTGATTACTTAGTGGTTGGGTTACCCCTCAACATGGACGGTAGCGAACAACCACTGACAGCCAGAGCACGAAAATTTGCTAACCGTTTACATGGCATGTTTGGTTATCAAGTTCATTTACAGGATGAACGATTATCGACGGTCGAAGCTAAATCGCACATCTTTGCGTCACGTGGTTACCGTGCACTTGAAAAAGGTCATATTGATGCTACTTCGGCAATTATTATTTTAGAAAGTTGGTTTGAAAACCATTAACTATTTTAACCTTTTATTTATTTTACAAATAATTCATCGCTAATCATTTACATACTTGCTAAAATAATCAGCAGTTTTCTTATTTAAGGACTGCTTCTCGTGTCAAATAAAACGCCTCTTAGCTATAAAGATGCCGGTGTCGATATCGACGCCGGTAATGCACTGGTTAATCGTATTAAATCAGTTGTCAAAGAAACCAAACGTCCTGAAGTCATGGGTGGATTAGGTGGATTTGGCGCACTATGCGCAATCCCACAAAAATATCACGAACCGATTCTAGTGTCGGGTACAGATGGTGTCGGGACTAAATTACGGTTAGCAATGGACTTACAACGCCATGACTCTATCGGCATTGATTTAGTCGCCATGTGTGTAAATGATCTTATTGTTCAAGGTGCTGAACCCCTATTCTTTCTTGATTATTATGCAACAGGAAAACTCAATGTTGACATTGCAGCAACGGTAGTGACAGGAATAGCACAAGGTTGTAAACAAGCTGGTTGTGCACTGGTCGGTGGCGAAACGGCCGAAATGCCAGGCATGTATCAGGATAACGATTACGATCTAGCTGGATTCTGTGTGGGTGTCGTTGAAAAATCAAAAATGATTGACGGCAGTCAAGTACAAGACGGTGATGCCATCATTGCGTTAGCATCGAGTGGGGCGCACTCTAATGGCTACTCATTAATTCGAAAAATTATTGAAGTCAGTGGGGTAAATCCGGCAACTGAACAATTAAATGGTATGCCACTTGCTGCTCACCTCCTTGCACCGACCAAAATCTACGTCAAATCGATTCTTGATTTAATTGAACATGTCAATGTACATGCCATAGCGCACATTACAGGCGGTGGATTCTGGGAAAACATTCCACGAGTGCTACCCGACAATATGCAAGCAATCATTAACGAAAGCAGTTGGCAATGGCCACCACTATTTAATTGGCTACAACAAGCAGGTCATGTCAGTCGGCACGAAATGTACCGTACTTTTAACTGCGGTGTAGGTTTGATTATTGTCTTACCCCAACATTGTGTTAATGACGCCTTAACGTTACTCAATAACCATGGTGAAAAAGCGTGGTTAATGGGTGAAATAAAACAGTCAACATCGGATGAACAAGTCATTATTCTGTAAAATAGACATCTGTTACTATATAATTTAGATAAATTGTATAGTAACAATCTATTCAATGTAAAATGCCAAAACCATTTCATTTGTTCATTATCGAGCACATATTAGATGAATGAAACTATGCAATTCTTTTTTAATATCTACAAAGTCATCAATCATGTTTAAAAAAGGTTGGGTTTATTTAGTTAATCCTAATCCAATTATTGAACACTAATTTCAAATCAAAAAATTTTAATTCAAAAATAACTCAAAGCTATCTTGGTTTCTGATACAATAGTCTAAATTTATAATAATGAAGTAATGTCGTAACACTATAAAACACAAGGTTTTTTAATGATCATATCTGATGCTAATAGTGCGGTGTCATCCGTTGCTTATCGTGCCAATGAAGTCATAGCAATTTATCCTATTACGCCAAGCTCAACCATGGCTGAGCAAGCAAGCACTTGGGCTGAATTTAATAAGCCTAATGTCTTTGGCGATATTCCAAAAGTAGTTGAAATGCAGTCCGAAGCGGGTGCTATTTCAACTGTGCATGGTTCTTTAATGACGGGCGCATTAGCGACGTCGTTTACATCATCGCAAGGCTTGTTGTTAATGATCCCTTCGTTATATAAGATAGCCGGTGAATTAACACCTTTTGTGTTACATGTCGCTGCTCGTACGGTTGCCACCCATGCGCTGTCAATTTTTGGTGATCATTCCGATGTGATGTCAATCAGACAAACGGGCTTTGCTATGCTGTGTTCAAGTTCAGTTCAAGAAGCCCAAGATTTTGCGTTAATTGCGCAAATGGCAACATTGAATAGTCGTGTGCCTTTTGTCCACTTTTTTGATGGTTTTCGAACGTCCCATGAAGTGAATAAAATTCATCCTTTAAGCGATGAACAAATTCATAACCTGTTACCGCATGATGCTATAAAAGTTTATCGTAGCCGTGCTTTGACGCCCGATAATCCTGTCATTCGTGGCACGTCGGCTAATCCTGATACCTATTTTCAATGTCGTGAAGCAGTAAATTCTTATTATGATCAGACTTATCAGCATGTTGTCGATGCTATGCAAGCATTTGAAAAAGAGACAGGCAGACAATACCAACCGTTTGAATATTATGGGACAAGTGATGCCGAACGTGTGATTGTCATAATGGGCTCAGGCGTGAGTACTTGTAAAGAAGTTGTCGATTATCTGATTGATAATCATGAAAAAGTCGGTGTGGTGATTGTTAGATTATTCCGCCCTTTTTCTGCAAAACATTTGTTAGCGGTCATTCCGGATTCTGTTAAAAATATAGCGGTTTTAGATAGAACAAAAGAACCTGGTGCCCAGGCCGAACCTTTGTACTTAGATGTTATGACTGCTTTTGCCGAAAGCTTTAGCCAAGGTGAACGCCATTGTTTACCAACCATTGTTGGTGGACGTTATGGTTTGTCATCGAAAGAGTTTGATCCTCGCTGTGTCTTGGCTATCTTTAACGAGCTGTTAGCAGAAAAACCTAAACCTCGTTTTACCGTTGGGATTTATGATGATGTAACTGGGTTGTCATTAAAATTACCCGAACAATCTATTCCACAAAAATCTGCGCTTGAAGCATTATTTTATGGTTTGGGTAGTGACGGTACGGTTTCGGCGACTAAAAATAATATTAAAATTATTGGTGATAGCTCACCTTTTTATGTGCAAGGCTATTTTGTTTATGACTCTAAAAAGGCCGGTGGCTTAACGACTTCGCATTTACGAGTAAGTTTGGAGCCTATTGATTCTCCTTATTTAATCACTAGCGCACATTTTATTGGCTGTCATCAAGATCAATTTATCGATAAATACCAGATTGTTGAAAAACTAAAAGATGACGGGATCTTTTTACTTAATACACCTTATAGTAAAGATGAAGTTTGGCATCGTTTACCGAAAGAAGTTCAAGTACAATTAATCCAGAAAAGAGCACACTTTTATATTATTAATGCCGCTAAAATTGCCCGAGAATGTAATTTAGGAGCCCGTATTAATACCGTTATGCAAGCGGCTTTCTTTCATCTTTCTGAAATATTTAAAAATGATTTTAGTATCACACAGCTTAAAGAAGTGATAGCCAAAAGTTACAGTAGCAAAGGTCAAGAATTAGTCGAAAACAACTGGAAAGCCCTTGATTTAGCGATTGCTTCTTTAGAGCAAATTCCGTTAAGTTGTGTCGATCAAAGTAGCGCATCACGCCCTTCTATAGTACCAAGTAATGCGCCTGACTTTGTGAAAGTAGTGACGGCATCAATGCTTGCCGGTTTAGGCGATAACTTGCCAGTATCTGCCTTTCCACTCGACGGCACTTGGCCAACGGGCACCACAAAATGGGAAAAACGAAACATTGCCGAAGCGATTCCAATTTGGCAACCCGACCTTTGTACCCAATGTAATCATTGTGCAGTTGCGTGCCCACATGCGGCAATTCGAGCTAAAGTGGTGTTACCTGACGATTTGGCAAACGCACCCGATTCATTGAGTTCGCTCGAGGTAAAAGCCCGCGATATGCGAGGTCAACGCTACGTTTTACAAGTTGCGCCGGAAGATTGTACGGGTTGTAATTTGTGTGTTGAGGTGTGTCCGTCTCGGGATCGTAATAATTTTGATATTAAAGCGATTAATATGCAATCACGCATTGATAATTTAGAAACGCAACGCGCCAATTTTGCGTTCTTTAATGAGTTGCCTGATCGTGATATTAAATCACTTGAACGTATTGATGTCCGCACATCGCAGTTATTAACACCATTGTTTGAGTATTCGGGCGCTTGTGCCGGCTGTGGTGAAACCCCTTACATTAAATTGTTAACGCAACTTTATGGTGATCATCTTGCCATAGCTAATGCAACCGGTTGTTCTTCAATTTATGGCGGTAATTTACCTTCAACCCCTTATACTACCGATCGTTACGGTCGTGGCCCTGCTTGGGCAAATTCGTTATTTGAAGACAATGCCGAGTTTGCTTTAGGTTATCGGATCACTTATGACCAACATAAAAAACGGGCGTTACGTTTGCTTGAACATGTAGCGGGTGAGATTTCGCCCGAAATTGTCATTGCGTTACAGTCCCTTGATTCTACTATTGATGATAAACGCAGGCAGGTTGCTTTATTGCGTGATCAACTGGCTCATTTGGACTCGCCTGAAGCAAAAGAGTTAATTCAAGATGCGGATTATTTAATCGATAAGTCAGTTTGGGCAATTGGTGGGGACGGTTGGGCATATGATATTGGTTTTGGTGGACTGGATCATGTAATGAGTTTGACCGATAACGTTAATATTTTGGTATTAGATACACAATGCTATTCTAATACTGGTGGTCAGCAATCTAAAGCAACGCCAATGGGAGCCGTGTCTAAATTTGCCGATTTAGGTAAACATAAAGCACGCAAAGATTTAGGCGTGAGTGTGATGATGTATGGGCATGTTTATGTTGCGCAAATTGCATTAGGTGCACAGCTTAATCAAACGTTAAAAGCCCTGCAAGAAGCCGAAGCCTATGACGGCCCTTCTTTAGTGATTGCTTATAGCCCTTGTGAAGAACATGGTTATGATTTAGCAAAATCGCATGAACAGATGAAAGATTTAGTTAAATCAGGATTCTGGCCGCTATATCGTTATGATCCACGACGTACGGCAGAAGGTAAACCTGGTCTGGTGCTTGATTCTAAATCACCAAATAGTGAATTATTATCTAGTATTTTATTGAAAGAGCAGCGTTTTAGACGTTTAGAAACGTTGGAACCGGTGATTGCCAATACCTTGCATGAACGTTCAACCAAAATGGTAAACGCTAGATTTAAGTTCTTGCAAATGTTATCCACGTATTCTGATATCGAAACGCCCGCAGACAGCTAATCAATCGCTGTTGTGATTAGAATCATATCATCTTAATTAAGACTATTGCGTATGTTATGCAGCATACGCAATGTTTTTTTATTCGTGATGCGCTTTAGTGCAAACTAGCACCAGTTAAGTGCGTTTTTTTAATCAAGTTAATCGTTATCATCTTCAAAATGGACCATTGTTGACCCCAATTAGGGTATCAATACGCTTTTAATGATTATTATTATATTTGGTATGTTTTTTGCACTGTTTAATTAGCCTGTAAAGAAATCATTAATCGAGAGGTGAAAAATGGTCGCAAATTTGAATATCAACCGTAGAAAACTATTAACGTTGTCTTCCGCTGCAATTGCAGGTTTGACGGTTAATCAATTACTGGCTAAAGCACATGCGCTAGAACAACAAAAAACAGTGTCATATTCGTTACCCATACAAGATAACGTTGTGATACCTAACCTTAACAATCCCGTTAGACTGAACTTTAATGAAAATGCGCTTGGTATGTCAGGCGCAGCTAAACAAGCAGCCATTGACGCGATTCCTAAAGCAAACCGTTATGCTAAAGCTGAAATGCCCCTGTTAAATAGACGATTGGCTCAATATCATCATGTAAGCGATGATCACATTTTGCTAACGGCAGGATCATCTGAAGGTATTCGAAGTTCATTAGCAGCTTATGTGAAACCGGATACACAGTTAGTGATACCAGAATTAACTTATAGTGACGGCGAACATTTTGCTAAAATCTTTAAATTAAAGGTAACCAAAGTGCCCTGCTTAGCCGATTGGCAAATTGATATTAAAGGCTTACAAAAAGCGGTTGAGGATTATCAAGGCTCTTCAATCGTTTATTTAGTCAACCCTAATAATCCTACTTCGACTGTATTTGCCAATAGCGAAATAGAATCATGGTTAACAAGTAAACCCAAAAATACGGTATTTATTGTCGATGAAGCCTATGCCGAATTCGTCAATGATCCAGCTTTTAAGTCGGTTGATTACTTAATATCGAAGGGGTTTGATAATATCGTTTTACTGAAAACGTTTTCAAAAATTCATGCTATGGCTGGTCTACGTGTCGGTTATGTGGTGAGTTCAGCAGATAATATTCGTCATATTGCTCAGTATGTTGCAGGCGAAAAGTTAAATTATTGCGGTGTCTGTGCGGCTTTAGCGTCAATGGATGATGTCCAGTTTTTAACTTATTCTAAAAAAGCGGTTGATGTGTCACGGACGATAATGGAAAAGACTTTGTCAGATTTAGGTTTACATTATCTTAAATCTGAAACGAACTTTTTGTTTCATAAAAGCCCCATTGATTTAAAAAAATATCGAGAACTCATGAAACAAAATTTTATTTTAATAGGTCGAGATTTTGAGCCTGCCACAAATTGGTGTCGAATATCATTAGGGACACCAAGTGAAATGCTTTATGTTGCAAATGTTATGCGAAATTTGAAAAGTCAGTCTTTGATTTAAGTTGAAATTACTGATTGTGCTGATAGTATCATGCTCACTTGTCATGATGTGATGAGTGAGCATTTTAGTCGTTTTTAAATATCATTTATTCGTCTTGCCATCCAATAGCGCTGTTTCCAATAAGACTCGTTTAAATTGGAATAGATGACACCTTTCGACGTCGAGGCATGTAAAAATTTTCCATCCGTGTAATAGATGCCGACATGTAATCCACTACCCCGTCCACCGGTTTTGAAAAAGACTAAATCCCCCGCTTTGGGTTTCGTCACTTTGTAACCTAGTTTAGCTTGTTCAGCTGCACTTCTAGGCAATCGTTTAGCTAGCTTATTTTTAAAGAAGTTCATGACTAAAGCTGAACAATCGCTCCCGGCTAGGGTTGTTCCACCATAACGGTATGGCGTACCTTGCCATTTTTTGTAATGGGATTCTATTTTAGCTAACATAGCCGTTTCTGATCTTAGCGTATTTGAGGTCACTTGTCCCCGACTACTGCTACAGCCAAATAGCATAAACATAGATAAAATTAACGTGAGAATAAAACAACGTTTCCTTAGACTAAAACAACTGCTTAGCAACGTCACGTATCGTTGATTGCCTTTTTTTGTCATATCTTTTGGTTCCCTTGTTTAAGTTTGACCATTGTGAATAACGTCTTGCAACTTTTAGACTTTTGGGTAATACACCCTTTTCCCATTCGCTATTATCCAAATTAGACAATTGAATCGGGTCGGTATTTGCATGACTACGATTATTCAAATTTTCTTTAAGACGAATTAATCGCAATGAAAGAAAACAGATAATTGCATCGTCAACACTTAATTTACTGTATCCAGATAGCTGGTAGCGCATTCTAGATCCGTAATGTTTGGCCGTTTGCATTAGCGTACCTACAGCACCACCAATTAACGCAGCAGATCCGAAGGTCAATCCTCCGGTTGCTAAGTCGATGCTTGCACCAATAGTGGCTCCCGATACAAAACCTTTGGTTAAATGAACGCCCATGCTTTTTAACGCATCAATATTAAAAAGATCCGCTTTGTAGCGCCCTTTAATTAAGGGTAAACCTTGTTCGCTTTCGTGCTCAGCATCAAATTGATAAAGCGATAATAATTCATCAATTGCTTTTTGTTCTCGCTTTCTTACTTTATTTTGCATATCAACTATGGCTTGTTTATCATCTGTTTTCGCCATTTGATAAAATGCAGTCACATCAACCAATGTTTCTGCAATAATTAAGTTAGCGCTTCGGTTGCGAGAGTCTCGTAATTCGGTTATCTTATTTAGCCATTCATCTAAAATAGCTTTAGCTGGCTCTATCATAAGCGCAAGGCTTTTGTACAATCTTTCTTCACCGTCCAATGGTGGCACGATCGCGTCGAACCTTATGATAGCATGTATCCCGACTCGTGAAAGTAACATTTTCCATTCTTTTTCATTCTGATTTTGTTGTGCAGTAAAATTTAACACCGCTAAAATAGGTTTATCACTATTGGCTAAGATAGCTAATTCATCATGAAATTTAGGTAGTATAGGCTCTCTCACATCAATAACATAGATAGCTGCATCACTATTTAGGAGTTGTTTTATAACTTTTGCTTCTTGGTTAAATTGGTTTTCCGCTTCTGGGCTTTGTAAAAAAATCGTTAATTTATCAATGCCGTCAAGTTTATGATTGGTAGGCAAAAGTTGATTAATATAGTCGTATAGAGCCAAGCTATCTTCTAAACCAGGTGTATCATAAAAAATAATCGATTTTTGATTGCCTAGTTTTATTTTTATGGATTCGACATGCCTTGTTGTGCCAGGTTTATTCGAAACCTCACCAAAATGACTATTGCGAATTAATGTCCGTAATAATGAGGTTTTACCAACATTAGCATGACCAACAACGGCTAATTTTAATGTTGTTAACATTTTACAGTTCCTCTTTTAACCATGAGGGTTGAGCAAACTCAAACGGTAAAGATTGCCAGTTGTTAAGCTGGTGACCTTGATTGATGAACCAAATACGGTTTTGTTGCGATTTTTCAGTTAATTGACTAAGTAAATTTAATACTCCTCGATCGGGTGATCGGTCGGTATCAATAGCGATTAATAATTTTTTAGCTGGGTTTATTTGAAGATAATCTAAAATTTGTTTGCGCTGTTCACGCGTATTTACAAAACCTAAAAAGGTAACAGATGCTGGCGGTGTCCAGCTTTCAGGAATATCTACCGCAACTAAAAAAATTCCTTCGCCATTGTTTATAAAATGTTTGGTTAAATCAATATTAAGATCTTGTTTATGCGTATCTTCATCCACAACGTGGATTGAAATCGGTTGTAAATCATTAGCCAAAATTTGATATTCAGGTAAATTTAAATTCAATTTTACTTTACGGCAACTGACTATCCAGTTAATACCGCAAATGATCATGCAAATAAAACGTACTGCTAATCCGTAAACAATAAACACGCCAAGTAACCAAATCGCCCACGCAGATCGAACTTCGCTAGCATTAAGTGCGCGTTCACTGTATCGAATAATCTCATCTTGCGGAATTGAAAACCCAAATATTGAAGGTAACAACCCTAGATAATGGGTCAGTTGTATAATTGCATCGGGGTTTAGTAGGGTTGATTTCCATTCAAAACTGTAATGTTGTGTCGAAAACAAAACCACCAGTACAACAAGGGCAAAGCTTAATATGATTGTCCAAAAAAGATTAAGGACAAACCCAATTAGCCAGCGGATTTTACCCCCAAATAGTTGTACAAAAGCAGGAATCAGTTCTTGTATGGTCTTTTTCTGAGAAAGCTTTTTAGCTAACCATAACCAACAATGAATAAGAATACTTCCGCCCATATTGGAAAAGAAAAAAAAGGAACAAACCCAGATTAAAAAGGTGATGAGGTGAACGCCTAATAAGCTGAAAAGTGCCCAGTATAAATTAACAGGGTTTTGATTGAGTGCGCTAAACGCTAATGTCACGCCTAAAAAAACGGAAAGTAACAGGAGCAGAACAAAAGAAATTTTTATCGCATGCAGTAATAGCGTTTGTGCAGTATAAAGTCCATTTTGCTTAGACAACATCACCGCTCGTAGGATAATTCGATCGGATAATGATGATTGTGTAGCCCTTGCCTTTCGATTGATGTCTTGATCGGCATATCGACCTGATTCATTTTCAATCAAGCGTATCGTTTCAGCAAGCCATAAAGATTTTAACTTTTCTCGCATTATACTTATCTTAAAATGAGATTAATGAAGCATAAAAGAAACGCGACTTAAGTCGCGTTGTGTAAGTTAAATATATTACTGTGCTATTTCACCAATTTTACTTAATAAAGTTTGAATACGTTGTTGCCAAACTTGTTGATCTTGTTTTAATTTTTCGTTTTCATCACGTAGTGCTTTCATTTCGTCTGAACTGTCATTAATCAACTGTTCTAATTCTTGATTTCCTTGTTTTAACGTTGCAATCTCTTGTTGTAATGTACTGATAGTATTCACAGTATGTTGGATTTTATTTTCCAATTGATTCAATATTTCTAATGACATATTTTTCCTCAGACTTTATTTACTTGGTGTATAATGTCTACTATTATAACGAATTCATTCTAAAATCAACACCTTTTTAAAATTTAAGTTGGAGAAAATTATGCGTAAACCTCTCGTGATGGGTAACTGGAAACTCAATGGTAGTATTGAAATGGCTAAAAACTTAGTTGCCGAACTAAGAAATGAGCTATCTACGGATGTCGAATGTGATGTTGCGATCGCTCCACCAGTCGTTTATTTAGATTTTGTTAAACACCAATTAGGTGGATCAAATATTCTTTTAGGCGCTCAAGATGTCGGAATTAATTTATCTGGCGCTTATACTGGTGAAGTATCTGTTAACATGCTAAAAGAAGTTGGGGTCACGCATATTATTATTGGTCATTCTGAACGTCGTACTTATCATAAAGAATCAGATGAATTTATCGCTAAAAAATTTGGAGTCATTAAAGAAGCAGGTTTAGTTCCTGTACTTTGTATTGGTGAAACCGAAGCCGAAAACGAAGCGGGTCAAACTCAAACTGTTTGTGCTCGTCAGATTGATGCGGTGATTAATGCATTAGGTGTTCAAGCTTTCAATGGTGCAGTTATTGCTTATGAACCTGTATGGGCAATTGGTACAGGCAAATCAGCGACGCCTGCACAAGCTCAAGCTGTTCATAAATTTATTCGTGACCATATTGCAAAACAAGATGCAAAAGTAGCTGATCAAGTCATTATTCAATACGGTGGTTCGGTCAATGATAAAAATGCCGCTGAGTTATTTACTCAACCAGATATTGATGGTGCATTAGTGGGTGGCGCATCATTAAAAGCAGATGCATTTGCAGCTATTGTTAAAGCAGCGGAAAAAGCAAAGAATTAATTTTTTTAAAACTTAACAATAAGATAAAAGACGCCAGATTGGCGTCTTTCAATAGAAACTTAAATAATTTATTTATATTTAACTTTATTTGATTTTGAGTTATATCGAGAAGGCCAAATTTTTTCAGCAGGAACTTTTAAATATTCTGAAATAATATGTTCATACTTAGGACAATGACGATAAAGTGCGTTTCGTAGAGTATCAGCTTGCAAGCCACTCGCACGAGATAGACCTCTTAAATTTCCACCTCTAATTTTAATTTCGCCTACTACTCTTGATGGAGTCCAGTCTTGATCTTGTTCGCTCATTATGAGATCCTCTATAAGTTTATTTTTATTGCTATCCAAAAGATTATCGGTATACAACACTAGCATGGTGTAAATTCCAAGCAAAAGAATAACACATAAAAAAACGAATTAAAACAAGAAAAATAAAAAATAACGCAAAATGGATTATAAAAATGAAAGAAAGCAACATAAAAACAACTGAAGATCAAGAAAAAACACGAATTCTTAAGGAAACAGGTGTTATCGATTTTAAGCATCGACTTACCTTAGTTTTAGAGAGTTTATCGGGTAATGCCTTTGCCAAAAAAGTGGGAATGTCTGAAGCCGTTATTCGTGACTATTTATCTGGTAAAACTTACCCTTCTCTTAATAGATTAGCAATTATCGCACAAAAATGTGATATCCCTATTGAGTGGTTAGCAACAGGTAAAGGTGAGTGTCGGTTACTTCCCGATACTGAACGTCGTGGTTTTGTCTATATCCCTTTTTATAAATTAAATGAATTCGGTAATAATAAGTCACTTTTACAAATCGAGGCAATACCGTTTGATATCACATTGATTAAACATCAACTTTTTGATAATGATGACTTGCGGGCGGTTTGGGCTAAAGGTGATAGCATGGAGCCGACGATATCCAATCATGATATTTTGATTATAAATACTGCACATAGCAAACCGATTGATGGATATCTTTATGCCGTGCAATATGATGATCAGATAAGTATTAAACGCATCCAAAATCAGGGTTCTAACATTGCTTTGCTCTGTGATAATCAAAAATATCCGTCTATAACTGTAGACAAAAATGAACCTCAAGATTTTAAAATTATTGGTCATGTCGTTTATCTGTTAAAGGATCTTTATTAACAATATTGTGTATTGATTGTATTTTTTTATGGCATATAAAATATGTGGTTTTGTTGATTAATGTTGATAGAACCACTTATTAAGAAATTTAGGCACTCGTTTTTTTTCTTTAGATTTTAGAAAGATTACTGAGTAAAAAAACGTAAAAATGTTTAAGTATCCGTCTATGTTCCAGTAAAAAAAATGTTCTCAATCAGAATTCTTATTGGCATAAATTTATGCTTTTGGGGTCATTTATGCTAAAATTAGCCATTATTTTTTTATAGACAATGTTAGTTATTATGCCAAATATGAATACTTCCCCAAAAGTTGTCGTCGGTATGTCTGGTGGCGTTGATTCTTCTGTTTCTGCATATTTACTTCAGCAACAAGGTTATCAAGTTGTTGGTTTATTTATGAAGAACTGGGAAGAAGACGACACAGATGAATACTGTTCAGCGGCTGTTGACTTAGCCGATGCTCAAGCTGTTTGTGATAAACTCAATATTAAACTTTATACTATTAATTTTGCAGCCGAATATTGGGATAACGTATTTGAACATTTTTTATCAGAATATAAAGCAGGGCGAACCCCTAATCCCGATATTTTATGTAATAAAGAAATCAAATTTAAAGCATTTTTAGAGTATGCAGCGCAAGATCTTGGTGCCGATTATATTGCAACTGGTCATTATGTTCGTAAACGTACCACTGGCGATAAAGTCGAATTATTGCGAGGGGTAGATAATAATAAAGACCAAAGTTATTTTTTATATACGTTAAGCGAAGACCAAGTTAGACAAAGTCTGTTCCCTGTTGGGGAACTTGAAAAACCGCAAGTTCGTAAAATCGCTGAGCAGCTAGGATTAGCTACTGCATCTAAAAAAGACTCTACAGGAATTTGCTTTATTGGCGAACGAAAGTTTAGTGACTTTTTAGCTCGATATTTACCGGCTCAAGCTGGCGCAATTCGTACGGTGGACGGACATATTATCGGTAAACATCAAGGAATTATGTATCATACTTTAGGACAACGTAAAGGACTGGGAATTGGTGGATTAAAGCAAGCCGATGATACCCCATGGTATGTTGTGGATAAAGATATTAAAAATAATGAACTTATTGTTGCTCAAGGTCATGATCACCCTGCGCTATTTTCAGATGGTCTGATTGCACAACAACTACATTGGGTTGATAGAAAAGCTGTGACCAAACCTTTTACTTGTACGGTGAAAACACGTTATCGTCAACAAGATATTCAATGCCAGGTCAATCCAATATCAGAAGACAAAATCGAAGTGATTTTTGCTAACTCTGTAGCGGCAGTCACTCCTGGACAATCTGCTGTGTTTTATCAAGACGAAGTGTGTCTAGGTGGCGGCATTATTGAGGAACGTATTATTCGTAGTAAGGAGAGTTCGAGTGACGAATAAGTATTACCATACTACTATTGCCCTTGCCGGTGTGATACAAAGTTCTGTTTTGGTTCCCCAGTTGGCCAATACTGGGGTCTGTAGCTCAACACTTTATGAGCAAACTATACATAGCCTTTTTATTACCTCACCACAAACGACCGAAGAAGTGTATGGTGGTATTCAGAATATTAAAACGGGTTTACAAACATTAGTTTATCTGTTTTCATCAGGGCAAAAAGAACAACTGGATGTTGTTCGCTATCTGTTAAGAACATTAAGTATTACCAGTAGATTAATAAAAAATAATGATGCATTAAATAATATTGACCAGCGTTTAACGCGTATTTCGGGATTGTATCCTGTCATGAATGAAGAAACGATTAGTTCACATGTAGATGATCTGTCTTATTCGTTAGCCGGTATTTATTCCGATATTATTAGCCCATTAACCACTAAAATTAAAGTGTTGGGTAAAATTGAGTATTTACAAAATTCTTTAGTTCAAGCAAAGGTGAGAACGTCGTTGTTGGGTTGTATTCGTTCTGCTATTTTATGGTACCAAGTAGGAGGAAGCCGTTTACAGCTATTTTTTCAACGAAAACGCTTAATAAAAACGGCTCAGGCGCTTTTGCAAGAAATTGAAAAAGCAAATTCACTTTAATTTTTTATTACTATTTTAACATCGCAACGGAGTTATCCCGATGGAATTATCTGCACTTACCGTCCTTTCGCCTATTGATGGTCGATATGGAGATAAAACGACAGAATTACGTACTATTTTTAGCGAATATGGTTTATTAAAATACCGTGTACAAGTCGAAGTTCGTTGGTTACAAAAATTAGCTTCACACCCCGAAATTATTGAAGTGCCTGCACTCAGCCAATCGGCTTTGGCGCATCTTAATCAAATTGTTGAACAGTTTAACGAAGATGATGCCAAACGTATTAAAGCGATCGAAAAAACAACCAATCACGATGTTAAAGCGGTTGAGTATTTTCTTAAAGAAAAAGTGAAAACGAATGAAGAGTTGCATGCCGTCAATGAGTTTATTCATTTTGCATGTACATCCGAAGATATCAATAATTTATCATATGCTTTAATGTTAAAAACGGCGAAAGAAAGTGTTTTAATCCCGTATTGGAAAAAAGTAATTGATAAAATTACTGATCAGGCTAAAGAGTATCGTGATTTACCTTTACTTTCCAGAACTCATGGTCAACCAGCTACCCCATCAACGATTGGTAAAGAATTTGCTAATGTTGCTTATCGCTTACAGCGTCAATTAAAACAGCTACAATCGGTAGAAATACTGGGTAAAATCAATGGGGCTACCGGTAACTATAATGCGCATATTGTGGCTTATCCTCATATTGACTGGCATCAATTTAGTGAAGAGTTTGTCTGTTCTTTGGGTTTACAATGGAATCCATTCACAACTCAAATCGAACCGCATGATTATATTGCCGAGTTTTTTGATTGTGTTGCTCGATTTAATACCATTATGATCGACTTTAATCGTGATATTTGGGGTTATATTTCACTAAATCACTTTAAACAAAAAACGGTAGCTGGCGAAATCGGATCGTCAACCATGCCACACAAAGTCAATCCAATCGATTTTGAAAACTCTGAAGGCAACCTTGGCATAGCTAATGCCATTATGAATCATTTAGGTAGCAAATTGCCAATTTCTCGTTTTCAACGTGATTTAACAGATTCAACCGTTTTGCGTAATCTTGGTGTGGGTATTGGTTATGCAATCATTGCTTATCAATCAACCTTAAAAGGATTAAGCAAACTTGAAGTGAATCAAGAGTACTTGTTGGATGAGCTCAATCGTAACTGGGAAGTCTTAGCTGAACCCATTCAAACAGTGATGCGACGTTATGGTATTGAAAAGCCTTACGAGAAACTAAAAGAATTGACGCGAGGAAAACGTGTCGATGCCGAAGGAATGAAGCAGTTTATTGATTCGTTAGATTTACCAGAAAATGAAAAATCACGTTTGAAACAGTTAACACCAGCCAACTATATTGGTTACGCATCAACGTTTATTGATAAACTTTGATTATCTTTTGTTGGTTAATAATCTGAAACATCATTGAATAATGTTTCAGATTATATTGAATCACAATACATGATTGAATGATGTCAATTTGTGATTAAATAACAAACGGTTATTCTTATTCACCTTTAAGACATCAATAATAAAATAACATTAAAAGTATTTATAGGAACATCCATTGAAAATCCGCATTGCAACAAGGAAAAGCCCTTTAGCTCTTTGGCAAGCTAACTATGTTAAACAGCAGCTATTAGCCATTCACCCTGATTTGTCTGTAGAGCTTATCCCTATGGTGACAAAAGGTGATATATTACTTGATAGCCCATTATCAAAAATAGGTGGCAAAGGATTATTTGTTAAACAATTGGAAGAAGCCATTTTAAATAATGAAGCTGATATTGCAGTGCATTCCATAAAAGATATTCCCGTGCATTTTCCCGATGGACTCACACTTGCAACAATCTGCAAACGGGATGATGTCCGAGATGCATTTATTTCAAATCGCTACGAAAATTTATCACAGTTACCTTCTGGTGCGGTGGTTGGTACTTCAAGTTTACGACGACAATGTCAATTACGTGCGCTTTACCCACATTTGCATATTAAAGATTTGCGAGGCAACATTGGTACCCGTTTAGCAAAATTAGACAATCAAGAATATGATGCAATTATTTTAGCGGCAGTAGGATTAAAACGTTTATCATTGCAAGACCGTATTAAACAATATATTAATACTGATGTAATCTTACCTGCTGTCGGTCAAGGGGCAATTGGTATTGAAACACGTGCCAATGATAAGCAAATTTTAGCTTTACTGGCCCCTTTAGATGACCAACATAGTCGAATTTGCATACAAGCTGAAAGAGCAATGAATCAACAATTGCAAGGTGGTTGCCAAGTTCCTATTGCTTGTTATAGCCAAATTTTGGATGACAAGCTATTTTTAAAGGGTTTAGTTGGCAAAACAGATGGTTCTACAATAATCAAAGTCCCTTTGTCCGGTAGCATTACTCAAGCAGAACAGTTAGGACGAGATGTCGCTAATGAATTGTTAATGCTTGGTGCTAAAGCAATTTTAGAGGAATTGAATAGCGAATGATTTTCGTCACCCGCCCTTCACCGCAAGGTGAAGCATTGACTAAATTATTAAATCAAGCCAATTTACAGGCTACCCATCTTCCTTTATTTAGGATTTCAGCAGGTAAGGATCTGCTGAATTTACAATATAATTTAAACCAGTTGTTACCAAATGATATTGTTATTGCAGTGTCGCCACAAGTCGCAAATGTTATTACCACATTTAATCCGCATCTTAATTTTCCTAAACATTTACAGTATTTTGCCATAGGAAATAAAACGGCGGAACTGATTCGTCAATTAGTCCATAAATCGGTAAGTTTTCCAAAACAAGAAAATAGTGAAGGATTACTTGCCTTATTTGATGCTGATATGGTGAAAAACCGAAGAGTTTTAATTTTACGCGGTGATTCAGGAAGACAGCTAATTGCCGATACATTAAGTGCCAAACAAGCCCAAGTCAAACTGGTAGAGTGTTATTCTCGTCATGCTATATCCTATCCGTTGGACATACTGAGTAATTCCATTGAGCATCAGCTCGTTATCATTACCAGTATTGAACATTTACATCAACTTGAGTTGTATTGCCAAACAGAACATAAAAAACAAGCTTGTTTAGTGGTGACCAGTCTAAGAATTTTTGAGGAAGCTAAGCACCTAAACTGGCAAAATATTGTTTTAGCCAAAAGCGCAAATAATCAAATTTTATTTAAAACAATGATAAGTCTATGTCATAATAATATCAATTATATAAAATCATCTAAATGAGGTTTTTATGCCGATTCGATTTTATGGAGCTAATGCAACCAGTTCAACGATTAGTACCACCTCATTTAGCAAACCTTTTACAACCGATGCACTAACACAAGTGAACAATATTATGAAAGAAGAAAAAAATACGATAACGACAAATTCAAGTCTAACAACAGAAAAAAAATCGACTTCTTCATCCAGCAAAAATAATGTCAATAAAACACCCATTTCAAAACTATCGCTTGTAGCTATTGCTTTAACTTTAGGCTTAGGTGGCTTTGTTTTTTATCACGGCCATGAACAAACTGAAAAACAAAACCGCACTATTTCAATGCTCGAAATGGAAATAGCCAATTTAAAACAAACTACCAAGCAGAGTATTGTTAAGGATTTAGAAAGTAATATTAATGATGCAGTAACCAAACAAGACCAGCAGTTTTCTTCGCTTGAAGAGCGTGTTACTAATCAGTTAAATGAGCAACAAAAGTTACAACGACAGTTAACCAATCAAATTAATGACACAATTAGGTTAAATGAACAAAATCTTCATAACTTTAACGAACGATTATCAGCAATGTCGAGCACTGATAATAATGTTTGGCTGATATCGCAAGCTAACTATTTAGTCCATTTAGCAGCTCGAAAAATCTGGAGTGATCAAGATTATACCACTGCCCGTTTGTTGTTAAGAAATGCAGATGAAAGTTTAGCACAAACAAATGATCCCAGTTTATTGCCTGCCAGACAAGCCATTAATAAAGATATCAGTTCGCTTTCTGAATTGAGTTTTATCGATTCTGACGGTATTGTTTTGAATTTAATTAGTCTTTCGGATTCGTTGACCGATCTTCCTTTGGTTGAGAATTATAATGATATTGATCTTGGCTTAACGCAGTATAATGATGCTTTGCCAGTTGATGATTCTCACAGCGCATCTTCAGATGCTGATTCAGAAAATAAAATTGACCCAACTAAAAGTTCCGACAATGTGGTCACTTCGTCAATTTCTGATTGGTCGCATAATTTATGGGCAAACATTGATTCTTTTATGCAAAAATTTATTACCATTGAAAAATTGGATAAAAATGACAATAACTTTGCGACCTGTTTGTCACAAGCAGGCAAAGATGAAAAACAGATCGTTAGATGCCATATTTTAAGTACCCCACTAAATTTAGAACAATCACTGTATCTTCGTGAAAATATTCGTTTCCGTCTGTTAATAGCCGCACAAGCTGTACCTCGACATCAAGAATTGATTTATCAACGTTCGCTTAATGATGTTGCAGTTTGGGTTAATGCTTATTTTGATAATAATTCGTCAAGTGTTAAAGCCTTCCTAAGTGATCTTGATAATTTGCAAAATCAAACCATTAGTAATAAAAGTGTTCCTGACAGATTAGCTAGCTTAAGTGAACTTGAGAAGTTAATGCAAACTCGTGTTCGTTCTATGTTGGCTAAATAGGAGAATAATAATGATTAAAATATTAGTTATTTTCTTAGCATTAGTTGGGGGATTCTTTTTAGGGCCTTTATTGCAATTCAATCAAGGTTCAGCTGTATTTATCATCGCCAATTATAAAATTAGCATGTCCTTCAATTCCTTTGTTATTTTATTATTGTTGGCGCTTTTTTGTCTTTATTTGATTGATCGATTATTTAAAAAAATCTTCAATTCTAAAACAGCTTTCGGTAATTGGCTTCGTTTAAAATCGCCGCATAAAGCAAAAAAATTAATTGAACAAGCACAATTTTTATTACTTGAAGGTAACTACCAACAAGCAGCTAAACTTTTCATGAAAAGTGCTAAGGGTGCAACCAATACAACATTATCTTATTTATTAGCGGCACAAGCGAATATTGATAATGATCAGTTGATTCAAGCTAACCAAATGCTCGAAGCAGCCGCAGCGACTTGCCAACCTAGCGAAAAATTTGCTTTCCAATTGGTTCAAGTTCGCTTACAGCTTAAGAATCATGAATATGATAGTGCTCATACTATTATTGAAAGTTTGTTAAATGAAAAGCCACGTAATGCCGAAGTATTAAGGCTTGCAGATCAACTTTATTATGAAATGGGTAATTATCAAGCTGTTATTGATTTATTACCTATTATGTATAAAGTAAAAACATATAGTGATTCTCAATTAGATCAGTTTAAACAAGCTGCTTATATTGCTCGAATCAAACAGTTATCAACCGATAATGATCCGCTCGCATTAATTAAATGGTGGAAATCACAGCCAAAAGCAATACTTAATAATACTGCGTATCAAAAAGCAATGGCTAACTACCTTAAACAACTTGGCCAAACTGTCGAAGCAGATAAATTGCTGGAATCAGTGGCTAAAATTAAAGATCAAGAAAGAACATAAAAACAGGGCGACAAGCCCTATTTTTTTTAGGTATAAAATATTTTGTATTATAAAAAATATCGAATCAACGCCATAAAGCACATCCCTGTCACAACAATGCACATCAGATTTTTCGTCAATAAAGCCACCAAAATAGTGGGAAGACTAGCTAAACAGTATTCGATCTTAAAATCAGGAAAATGCCCTTGTTTTGCAATAAATAGGTTTTGTACAAAAAGTGCCGTTAAGATACAAAGTGGAACATACGATAAAAATCGAATCACAATATCAGGCAAATGTAACTTTCTAACAAGTATAAAAGGAATAATTCGAGGTAACCATGTTACCAATCCACATCCTATAATGATGAGTAAACTATAAGTAGTCATACTTTACGCTCCATCGCTATTCCCATAAAACATCCAGCAAATGTGCTAATTAATATTGCCATTTCAGGGGATACAAATCGCATTAAGATGATCAGCAGTACTGAAACAGTGAGCATAACAAGAATCTTGTTATAAATACTTTTTGTTTTGTCACCTATCAACTGTAAATAAAGTAAACCGATAAACATAGCCACTAAAGCATAATCCAGACCAAACATAGTGGGATCGGGTAACCACTCACCGATTAAAGCACCTATTAAGCAGGATAATATCCAAGCAACATAAGCCGTGACATTCAGTCCATGCATCCATACGGCGTTGACAGGTTTATGATTGGCAATTGCATTCATGGCCACTGCAAAACTCTCATCTGTGAGCAAACTACCAATACCAATATTATCCAGTAATGAAAAACGGCGAAAAGAAGGCGCAGTTGCCATGCTCATTAAAAAATGGCGGGAATTAACCAGAAAAACAGTAAAAATAATGGCTGAAATGGGTGTAGCAACTAACATTAATCCAGCTATGATAAATTGAGCCGCTCCAGCATAAACAATCACAGCAAGTAGAGTTACTTCTAAAATCGTTAAATTTGCCGATTTTCCTACAACGCCAGCAGCAATACCTATACCAACGTAGCCTAATAACGTTGGAATACAAGCATAAACACCATCTTTAAATGTGAGTGACATAACGCATTCTCTTGATAAAAACTTCATCATAATTATTAACACGGTACTGTCAAACAATAAATGATTAATCTTAAAATTTATTTTAAATGAAATGATTGACCAGTTTGTTATGCGTTTTCAGTCTAGGCAAAATATTCACTTATTTTAACAAGGATCACATTAACGTAATTACACTCAGTAATGTAGTTTGATCGGGTTAATAGTAATTATTAAGATAAATAGTTCGACTATGCACCACTCCGCCTGTAAATTTGTTATAATCCTTTAAATTGTTTTTTAAGATAATCAAAATCGATTTTATATGAAAAATAACATATCAAACCAGTATACGGGTACACTTTTTATTATTTCGGCTCCGAGTGGAGCAGGAAAGTCAAGTTTGATTCGGGCTTATTTAGAGCAAAAAAATCAGTATCCGGCAAAAGTTTCAATTTCGCATACCACCCGAGCGCCAAGACCAGGCGAAGAACATGGTGAAGATTATTATTTTGTGGATCATGACCATTTTGAGTCATTGATTAGTCAGCAGGCATTTGTCGAATATGCAAACGTATTTGATCACTATTATGGTACTTCGAAAGCAGAAATTGAGCAAAGCTTATTACAAGGAGTTAACGTATTTTTAGATATTGATTGGCAAGGTGCACAGCAAGTTAGAGAAAAAATGCCACAATCCAAAAGTATTTTTATCTTACCACCCTCGTTAGCAGAACTTGAACATCGTCTTATTAAGCGAGGACAAGATACCGAACAAGTTATTCGTAAAAGAATGGCAAAAGCACAAGCTGAAATTTCACATTATCATGAATATGACTATGTGATTATTAATGATGATTTTAACACTTCATTAAACGCCCTTAATTCTATCATTATTGCTGCAAGTTTAGAGCGTGATAAACAAGAAGTCATTCATCAATCATTCTTCACAAAACTTTTAACGCACAATAATTATTAATCATGCTGATATAGTTGAGTACTAATCATTTGATACTTATTTAATACACATATCGCCGATGTTATCGGCGATATATAAAAGCGTTAGCGTTAATTACCTAGTCCTTGATCAGCCTGATCATTCTGAATGAGTTCTATCTTATAACCGTCGGGATCTTCAACAAAGGCAATAATGGTCGTTCCACCTTTCACGGGACCAGCTTCACGGGTTACGTTACCACCAGCAAGTTTAACATCTTCACACATTTTGGCGACATCATCAACACCAATAGCAATATGACCAAATGCATTACCATGGTCATACTCTTGCGTTCCCCAGTTATACGTTAGCTCAATAACGGAACTGACAGATTCATCATCATAACCGACGAAAGCTAACGAATATTTGTATTCTGTATTTTCACTTGTTCTTAATACTTTCATTCCCATAACTTGAGTATAAAAATCAATAGAACGTTGTAAGTCTCCTACACGTATCATCGTATGTAAAATGCGCATTGCTAAAATATTCCTTTTTATTAGTGAAATTAATATTGAGTTTATATGTTCATATTTAGTGACGCAAATTTTTTTGGTGTCATAGCAGGCAAAACATTATCAACCGAGTGATAAAACGTTTAGTAGTTTAGATGAAGTAGAGTATGAAATCGCTTTCATATAAAATAGATAGAAAGACTTTTATTTATACAAGGTATAAACAAAAGTCTTGGAATGTAAACTAATAATAAATGGGTTAGTAACTTTTAATGACAACTATTGTGTTGAAGTAGTATAACGAGGAGAAGCACTTATCTGCCTTCCATTACTCACTAATCTAACTTGTTGACCAACATAAAACTCTTTGGTTGTGCCTTTTTGCACAATCACAATATTTGCACCATTTGCTTGCTTAATTTCTAATTCAACCGCATTTGATTGGCTTGCTTTATCTTCGATTGTGTTACCAATTAACGCACCACCAATCGCACCTGTTGCAACGGCTAAAGCTCTACCGGCTCCATCACCAATGGTGTTACCAAGTACACCACCAATCACAGCACCACCTAATGAACCTACCACATTTTCACTTCGTCCATTAGATGCATTTGTTTGAATTTTAACTGGTCTTACTGAAACAACAGTGCCATAACTTACTTGTTGAACTTGTTTCGCTTGATCGGTTGTATAAACATCGCCAGAATAGATATCACTATTACTACATCCCGAAAGGATAGCAACTATGATACTTGTCAAAACAATTTTTTTCATATTTGATTCCCCATATATATTATTGAAGTTATACTTTTTTTGTCAGATTAAGCATAATATTCTTTTACAATAACAACAATATCTTTTTCATTATTTTATCAATAGATAATACAATTTACATTTAAGTTGGAGTATACTCAAGTTAATAGTTTATATGACATACAATAAGTATATGAAACGGTTATTTTTTCAATTATTATTATCAGTTATGATATCGGCCTGTCATAATTCATATCAACAACAAAAAAATGACGTAATAACAAACATTAAGCCGCAAGATGAGGTTCATAATGATTGTTTAAATAATAGCGTAACAAAAAACTTACATAAAATTGACAATATTGCTGTACAAGGGTGTCCAGTAAGATAATCTAATAGGCATAATTAACATAATGAAAACTATCGAAATTGACGACGAATTATATAAATTTATTGCAGGGCAAACAAAACACATCGGTGAAGATGCATCAAGTATATTGCGACGTTTGTTAAAAATAGAAGCGGATCCTGTTAACTCAAACGCCAAAGTTCATTTAGAAAGTCATTACTCGATGTTCAATGATTTGTTAACCAGCGATACCTTTACGAATGAAAAATCGATTATCAGTCGTTTTTTATTATTACTCGCTGCGCTTTATAACTATAATCCAGCACTTTTTGCCATTGCGGCGACATCGCTTCATGGTAGTAAACGCCAATATCTAGCCAAAGATAAAAAATCTTTAGAGATTTCGGGTAAAAATACTAAACCTCGTGAAATTATTGGCACACCTTATTGGGTAATCAGTAATACCAATACGGCAAGAAAAATTTATATCATTGAATCAATCATGAGCGACATGGGGATTTCAGAAAATACGATTAACCAAATTAAAGATGTGTTTTCAACATCAGTGAAATAAAATTTCTGTGGTCACATATTAATCAGAAAAGCGCTGTAACCATTATCAAATGATTAAAAATTATGTAGAGGAGCGAAAAATGGCAAACCATAGCCGAGCGGGATTATTAGCTAAACCTTCTGATCTAATCAATGTGGAAACCTTACAAGATAACTATTTTCGAATTAAACCCGATACCGATAATATCAGCCAATTGGTGATTTTCGGCACTTCAGGACATCGAGGTAGTTCAAATAAAGGCACATTCAATGAAGCCCATATACTCGCTATCGCTCAAGCTATTGCCGAATACCGTAAATCCCATGGTATCACTGGTCCTTGTTTTATTGGTCAAGATACGCATGCTTTATCTGAATTAGCGCTCAAATCAGTGCTTGAAGTGTTCGTTGCTAACGAACAGACTGTTGTTATTGCACATGATTGGGGATATACCCCTACTCCAGTTATTTCACATGCAATTTTAACGTATAATCAAGATAAAAAATCACAGCTTGCTGATGGTATTGTCATTACTCCTTCCCATAATCCCCCAGAAGATGGTGGAATTAAATATAATCCAACAAATGGTGGCCCTGCTGATACTGACATCACTAAACAAATCGAACATCGAGCAAATGAACTCCTTAAACAGCAATTAGACGGTGTGAAAAGGGTCTCATTAGACAAAGCCACTCATTCACAATTTATTCATACCAAAGAATATGAGACTGATTATATTAACGATCTGGAAAACATTGTTGATCTTGCATTGATTAAATCTTCATCGCTTAAAATAGGCGTTGATCCATTAGGTGGCGCAGGTATTACCTATTGGCCTCGAATTGCTGAAAAGTATGGTCTGAATCTTGATATTGTAAATAACAAAATTGATCCTACCTTTAGTTTTATGCATTTAGATCACGACGAAGTGATCAGAATGGATTGTTCAAGCCGCTGGGCAATGGATGGTTTGTTAAATTTAAAAGACAAGTTTGATCTAGCATTCGGTAATGACACCGATTTTGATCGCCATGGGATCGTTACGCCAAAAGGATTAATGAACCCAAACGCTTATCTTTCAGCTTGTGTAAATTATTTATTTCAGCACCGTCCAGAGTGGCATAAAGATGTTGCCATTGGCAAAACAGTGGTGACAAGTTCAATGATAGATCGCGTTGCAAATAGTTTAAACCGAAAATTTTTAGAATATCCTGTCGGTTTTAAATGGTATGCCCAAGGACTTTATGATGGTCAATTAGGTTTTGCCGGTGAAGAAAGTGCAGGCGCATCATTTTTACGAACGAATGGTAAAGTTTGGTCAACCGATAAAGATGGGATTATTTTATGTCTACTGGCAGCAGAAATGACCGCCAAAATAGGCAAAAACCCTCAAGAACAATATCAACAACTTGAGGATAAATTTGGCGTTTCTTATTATGGCAGAATCCAGGCACCCGCATCATTTGCTGAAAAACAAAAACTAGCCAAACTTGATGCAAGCCAACTGACAACCGATCAACTTGCGGGTGAAAAAATTACCCAATGTTTAACCTCTGCGCCAGCTAATCATGCCCCAATTGGTGGATTGAAAGTTATCACTGAAAATGGCTGGTTTGCAGCCCGACCTTCTGGCACTGAAGATGCGTATAAAATTTATGCGGAAAGTTTTATCAGCAATCAGCATTTAGCTTTACTTCAAGAAGAAGCACAACAAATTGTTGCTAATGCCATTAAGTAATTGAAACAAAAAAGCCGACGTTATGTCGGCTTTTAATTATGAATGTACGAAAAAGATTTTTTATTGTTTATTTTTATAGGTAGTTGTATATAGCTTAATGAAATATGCTTAATACACCTTCATTGTGAACATTTGACGCTTAATGTTTTCGTAGTCATTTTACTTTATTTATATTTGTTAATTTCAAGTTATTTAAGTCTAAATTTGGAAAATCTACAACAACAATAACAAGGTCTAAACCACAATTGAGTGACCAAATAATTTATAAATTAAAATTAAGTTTATCAACTTAATCAGTGAAGTTAATGATAAGTGGTTTACTGTTTATGTAAGAAAAATTGGATAGATGTCATCATATCCCCAATAAATTGATGTTTTTTATTGAGGATGTGATTTAGTTTTTAGATTCGTGTTGGTTTTTTGGCTGTGGCTTGTCTTGATGATTTTGACAAGTTGTTAAGTTTAGTTCTTTTTGGTCTGAAACTACGTTTATCCGTTTTGGCGTCAATGAATGATTTGGATTCTTTTGCTAATCCGACAATATCACGTAGATAATTAACCGAATCAATACTTAACTCCATCCAAGTTCCTCGTGATAAACCTTTAGGCAAGGTTATATTGCCATAACGAATACGCAGCAAACGGCTTACTTGTACATCAATCGCTTCCCACATTCGTCGCACTTCACGGTTACGCCCTTCAGTTATGACGACATTAAACCACTGATTTAAACCATCACCACCTTGCGCTTTTACAGATTTAAAAGAAGCTGGGCCATCTTCAAGTTGCACCCCTTTGCGTAATTGATTAACTTGCTGATCAGTCACATTTCCAAATACACGTACCGCATATTCACGTTCTATTTCATGACGAGGATGCATTAATCGATTAGCCAATTCACCATCTGTGGTAAAAAGGAGTAAACCGGAAGTATTAATATCCAATCGTCCAATATTAATCCAACGGGCATTTTTTAAACGCGGTAATCGAGCAAAAACCGTTGCTCGCCCTTGTGGATCGCTTCGCGAACAGATTTCCCCTTCAGGTTTGTAATAGGCTAATACACGACAAACCGTTTTTTCTTTACTTCTTAGCTGAACTAAGTGTCCATTAATTCGAATTTTAGGGTTAGCATTTACATCAACCCTATCACCTAATGTTGCAATTTTTCCGTCAACGCTAATTTTTCCTGCGGCTATCATCGCCTCAATTTCACGACGTGAGCCATTACCTAAATTAGCTAACACTTTTTGCAACTTTTCAGTATTGTCATTTACTTTTTTCATATTTTCCTCGCTACCTTCACAGGTATCAGATTAACTATATCTTTGTTCGTTTTGTGAAAAACGACGATTTACTCATATTGCTTTACTAGCATTACAATTAATACGATAGTGCTCAGCTTGACTAACTTAAAAATGGATAGTGTTTACCAAACAAAATCTTTAGATTATCCATAATTTGAACTTCAATATTTCAAAAACACATAATAAATAGCTACCATGATTAAATAATCCAGATGCTTTTAATAGTGAGCTCTTGAAATATTTGATCACGATTCAAAAGGTTTTATATCACCACTTCCTTGACGAATAATATCAGGGTAATCATTTGTTAAATCAATAACGGTTGTAGGTTGTTGACCTATATAACCACCATGGACAACAGCATCAAGTAGATGTCCAATTCTATCCTCAATTTCATCCGGATCGGATTGCGCTTCCTCTTCATTTGGTAAAATTAACGTTGTGGTCATCAATGGTTGCCCTAATAAATCCAGTAACGCTAAATCAATTTTGTTGTCCGGTATACGCAACCCTATGGTTTTTCGCTTGTCATTCATCAAGCGACGTGGTACTTCTTTACTTGCAGGTAGAATAAAAACGTATTTACCGGGCGTATTATTTTTTAACAGTCGAAACATAATATTATCGACCATTGCATAGGAAGATAATTCCGATAAATCTCGACACATCAACGTAAAATTATGATATTTATCAAGCTGTCGTATTTTACAAATACGCTCAACACCATTTTTATTATCAAGCAAGCAACCTAATGAATAACCGGAATCAGTAGGAAAAGCGATAACGCCACCCTCTTTTAAGATTTTAACAACTTGTTCTAATAATCGATTTTGAGGATTGTCCGGATGAATATAAAAAGTTTGGCTCATAATGTTCTTCTATATTAATATTAAATTTAAAACACTTTTTACAATGTCAGATTGGCTATCATGAAGGTTGATAGCATGTTAACTTAAAGCAATTTTAGTCCATATTAATTTAGTTTCCAATTATGCCAAATCGGTGTGACACTGCCTGGCAAAGGGGGCGTTTTTCCTAAATCTAAATAGTTAACCAGATCATGAAAATCCGAACCTTGCGAAGCAAGCAGTTCAAATTCGTTGGCTAATTTAGCTAATCGCTGTAAGTCATCTTGTGTTTGTCGGCTTTGCGAAACTTCAATAGCATCACCACCCCAAGTTTTGAAATCATTAATTAATAATTTTAATTTAGTGCCAGTTAAATCATAACGAGTCGGATGCGCTAATACTGCAAGTCCACCTGCCACATGAATCGCCGTTATTGCCTCTTCAATACTACACCATTTTGCTGGTACATAAGCATATCCACTTTTTCCAAGATATTTTTTAAATGCCGTTTTCACATCTTTGACCAAACCTTGAGCAACAAGAAATCGAGCAAAGTGTGCACGAGACACAATATCCCCCTTTGAAAAAGTCTTTGCTTGTTCATAAGCATCATCAATATGTAACTTGCCCAATTTATAGCTAATTGCCATTGCGCGATCAATCCGACCTTGTTCTTGAGCTTGAAGCAATGTTAATAATTGTTGATTCTCAATATCAATATTCAATCCAACAATATGAATTTCATTATTTTTCCAAGCGGTTGATATTTCAACTCCACTCACCAGTTTAACCGGAAGATTTTCAGTTAAGATCAACTTTTGCGCTTCGGGAATTCCTTTTATGGTATCGTGATCCGTTATCGCTAATATGTCAATTTGGTTATCGACAGCACGTTTAACCAGCTCGCTTGGTGATAGAACACCATCAGAGGCTATAGTATGAGAATGCAAATCTACGATCACTTTTTTCTCGAAAATTATTTTTAAACGTGTAATATACCACACAATTTGCGTGACCACTAAAAGGTATATTATGAAAGATCAAATTCTGCTTGCCCAACAAGATACTCAATCAATTATTGATGAACTTTTAGAAGATGGGAGTGATCCCCATGCGCTGTATTTGATAGAACATCATATTTCTTCAGAAAACTTTGATAAACTTGAAAAAGTTGCAGTAGAAGCCTATAAATTAGGTTATGAAGCAACAGATCCTGATGAAGATGTCGATGATTCTGGTAACGTTATTATTGGTTTTGATATCATCGCTGAAAGCCCCCTCAGTGCTGATTTAATCAATGCACAAATTGCCCAAATTATGACGTTGGCGCACCAATTTAATGTGAATTATGACGGTTGGGGCACTTATTTTGAAGACGGAAGTGACGATATTTTAGATGATAGCGTCTTTGATAATGAAACGTTACACTAATAGCCTAGAAACATTGAACTAATTATTTACCATTCTTATCCAATGGTGATTGGATAAAAATGGTAAACTGTTTCGATTACTCGTTAACTTGCTCAATACGACTTATTCTTTTTCGATCAGCTGAAAGACTACGTACTGATACAACATCACCTTTTTTAATTGTCACGGGATCAGTATAGCGATGCCAATTTTTACCATTATCCGTCGAATATTCTATAATTAATCCCGGAAAAACAATATTAGCATTGAGCTGATTGTTCTCAATTTTAGCCCCTGGGATAGGTAATCGATAATCTATTCCCATTAAATCCAATTTCGCTAATTCTCGCTGACCAACTAAGTTAGCAAAACGTACCCAATCTTGCCGTAATTTTTGTTGATCCACATACTGTGTTTTCCCTTGTATGAATTCACGATCTTTTTGATAACTAAGTTCCCAATCGGCTTGGTGCCACGCTCTTTCTGCCACCGCTAGCAAACGAGGAAATGCCATATATTCCATTTTATTATCGCTACGAATATCTTCTGTCCAAATTTGCGCAGATAATCCGTAAGCGCCCGACCAATTAAGTGTACCTTTAGCGGTGAATGGATTGCCGTCGCGGTCTAACGACGTTTCAGCATTTTGAGGTAAGTTATCAGGCGCAAAAGTAAATATTTTACGTTCATCATTGTAACGTGTAGCCCAATAATAACCGCTTTCTTTAGGATTGACTTCGTATGGCATATCTAAATAGACATAATCCGGATTCGAAATAATGACTTGATAGCCTTTATTTGCCCATTCATTGACTGAGTCAGCCCCACCCCAATAAAGAGTATCCCAAAAGTTCACCGTGACTTTATCAACAGCAAAAGATTTAGCACTGTCGGCATGTTTCATGCCGTCTTGCCAAGCCTGCATATGGTCAATACCATGTTCCTTAATGATAGTACTAACCTGCTCAGCAAAATAACTTGGTAGATGTTCAATTTGTTTGACAATACCCTTAGATATAAAAGCTTGGCATGCTTGTGATTTAGCCCATGGATGGTCTTCATTGCTTTGATCGATAATACCTTTAAAAGCAACTTTTTCTTTAAGCTGTAAATCTTGGTAGCCAGATCCTAAATGGATATTTTTAGCTTCATCACCACCAAAATGCCAAGTTGTCAAAGGTTGGCCTGCCTCGATGTGCATGCTAGCTATTTCATCAATAATCTTATTTACAAACCGTTTAGACGAGTCAAGACAAGGGTTTAAATAACTTAATCGATTATAAAATTGAACAGTTGTCGTGTTAGAAGTATCCGTTGGGTCAACTAAACGGAATTCGTTCGCTTGCTGTGCTTTGCCTTCTTTCATTAAACGGTTATAACGTGCTTCCATAGAGACAATCGCCGCTCTAGCATGAGCAGGCATATCAATCTCTGGGATGACCTCAATAAACCGTGCTTTAGCGTATTTAATAATTTCAATATAGTCTTGACGACTTAAATATCCCGAGACAGATGTATTACTATCAGGACCAGATCCTAATTGAGGAAGTAAACAAGTTTGTTCAGTAAGATCATGGCAACGTTTACTACCAATTTCGGTGAGTTCTGGTAATCCTGGGATCTCAATTCGCCAACCTTCATCATCACTTAAATGAAAATGAAATTTATTCATTTTATATTTTGCCATTTGATCTAATAAACGCAAAATGGCCTGTTTAGATTTAAAATTACGGCCAATATCAAGCATGACACCACGATATTCAAATCGAGGCGAGTCAATGACATTAAGTGTTGGAATGGTATGAGAATGATCGACATAAATTGTCGATAAAATGGATTGGATCGCGTAAAAAATTCCAGTCTCATCATAAGCTGTAATGATTGCTTTGTCTTTGTTGATTACTAATTGATAAGCCCCTGCTTGCTTTTGGGAAAATTGTTCAGGTTCGATTGTTGCTTGTATTTTAAAGCCTTGTTGAGTAATCGGGATATTTAATGCTTTAAATTCAGTCTGTATGACGGCTAAACTGTCTTGATTTAATCCATTTAAAACTAAATTTACCCCTTGCGAATCGAGCGTTATATCTTCATTTCCAATGGATATTTTACTTGGTGTTGGCAAGATTTGCCCACGTAATGCTTCTGCCGATAAGTTTTCAATATCGGCATTATTTTGAAAACGATTGACGGGTGTCATTAAAATATTATGATCATCAGCCGTTCTTTTCCAGTGTTGATTAATTGGCGACACAAATGCCGATAAATTATCAGAATCTGTATTGGTATTTGCTATAATTTTAGGGGTTGCATTGGTCGATGTCACATACCAACGAGGCATAATATCACTTTCGCTCAAGATCCAATATTCACCAATCATAGGAATTTCGATAGTGCCTTTAGCAGGAAAACCAACAAATTTATCCGTCGGCTCAATTTTATGAAGATCACCTGTTAGGTGTGTAATTTTAAACTGCTCATTGTCAACCGACAAAATCATACGAATACTACTAAAATAAATTGCCCAATCTTTATCATTAATTGCTGAACCTTTATTTGTTAACGAAATAGTCACTTTATTACATGCAGCCCAATCCGCACCTAAAGTAGCACAATTGATACCATGATCATTTGCCTGATTATCATTAACAGTATATTTAACATTAAGTTGAGCACTCATTACATCAACTGTCTTTTGATTTGCATAAGCTGATTGTGTAACGCCTACACTTAATAAAGAGGCTATCGAGGTTGCAAGTATTGCAGTTTTAAGCTTTTTCATTATTTTATTACCTATTTTTGTTTTGCATTAAATATAGTGAATGGAACGGTAACAATAAATTTGATATCTCGTTCATCTTGGAAAATATTGCCATAACCTTCACTCCAGCTTGGTATTTTTGAGTGGTTATTATATTTGGTATAATGTAACTGGAAAGAGGTGTTTTTAGCAAAACCTTGTGGTACGGTATAACCTAAATCGAAGTTATACGCTGATTCAATCAACCGTCTTTTTTGGTCAAAATCTTTATTAGTACTTGGTTTAGCATCCCAGCCATAAGCATACGAAGCGCCAGTTCTCCAACCAGATAAATAGTGTGATAGATGACTTAAATCATAGGTAACTTCTGCAAATAATGCTTTTTCACCATTGGCATTAAAATCTGAACGTGAATTCCACCAGACATCTAAACGACCATTTGAGGAAGCATAATCAGGCGTCATTCGTTGTAAAAAGAATCCTTGTTCACCTTCTGCTTTAACTGCTACACCTTCAAGACGTAACCCTACTGGCCCCATTTGATAACCTAACGTCGCAGCTTGTAACCATGCTAAACCATCATATACTTTAGCTCCCTTATGAGACTGATCTTTCGCACCATAAAATTGATAACTCATTGTTAACGGGTTATCCAAAATATCTAATTGATAAGACGCTTTACCAAAAAACTGATTCATATAGTTATGGGATTGACCAAATGCGCCTTCTAGCACGACATTATTTTTAAAATCATACTTCAAACCAGCAGAATGTAAGTAATCGATCTTTCTTCCTTTTTGCCATTGTCTAAATTCATAAAGTCGTTTATACCAAGGTGCTTTATATTTATCTGCCCACATATAGGACATAGATAACACCCCCGCAGAGTCAAAATCAAGCTTTGTACCAAATTCAACGCCTCGATAAGTGCCTGGTAATAAACTCCAGTGTGGAGCAAGCAACGTTTGTCCTGACGGTTGAATATACCCCGCTTTGAGCCAAAATAGTTCATCAAGTTTGAAGTTCATTTGGGCTTTATAGAAACTAAGACCACTAATATCTTTTTTCCAATTTTCGTCCCAACGATTATTGGCACCACTAAAACCGATTTCATTAGGATGACCATTACCACCATTACTGACTTCCCAAGCACCATAGCCGCCCAATTCTAAAGCAAACATATCGGCTATATAACCTGTTTTAAAATCCAGATTGGTATTGAAAGAAGTATGCCTTAGGTTTTTCTCATATTTATGTTGAGTGACATTCTTTCTTTCCCGATCACGATTCCAAAAAAAGACATTACCGGTTAATGAAGCATCCTCAACAAAGGGATGGGTATATTCTGCTTGTGCAGGCAACGCACTGATTAAAATGGAGCAAGACAAAATGAGCTTAGTGATACGACTGAGTGAACGAGTGGTCAATAGGGGGTTATAAAAATTCATATCTGCTTCCTTGAAATGACTTTTTTAAATCAACGATCAGATTAGTCCGTTAACAACTTATCTTTATGGATCAAAAAATCATTTTCTACCTAAAATCAATAAAATACGACAAAATTAATGTCAATCTTCTGTACAAACAATTGGTTAAATTTACTAAATTAATCTAAAACTCCTGTGAATAAGGTGTTTTCATAATGCATAAACATATTTTGGTTATCAAATTAAATGTTGTTAAATCGTGATCCGAATCACCAAAATACCCCTTTTTTTTTCTAATTTTTCGATAAATATCACAACTTTTTTTATATTAAAAAATAAGAAAAGATTAATAGAGTTTTCAACTAACCCAGACGATCGCTTAACGCATTCAGATGTATAAATCCTATGTTTAAATAAATTTGCTTGTCAGAAATGAAAATATAGGGAGAGAAAAAAGAAAAATCAAAAAATTCTTATTACCAATACTGAGATTAAACCCTATTGATAAAATTTAATTTATTAATAGGGATTTAATCACATCAATCAATTTTAATTTTCAGTATTAATTTCATCAAAACTTTTTACTAACTCATCAATAGCTTTCATCTGTTTTAAAAATGGCTCAAGTTTAGCTAAGGGAAGTGCTGAAGGTCCATCACATTTTGCATGACTTGGATCAGGATGTGATTCTAAAAATAGCCCTGCTATACCCACTGCCATGCCTGCACGAGCAAGTTCGGTCACTTGTCCACGACGTCCACCAGATGCTGCTCCCATAGGATCACGACATTGTAAGGCATGAGTGACATCAAAAATTACCGGTGAACCATGGCTGGCTTTTTTCATGATATTAAAGCCAAGCATATCAACCACTAAATTATCATAACCAAAGCAGCTACCACGATCACAAAGAATGATTTGATCATTGCCTGCTTCCTCAAATTTTTCAACTATATTGCCCATTTGTCCGGGACTAACAAATTGTGGTTTTTTAACGTTAATGACGGCACCTGTCTTCGCCATTGCCACAACGAGATCGGTTTGTCTGGCTAAAAAAGCCGGTAGTTGAATAACGTCAACAACATCGGCAACGGGTTGACACTGTTGTTCGGTATGAACATCAGTAATGATTTTTACGCCAAATTGTTGTTTTAATTCTTGAAAAATTTTCATACCTTCTTCCAAACCAGGGCCACGATAGGAATGAACAGAAGAACGATTCGCTTTATCAAACGAAGCTTTGAAAATATAAGGGATGTTGAGTTTATCCGTGACCGTCACAAAGTGCTCACAAATTTTCATTGCCAAATCACGTGATTCAAGCACATTCATACCACCAAATAACACAAATGGAAGATCATTTGCGACCGTAATATCCCTGACTTTTACTTGTTTTTGCTTCATCATAAATTGTTTCCTAGTTAAGGTTTGAACCAACGACCAAGCGTCACTCGATCATTGCCACTATAGTCTGTGAAGGTTTCAACTAATTGAAATCCATGTTGTTTGAAAATCGTTTGTACTGCAGAGCCTTGCTTCCAACCATGCTCGATTAGTAACCAACCATATTGATTCAGATGTTTGGTAGCCCCTTTGACAATTAACTTTATATCCGCAAGTCCATCGTCGTCTGACACAAGTGCTGTTCTTGGCTCATAACGAACGTCACCTTGAGATAGATGAATATCTGTTGGCTCAATATAAGGCGGGTTGGATGTTATCATCGAAAATTTACGGGTTTTTAGTGGTTTATACCAATCACCTTGTAAAAAATAAACATTATTTACACCGATTTGTGTCGCATTTTGTTGAGCTAATATTAGCGCATCTCGATTTTTTTCAACAGCAGTAAAAAGACAGTCTCGGCGCTCTGTTGCCATAGCAATGGCTATGGCTCCTGTACCTGTTCCAAGATCTAAAACTTCACAGGGAATTTTAGGTAGGTATTCTAATCCCAGCTCAACTAATTTTTCGGTATCTGGTCTTGGAATCAAGGTACAGTCCGACACATTAAATTTTAAAGACCAAAACTCTTTTTCACCGGTAATGTAAGCAATCGGTTCACCCGCTTGCCGACGAGCTAAATATGCATTGAGGCGCGTTAACTCATCGTCTGATAATGAAGTTTCACTAAACGCCATTAAAAATGTTCGCGTTTTGTGCGTCACAAAACTCAATAGTATTTCCGCATCACGCTTGGGACTTTCACTTTCACTTAAGGTTTGAGATGCATATTTAAGCCACTCTAAATAAGTCATTCATCTTGTTCCGATAATGCAGCAAGCTGGTCTGCCTGATATTCTTGTACAATTGGATCAATTAACATTTCTAACTTGCCTTCCATAACTTCATCTAAGCGATAAATCGTCAAATTGATACGATGATCTGTTACTCGTCCTTGTGGATAGTTATAGGTTCGAATACGATCTGAACGATCACCAGTACCTAAAAGGTTACGTCTGGTCGACGCCTCTTCTTGTTGGCGTTTTCGGGTTTCAGCGTCTTGGATTCGTGCTGCTAACACCGACATCGCTTTAGCTTTATTTTTATGTTGAGAACGTTCATCCTGACATTCAACCACAATTCCTGTTGGAATATGCGTAATACGAATAGCTGAATCGGTTGTATTAACGTGCTGACCCCCTGCCCCAGACGAACGATAAGTGTCAATTTTTAAGTCAGCGGGATTAATTTCAGGCATTTCTGCTTCTGGAATTTCAGGTAACACCGCTACCGTACATGCAGATGTATGAATACGACCTTGCGATTCTGTTTCAGGTACACGCTGCACACGATGACCACCCGATTCAAATTTTAAGTTACCATAAACGCCGTCGCCACTGACTAACATAATCACTTCTTTATAGCCACCATGCTCACCCTCATTGGCACTCATAATTTCAACTCGCCAATGACGGGATTCTGCATATCTTGTATACATTCTTGCAAGATCGCCAGCGAATATTGCTGCTTCATCTCCACCTGTTCCAGCTCGAACTTCAACAAAGCAGTTATAATCATCATTGGGATCTTTAGGTAATAATAAAACTTGTAACTGCTTTTCTTGCTCTTCGATACGGTTTAACGCTTCATTTAACTCTTCTTGAGCCATTTCACTCATTTCAGGATCGGCAAGCATCATTTTAGCAGTTTCAATATCTTCTTGAGTCTGCTTCCAACTTGTAAAACATTTCACCACACCCGTTAATTGTGCATATTCTTTAGAAAGAGTACGGAATCGATTTTGATCGGCAATCACCGAGGCATCAGACAATAACGCTTGAACCTCTTCGTAGCGCTCTTGCAAAGTTTCTAACTTACTGATAATTGAGGGTTTCATATAAAAGTCTATTTTTAATCGTGAATAAATGAATTTGCGGGGCATTATATACTTAATCGCCTTTAAAATACAGTTTCCCTACTTTTTCATCCTTGCAACTATTAATAATACTGTGAAATATCTCAGAATTTTATTTTAAACACAGACATTCAAAAAGTGTTATTCATTTCACAAAAATCACTTTTTAATCTTTTCAAAAATTTGCTTAGACGTTACTATAATTCAGTTGATTGATTACTTTGTTAAAAGGTCTTTACTTTATTCAACGCTTTTTATGAATACAGGAAAAGATAACTAAAAATATGCTAAATGATCGGTTTAAAGCACAGATTTTACTGTTAAATAACGTTTATTAAGAAGGAATAAGCTTAAATATCAATATTCGCATCACATTCACTCTTTTACAGGTTGATAATATGAAGCAAACGATATGGAAACTTGAAAATTGTATTAAAGATTATGATTGGGGAAGTATCGATAGTATTACGACTTTATTTGGTATTAAAAACCCAAGCCAAAAGCCGATGGCTGAAATATGGATGGGTATACATCCTCTGGGTTGTTCAAAGATTATCGGTTTAAATGGCGAAAAGATAAATCTTAATGCGCTTATCAATCAAAACCCATTGCAGATTTTGGGTAAAAATACTTATCAACTTTTCGGTACTCTTCCCTATTTATTCAAAGTACTCGCAGCAAATAAACCCCTTTCAATTCAGGTTCATCCGACTAAAGCTGATGCAAAAAAAGGTTTTGAAAAGAAAATAAATTAGGTATCGATCTTCATTCACCAAACCGAAATTTTAAAGATCCCAATCATAAACCAGAATTATTGTATGCACTCACGCCATTTAAAGCCATGAATTCGTTTCGACCGATTGAGCAAATATTATCATTTTTTTCGCAAATAACTATCCCTATCTTTAACCATGAATTAGCACAATTACAAAATAATCCTTATCCAAAACAACTGAAACACTTTTTTCAATTCTTGTTGAATCTTTCACCAGACCAAAAATTACAAGCTATTCATCAATTATTAGCCTGTACTAGAAGTTTCAATCAAGAGCCTTTTTTAACCATTCATACACTGGTAAAAGATTATCCTAACGATATTGGTTTGTTTATGCCTTTAATTTTAAATGTGATTGAACTCAAGCCATCTCAAGCGATGTTTTTACATGCCCAAACACCGCATTGTTATTTATCGGGAACCGGTTTTGAAGTGATGGCAAATTCAGATAATGTTTTAAGAGCAGGTTTAACCCATAAGTTTATTGATATTGACGCATTAATAGCGAATACGAACTTTAGCAGTACTGATGCTAGTGAACTGCTAATTAATCCGTTAATTAATCATAATAAAATTGATTTTCCTGTTCCCGTTAATGATTTTAAATTTGAAATCATTCAAAGTGATCTTCAATTAAGAAAAGAAAAAGTCAACAGCCCTCAAATCCTATTTTGTGTAGATGGTGCTATTACATTAACAACAAAACATGAAGTACTCACTTTAAATAAAGGGGAATCGGTGTTTATTGCGTATCATGCCAAATATTATAGTTATAGTGGGAAAGGATGTTTTGCAAAAGTGAGTGATTAAAAAAAAGCCGTCAATCATTGACGGCATAAATTTTAAGATAGATAGAATGACTGAATATAAACTATTTTTTTACTGCTTTCGGATTCGGTAAATCAGTTACCGTTCCTTCATAAATTTCAGCAGCAAGTCCAATTGATTCATGAAGTGTTGGATGCGCATGAATAGTTAAGGCTATATCTTCGGCATCACACCCCATTTCAACCGCAAGGGTAATCTCTCCAAGCAATTCACCGCCATTAGCACCAACGACTGCGCCACCTAAAAGGCGATTATCTGCTTTATTGAAGATCAGCTTAGTCATCCCTTGTGAACAATCCGATGCGATAGCTCGCCCAGATGCTGCCCATGGGAAGATAGACACTTCATAATCGATACCCTTTTCTTTCGCTTCTTTTTCGGTTAAACCAACCCAAGCAACCTCTGGCTCAGTATAAGCAATAGAAGGAATCGTTTTTGGATCAAAATAGTGTTTTTTGCCCGCAATCACTTCAGCAGCCACATGTCCTTCGTGAACGCCCTTGTGCGCAAGCATTGGTTGACCAACAATATCACCTATAGCATAGATATGTGGAACATTGGTGCGCATTTGTTTATCGACTTCAATAAAACCACGATCAGTAACGTTCACGCCGGCTTTTTCAGCACTAATTAGTTTTCCATTTGGCGAACGTCCAATTGCCACTAATACGGCATCATAAGTGTGTGTTTCAGTGGTTCCGTCTTTTTTCTCCATAGTGACGTAAATCGCATCATGTTTTGCTTCAACCGTCGTTACTTTTGTTTCAAGACGTAAGGTGAATTTATCCTGAATCTGTTTTATAAAGACTTTGATCACATCTTTATCAGCAGCAGGAATGACCTGATCAAACATTTCAACCACATCAACTTCTGAACCTAAGGCATGATAAACCGTGCCCATTTCAAGCCCAATAATTCCCCCACCCATTAATAATAATTTTTTAGGAATGGTTGTCAAAGCAAGCGCATCTGTGGAATCCCAAATACGAGGATCATCATGCGGAATAAAAGGTAATTTAATTGGTCGAGACCCAGCTGCAATAATAGCATTATCAAACGTAATTTTAGTAATACCTTTTGCAGATGTCACATCCATAGTATGACTACCGGTAAATTGCGCTTCGCCCTGAATAACATTGACTTTACGCATTTTAGCCATACCTGCTAATCCATTAGTTAACTGATTAATGACCTTCTCTTTCCAACCTCGAACTTTATCCAGTTCAAGTTTAGGTGTACCAAAATGAATTCCATGTTCTGTCAGTGATTTGGCTTCGTCCATGACTTTAGCTACATGCAAAAGTGCTTTAGAAGGAATACATCCCACATTTAAGCATACGCCACCCAATGTAGAATAGCGTTCAACTAACGTTACGTCTAATCCAAGATCGGCGGCACGGAACGCAGCAGAATAACCTGCTGGACCAGCACCTAAAACCACCACTTGTGTTTTAACTTCTTGACTCATAATTTATTCTCCTAAACTACATCACTAATCGACGTAAGTCAGATAAGACGTTAACAATATGGCTTAAGAAGCGTGCACCGTCTGCACCATCAATCACACGATGATCAAATGACAGAGATAAAGGTAACATTAAACGTGGCGTAAACTCTTTACCATTCCATACAGGTTTCATACTTGAGCGTGACACCCCTAAAATACCGACTTCAGGTGCATTCACAATTGGGGTAAATGAAGTTGTACCAATACCACCTAAACTTGAAATTGTAAAACATCCGCCCTGCATATCCGCACCGGTTAATTTACCTTCACGAGCTTTTTTCGAGATTTCGGCAAGTTCACGAGATAACTCAACGATGCCTTTTTTATTGACATCTTTAAATACCGGTACGACTAAACCGTTTGGCGTATCAACTGCGACACCAATATTGATGTATTTTTTGATAATCAAGGTTTGCGCATCTTCCGATAATGAACTATTAAAACGTGGATAAGCAGTTAATGCACTTGCCACCGCTTTCATAATAAACACTAATGGCGTGATTTTAAGATCAAGTTTTTTCTTCTCTGCTTCGGCATTTTGTTGTTTACGGAATGCTTCTAAATCCGTAATATCGGTTTCGTCAAATTCAGTAACATGAGGAATCATGACCCAGTTACGATGTAAATTTGCTCCTGACACTTTTTGGATTTTAGTTAATGGTAAAGTTTCAGTTTCACCAAATTTGCTAAAATCAACTTTCGGCCATGGTAATAATCCCGGTAATGCTCCGCCTGCTGTACCACTCTCAACTTGTTTCACCGCATTTTTAACGTAAGCTTGAATATCTTCACGTAGGATTCGGTTTTTAGGCCCTGTTGGTGATACTTTAGCCAGATTCACGCCAAATTCACGCGCTAAACGACGAACAGAAGGTGTTGCATGTGCATATGCATCATTTTCAACAAAATCATTACTTGCCGTTGTAGAAGCCGTTGCAGCAGGAGTAGAAACATTACTCACCGGTGCAGCAACTGAAGCTGATTTTTCTGGTGCTGTCGGCGCTGGCGTTGCAGTTGCAGCGTTAGCTGGCGCACTGCTGGATGCCGTTTCAAATTCCATAATTTTGGAACCTGTCTTCACTTTATCGCCAACTTTAACTGTTATCGTTTTAACCACACCTGCGATAGAGGCAGGTATTTCCATTGAGGCTTTATCGCCTTCAACAGTAATAAGTGAATCATCTACCGATATAGTATCACCGACTTTCACTAAAATTTCGGTCACTTCGACTTCGTCACCGCCAATATCTGGCACATTAACATCGACTGTTTGACTTACGGTTGCAGCCGCTGGAGCAACATCGACTTTCGGGGCAGACTCTGCTTGAGCTGGCGCAGATTCTGCGCCATTCTCGGTATCAAATACCATAATATCGACACCAGTTTTAACTTTATCGCCGACTTTGACTGAGATAGATTTTACGATCCCTGCTTGTGGCGCAGGGATTTCCATTGAGGCTTTATCGCCTTCAACCGTTAATAATGATTGATCGACTTCTACCTTGTCTCCCACTTTTACAAGGATTTCGGTGACTTCGACTTCATCACTGCCAATGTCAGGTAATTTAATTTCAATACTCATGTTGGTTACCTCTTATGCAATACGTGGGTTTAATTTGTCAGCATTGATTTCAAACTTTTTAATCGCTTCATCAACAACGCTGGCTTTAATATCACCACGTTTAGCAAGCTCACCTAATGCTGCAACAACAACATAAGATGCATCCACTTCAAAATGATGGCGTAAGTTTTCACGGCTATCACTGCGACCAAAACCATCAGTACCCAGTACTCTGTAACTTTCAGCTGGTACAAAGGCACGGATTTGCTCAGCAAACAGTTTCATATAGTCTGTTGAAACCACGGCTGGGTTATTATTCATAATTTGTGTTACATAAGGTACTTTTGGTTTTTCACTTGGATGTAACATGTTATAACGCTCACAATCTTGACCTTCACGAGCCAATTCAGTGAACGAAGTAACACTATATACATCGGATCCAATGCCGTAATCTTTAGCCAAAATTTCTGCCGCTTCACGAACATGACGTAAAATTGCCCCTGAACCTAATAATTGAACAGTTGGACTACCTTTTTTACCTTTAACCGTATCGAGTTTATAGATACCACGACGAATACCGTCTTCAACACCTTCTGGCATTGCAGGTTGTGCATAGTTTTCATTCAATGTGGTAATGTAATAGTAAACATTTTCTTGCTCACCATACATACGGCGTAAGCCATCTTGCATAATTACTGCTACTTCATAAGCGTAAGCTGGATCATATGAAATACAGTTAGGAATAGTTAAAGATTGAATATGACTGTGACCGTCTTGGTGTTGTAGACCTTCACCATTTAACGTTGTTCGTCCTGAAGTCCCACCAATCATAAATCCACGTGCTTGTTGATCCCCAGCAGCCCACATTAAGTCACCGATACGTTGGAAACCAAACATTGAGTAGTAAATATAAAATGGAATCATTGGCAAGTCGTTGGTACTGTAAGATGTTGCGGCTGCAAGCCATGAAGCGGTTGCACCACATTCATTAATACCTTCTTGTAGAATTTGCCCTTTTTCGTCTTCACGATAATAAGCCACTTGTTCTTTGTCTTGTGGCGTATATTGTTGACCATGTGGATTATAAATACCAATTTGACGGAATAAACCTTCCATACCAAATGTTCTTGCTTCATCTGCTAAAATTGGCACTAAACGTGGTGCAAGATCTTTATCTTTAAGCATGATGTTAAGCGCACGAACAAAAGCAATAGTGGTCGAAATTTCTTTTGATTGTTCTTCAAGAAGTGGTGCAAATTCACTTAACGGTGGAATTGACACTGTGCCTGAGAATTTAGTTAATCGTGAAGGTACATAACCATGTAATGCTTGGCGACGTTCATGAATATATTTATATTCTGGTGTATGTTCTTCAAATTTAATGTAAGGTAATTTTTCAAGTGATTCATCATTAACCGGGATGTTAAAGAAATCACGAACATGACGAACGCCGTCCATATTCATTTTTTTCACTTGGTGAGCAATATTTTTACCTTCAGCGGCTTCACCCATACCATAGCCTTTGATAGTATGTGCTAATATCACGGTAGGACGATCTTTAGTCTCTTTAGCACGACTAAAGGCAGCAAACATCTTCTCTGGATCTTGACCACCACGGTTGAGTCTGAAAATTTCTTCATCGCTCATGTCTTTTACTAATTCAGCCGTTTCAGGATATTTACCAAAGAAATGCTCACGCACATAAGCACCATCTTTTGATTTGAAAGTTTGATAGTCACCGTCAAGGGTTTCGTTCATTAAACGAATCAATTTACCTGATTTATCTTTTTGTAATAATTTATCCCAACGATCACCCCAAAGCACTTTAATAACATTCCAACCTGCGCCAGCAAAAATCCCTTCAAGTTCGTTGATAATCTTACCATTACCGGTAACTGGGCCATCAAGTCTTTGTAAGTTACAGTTGACAACAAATACTAGATTATCCAGTTTTTCACGGGTTGCCACCGTAATTGCACCTTTAGATTCTGGCTCATCCATTTCACCATCACCTAAGAAAGCGTACACAGTTTGTTCAGAGGTATCTTTTAGTCCACGATGATTTAAATATTTTAAGAAGCGAGCTTGATAAATAGCACTTACCGGCCCTAATCCCATTGATACGGTTGGGAATTGCCAAAATTCTGGTAACAATTTAGGGTGCGGATAAGATGGTAAACCTTTACCATGAATTTCTTGACGGAAATTATCTAATTGTTCTTCAGTCAAACGTCCTTCGATGAAAGCACGAGAATAGATACCCGGTGAAATATGACCTTGGAAGTAGACCAAGTCACCACCATCTTTATCATTACGTGCACGGAAGAAGTGGTTAAAACAGACTTCATAAAAAGTGGCTGCCGATTGGAATGAAGCCATATGACCGCCAAGCTCTAAATCCTTTTTAGATGCTCGTAATACCATCATGATAGCATTCCAACGAACAATTGAACGAATGCGCCTTTCAATCTCCCAGTCCCCTGGATAAGCAGGTTGTTCTTCTACTGGAATGGTATTGATATAATTACTTGTTGAAGAACCGAAAAGTAGTGGAACACCACCATCTCTCGCTTTGTTGACTATTTGTTCGATAATGTACTGAGCACGTTCGATACCTTCTTCACGGATAATTGACTCGATACTTTTAAGCCAATCTTGCGTTTCAAATGGATCGATATCATTCATTTGCATGTCCGACATATAAAAACCTCTTTTTTGTTAAAAAAAATGCAGTTTTTGCTATCCTTAGCTATCACAAAAGCATAACTAAATATATTAGCTTCAATTCTGCACTATGGAGCTTTACTAATATCAGTCTGCCATTTTCACAAAAAAAGTAAAGTAAACCTGAGTTTAGAAAAGAATGTTAATTCCTATCAAATTAATCAACTATTCCAATAAATATAACTTTGAACACATATTCTATTGATATAAAAGAGTTTTTAAGAAGTGAAAAACTAAAGAATTATTTATATGGTTATACCTTGTTCAAGCATAGGTTGTCAAGCTATAGTAAAATCTGATATATAAATGTAAATTTTAAAGCAATGCAACGTAGAGATTGAAAAAAACAAGCATGACTAAGAAAGACATCATTATCAAAGATTTGAACCTACAACCTTACATGCAAACGTATCAAGCTATGCATGAGTATACTCAACGTCGTGATAATCAATCGCCAGATCAAATTTGGCTTGTCGAACATAATGCTGTTTTTACTCAAGGTAAAGTGGGTAAACCTGAACACTTACTTAAACAAACCAATATTCCTGTCGTACAAACTGATCGAGGTGGACAAATCACCTACCATGCTCCCGGTCAGCAAATTATGTATATTTTGTTTGACTTAAAAAGAGCAAAACTTGGCATTCGTGATATGGTCAGTTATCTGGAAAACAGTATCATACAAACTTTAGCTAATTATGATATCATAGCCTATGCCAAACCTGATGCACCTGGCGTCTATATTGATACAAAAAAAATCTGTTCACTTGGTTTGCACATTCAACGTGGTTGCACATTGCATGGACTTGCTTTAAATATTGATATGGATCTCACTCCCTTTACTTATATTAATCCTTGTGGCTATGCTGGATTGCAAATGACACAATTAAAAGAATATGTCTCTTCAATCGATCGCAAAGTTATTAAACAACAATTAACGGATAACTTTATTAGCCAGTTACAAAATCAATAAGATAAAATTATGCAAAATGATGAACCAATAATCCGAAGCTCAAAATACCGTGATGCAGATAAAACACGTTTAATTCCAACTATTACGGTGGAAGATTCTGCCCCCTTAAAAAAACCTGAATGGATGAGAATTAAATTATCCGCTAACAGTGATAATATTGCCCATATAAAAAATACTATGCGTAAACATGGTTTACATTCGGTTTGTGAAGAAGCGTCTTGTCCAAATTTAGCGGAATGTTTTAATCACGGAACGGCTACTTTTATGATTTTAGGTGATATATGTACACGCCGTTGCCCATTTTGTGATGTTGCGCACGGTAGACCATTACCACCAGACCATGAAGAACCCATTAAACTTGCTAAAACGATTCAAGAGATGAGATTGCGCTATGTGGTTATTACCTCGGTTGACCGAGACGACTTAAAAGATGGTGGTGCAAGTCATTTTGCAGCATGTACAAAAGAGATTCGCGCATTAAGCCCGACTATTAAAGTCGAAACCTTAACACCAGACTTTCGAGGCTGCATAAATGAAGCTGTCGAAGTTTTAAGTCAAAACCCACCCGATGTTTTCAATCATAATCTTGAAAATATTCCTCGTTTATACAAAAAAATACGCCCCGGTGCTAGCTATGAAGGCTCTTTAAAGTTATTAGAAGCCTTTAAAGAAAAACATCCGGATATTCCAACAAAATCGGGCTTAATGGTTGGTTTGGGTGAAACAAATGAAGAACTTATTCAAGTCTTAAAAGATTTACGTAGTCATGGTGTGACAATGTTAACCTTAGGGCAATATTTACAACCAAGTAAATATCATCTTCCTGTTGAGCGTTATGTATCACCATCAGAATTTGATGAATTAAAACAAATTGCCTTAAATATGGGATTTACTCATGCCGCATGTGGCCCCTTTGTCCGTTCATCGTATCATGCTGATTTACAGGCTATGGGTAAAGAAGTGAAATAATAAATTTAAAAAAACGGGTTATATTGTGCCGAAATGGAAGCTGATTTTAAAACAGATTCAGAATCTAAAACTTTTGCTATAAAATCGTTGCAAAATTTTTTTGAAAAAAAGAATATTACCTATGACGAAAAACGGAAGATAAAACAATTATTTCACTACTTTGTAATATCATGAAACATTTCATTAGAGTAAAATACGAAAATCCTTAGAACCAACATTAAACAGTATATAAACTAAAAAATAATTTTTTTTAATAATAACTAAAAATAAATTCTCGATACATAAGGAATATTAACATGAACGAAGGCTTAAAGTTAGAAAACATTAACGCATTATTTGAAAAATTTGAATTACCCAATTTTAACAGCTCATCAGTAATTTATGGTTGTATCAACCCAAAATTTTGGAAATTTGCACTTTATCAGGAATTAGCTGTTTTAGATATTAAAAATTACCTTATTTATTTTGATTCCAATGAAATTATTTTAATAGGTTTAACTGTAACAGGAGATTTTACCTATAATGTTCTCCAAATACCGATGACATCAATTTCAAATATGACCTTCAAAAAAGGTTGGATTAACAGCAAATTTGAATTTACAACTACTGAAAATAAACGATATCCATTTAAAGTGCCTAATTTTGTGCTGACCGCAAAATGGCAAAAACCAAATTTAGCGAATATTATTACCACCTATATTAATCAATAATTAACCCATTTATCTTTTTCTGGTGTTATTAAAATATTGCCTAATATCTTGTCTTATTAGGCGTTTTAATTTTTAGTTTTTACATTTAATATCGGCTCCTATCATTGATGAAAAGTCCAAAGTAAACTCGTTAACTATTTTGCTTAGTATTTTTGAAAAAGTGCCGATATGTTCTAACTTGCATATTTTTATTTTCTAGTTTAATTTAGCTATCTGGATTAACTAATAATTGAAGAGTAAACATGACGATATCATTTAAAGAACAACAACAACGTATCAGTTTTGTAAAACAATTTTTTGCTGAACAATTAGCAAAAAACTTATCGCTTATTGAAGTGCAAGCCCCCATATTAAGTCAAGTAGGTGATGGGATACAAGACAATTTATCGGGAACTGAAAAAGCCGTTCAAGTTAAAGTTAAAGCTATTCCTCAATCACAATTTGAAGTTGTTCATTCGCTGGCAAAATGGAAACGAAAAATATTAAGTATGCATCATTTTCCTGTCGGCGAAGGCGTGTATACGAATATGAAAGCATTACGCCCCGACGAAGATCAACTCTCCCCTATTCACTCTGTTTATGTTGACCAATGGGATTGGGAAAAAGTAATGCGACCAGAAGATCGTAATTTAGGGTATTTAAAGCAAACTGTCGAAAAGATCTATGCCGCCATCAAAGCGACTGAAAGTGCAGTATCCGATAAATATCATCTATCACGATTTTTACCCGAATCGATCACATTTATCGATAGTGAGCAATTATTAAAACGTTATCCTGATTTATCACCTAAAGAACGTGAAAATGCCATCACAAAAGAGCTTGGCGCTGTGTTCCTAATCGGTATAGGGGGTGATTTGTCTAACAATGAAAAACACGATGTACGTGCACCCGACTATGATGATTGGAGTAGCGATAATGAAATGGGATCAAAAGGTTTAAATGGCGATATTTTAGTTTGGAATCCAATTTTAAATAGTGCGTTTGAAATTTCGTCTATGGGAATTCGAGTTAATCCAGAAGCTTTAAAACGCCAATTAAAAGCAACCAATGATGAAGATCGTTTACAATATGCGTGGCATAAAGCTTTAGTGGATGGTGATCTACTTCAAACTATAGGGGGCGGAATTGGTCAATCTCGTTTAGCGATGCTACTTTTACAACAAAAACATATTGGACAAGTACAATCAAGTGTTTGGAACGAAGTAACTCATCAAAATTACACTAATTTATTATAATGTAATGATTATCTCTTCTATTTTCATGGTAGAAGAGATATTACTCACTTCTGATTAGAAAAATGACCTGCTTAGATCACCGAATAACATAACTTTATCCCTCTTCAATTATTCACGCTGTTCATTCAATTTTGTTTTCTGTACTTTGCTTTAAATCACCTTCTTTTTGTACATTCAATGACCCTTGAATGATGTTCTGATGATAAATCTAAAAATTCCGCTGAGACATGATTTAACCGAAGATAAATAATTTTTTTCTGTCCGGCTTCACAGGATCCGACAATTTTACCTTCAACTTGATCGGCAATATCGGTGGGTGAAATTTTTAACATATAGTCAGACGTTTTTACACCATTATTTTCAATTTTTTCAGCAATATCAGCACAAATAGCGTCACAATTTGATGCCAGCGCAAATGTTGGCATACATATCATCAAAACAGAAACTACTTTTTTCATCTCTTTCCTTAATAATATTCTATGAAATTAAAATATAATAAATCAAATTGTTATAATTACTTATTAAATGATAACGATTAACTTTGCCATACATTTATCATAGCAGATTTTAAGACAAATAAACTCAAATACCCTTTTCAAATAGGTACACGAATAATCGGATAGGCGGTAACTTTTAAACATAATTATTGATGCTGTGAGTAACATCAAAATTATGCACTGTACTATTTGATAAGTATTTAACAAACCTGTTGATAACTCTTTATCTTATTAATTATTAATAATTTATCATTCAGATTAAATAATAAACGACCTCAAAAATGATATTATTTTAAAGAAAAAATCAAGTATTAAATTGTTAAAATTAGGCTAAATTAAGACGGATTAAATAGACGAAAAAAGACTTCAGATAAATGAGCAGAAGCAAATACTTCCGCTTTCATTGACAATTATAAGGCGGTAAAAAAAGCGATAAGACCAAAAATCACCCCCGGTGAATTCGCTATCGCAATAGGCCAATCCTTTTTTTCACGTAAAAGACCATAACTGACCCATAAGGAACAGTTGATTGCTGCCGCTAATGGCTGAGTAGGATTCGATTTCATACCCTGTAAATTATCAATGATTTGTGGAATGTAAGAAATGTACATACCCAGTGAAGCAATGGTTGCAATAATACCCAGATAATGGAAAGCTTTTGCTGAAAGATACAAAATGACCTCCTAATGATTAGTTAAATCGATAATGTTAATAACTGCAATACTCATCATTTTGAATGAAAACGTTTAAATGATATAAAACTCATTCATGACTAAAGATTAATTAATAAAGAACGAAAAGATTTGAGCAACGGTATCAACGTTAAAGTTAAATTCAGTGTTATCGCTTCATGTTTATCATTTATTTATCACACGAAACGACCGGATGACTTTACTAGTATAGGTCAACACTGAATTTATACAACTCACATTTTAGGAAACAGTTAGGTTAATGGTGTTTGCTTTGTTTCTTTACCTAATAGGACAATAGCCATTATTGCCATTAAAATAGATAAGCTAAATAACCCAAAAATCACACTTAAACGAATATCTTTAGCCATTAGAAAACCAACCATGAGAGGGCCTAATATTCCCCCTATTCGTCCAACCGAAGCGGCAATACCTGAACCTGTTGCACGAATATTGGTAGGATACTGCTCTGGAGTATAAGCGTACATAGCACCCCAAGCACCTAAATTGAAAAATGATAAAAATGCACCATACACGAGTAAATGATTAACAGATTTAGCCTCACCAAATAAATAGGCACTAATTAATGTACCTAATAAATAGGTGATTAGCACCCATTTACGCCCTACTCGCTCAATCAACCAAGCAACCGAAAAATACCCCGGTAACTGAGCAAATGTCATAATTAAAATATATTGAAAGCTTTTTATCATGGAAAATCCTTTTATCATCATGACACTAGGTAACCATAAAAACATGCCATAATATGAAAAAACCACACAAAACCATACTATCCATAACATGATGGTCGAACGGCGAAACTCTGAAGTGAGTAATGAATTAACTTTTTTAATTACCGAATCATTTTTAGAGTTTGCATTCAAACTATTAAAAGCCGATGAATCGGGTAAGTTAAAACGTAAGTAAAGCGCATAAAACGCAGGGATAGCGCAAATAATCATCGCTCCTCGCCAACCTATTGCCGGAATAGGAATAAGAAAATAAGCGATTAGAGCAGCTAAAATCCAACCGACAGCCCAAAAACTTTCAAGTAATACGACAATTCGACCCCGATGTTCAGGCTCGACACTTTCGCTTACTAAAGTAGAAGCAACCGGTAATTCACCGCCTAATCCCATACCAATAAAAAAACGTAAAATAACTAAACTTGCCAGTCCCCAAGCAAATGCACTTAATCCGCTGGCAATACTAAACATTAATAAAGTAAATAAAAATGCCGATTTACGTCCTTTTTTATCCGCATAGATCCCAAACAGAAAAGCGCCTATCGCCATACCGATAGAATTGACACTGCCAATTAAGCTAAGTTGTTCAGGACTTAATCCCCAATCTTGTTTTAAAGCGGCGAGTATAAACGACAGTAATCCGACATCCATCGCATCAAACAGCCAGCCTGTACCGGCAATAAATAAAAGTTTTTTTGTTGATATTGAGCGTTTTGTTGAATATTGCATAACATAAAAATAATAGTAATTTTTTAAGATCAAACCAAATTCTGATTGAAATGTCCATAGCTTAAACGTATCCACCCTAATTTATCACCATAATCACTTCCTTGTGATACGATAATATTTTGAGCAAGCAATTGATTTAAAATAGCGATTTCTTGTTGTGATGATTTAACAGGTAATTGGGCATATAAATGAAAACCACCTAAAGGTTTTTGATAATTTATTGTGTCATCAAAATAATTATTGAGCCATACCATTAATTGATTCGCTTTAAAATTGAGCTGTTCACTCAAAAAGTGTTGATGAATGAAATAATGATTTTTTAGATATTCTTCTGCCAATAATTGCGGCAAAATACTCAACCCAGAATCGATATGTTGACGAATATTCGCTAGATTTTCAATAATATTACGAGGTGCTATCATCCAACCTACCCGTATATTTCGACCAATATATTTAGAAAGCGATCCTAAATAGATAACTTGATTATGGTGGTCAAACTTTTTAATGGGTGAAATGGATAATTGAGAATTAAATGCTAAACCACTATAAGCATCATCTTCAACGATACCAATACATTGCGAACGACAAAATGCTAATATTTCTTTTTTGCGTTTATCACTCATCACAAAACCTAATGGATTTTGAAAGATAGGATTGAGAAACAGCCATTTTATGGGTTGCTGACTAACGACTTTACTTAAACTGTCTAAGGTAATACCTTCATTATCGCACTCAATCCCATATAAGCGTAACCCTGCTGCTTGGAAAAGTGGCAAAGAGTAAAAATAAGAAGGCGATTCGATAGCAATTGCATCGCCTGATTTAAGTAATCCCTGAGTAATTAAAAATAGTGATTGCTGTGTGCCTGATGTAATGAGTATTTGAGATGTCTCTACCGACATAGCAAAACGTTGTTGCATGTAATTGGCTATTTGCGTTTTTAGTGCTGGCAAACCTAACTGTAATTGGTCACTATTTTTTTCATGCATGATAAGCTCATCTGAGCTGATATTGGGTAATAACAATTTGGGCATCCAAATTGTGGGTAAGTCCCCATTAGCAAGATCGATGATGTTAGATTGCTGACGTCGTATGAGTTCGACTTTTTGTTGATAACGAGATTGTTTATTTTGGTAAAAACGTGCTGGTAACCGCCAATTTATTGAAGTATACGCCTGAACACCCCATTTTTTATCATTAACAAATGTTCCACTTCCTTGCCTGCGGATTAAAAGTCCTCGTTCAGAGAGATTATCCAAAGCACGAACCACCGTTGTTCGATTGATGTTTAAAATGTTAGCAAGTTCACGTTCTGATGGTAATCGTTCGCCAGCAATCAATATGCCTTGCTCAATATAATATTCAATTAGTTGACTTACTTTATTAAAAAGTGCGCCTTGATAGGCATTTAATTTCTGATGATTCCACATGTTATCGATTACTCAACATTTTAAACCTTGCCAGACAACGCATAAAAAATTGGATGACCTTATTATAGTCCAATTGGCTGTATCTTACCTATCGTTAATTTTAAATAATACATAACTAAGCATTAATTAATTTAAATCAGGAGACGTGATGAATAAAATTATCGGAACACAGACCGTAAAACGGGGTATGGCACAAATGCAAAAAGGTGGCGTGATAATGGATGTGGTGAATGCAGAACAAGCCAAAATCGCTGAACAAGCTGGCGCTGTCGCCGTTATGGCACTAGAACGGGTTCCATCAGATATTCGTGCTGCTGGCGGTGTTGCCCGAATGGCAGATCCAACTATTGTTGAAGCTGTGATGAATGCGGTTACAATTCCTGTTATGGCAAAAGCGCGCATTGGTCATATTGTTGAAGCCCGTATTTTAGAATCAATGGGCGTTGATTATATTGATGAAAGCGAAGTATTAACACCTGCCGATGAACAGTACCATTTACTCAAAGATGAATTTACCGTACCTTTTGTTTGTGGTTGTCGTGATTTAGGCGAAGCACTACGTCGTATAGGTGAAGGGGCATCCATGCTACGCACAAAAGGGGAACCGGGGACAGGTAATATCGTTGAAGCAGTACGCCATATGCGCAGAGTGAACGAACAAATTCGATTAGTAAACAGTAAATCTAAAGATGAACTAATGACATTGGCAAAAGAAATTGGTGCGCCTTATGAACTCGTCATACAAATCAAACAGTTGGGTAAATTACCTGTTGTTAACTTTGCTGCCGGAGGCATTGCAACCCCAGCCGATGCAGCCTTGATGATGCAACTTGGCGCAGACGGCGTTTTTGTTGGCTCGGGTATTTTTAAATCGCAACATCCTGAAAAATTTGCAAAAGCGATTGTACAGGCAACGACGTATTATGACGATTATCCACGCTTAGCAGAACTATCTAAAGGATTAGGTGAGGCAATGAAAGGCATTGAGATCAGTAAATTGTCTGAATCCGAAAGAATGCAAGAACGAGGATGGTAACGATGCAATCACTCAAACCCTTACGGTTAAAAAAAATTGGCGTGCTTAACTTACAAGGCGCAGTTAGTGAACATATAACCATGTTGCTGAGTATCGAAAATGTGATTGCGGTAACAGTAAAAAAACCTGACCATTTAGCAGGGTTAGATGGTTTAATTATTCCAGGCGGGGAATCTACCGCAATTAGCCGACTAATTAAACAAAATGGACTATTTGACCCCATTAAAGAATTTGCCCGTCAAGGCAAAGGTATTTTAGGCACCTGTGCCGGCTTAGTTCTTTGTGGTATGACAACCACTCATCATGAAGTTGAACTTCTTGAATTAATGGATATTACCGTTGAACGCAACGGGTTTGGTCGGCAAGTAGCAAGTTTTGAAACCTTTTTAGATATAGCGTCAATTGGCAAGCACATTCCAGCCATCTTTATCCGTGCTCCTTATATCATCCATGCAGGTAACTCAGTAAAACAACTGGCATTTATTGATGATCACTGTGTAATGGCAGAACAAGATAATATTTTAGTCTGCTCATTTCATCCCGAGCTATCTAACGATAATCGGGTGATGAAATATTTTGTTGATAAATGTTGATGGGAAGTATTTTCAAAAGACAAGGGATAGATATTTAATAATACAGGTTAAATAGTTTATCCCTATGTGTATAGAAAACATTGACAAAATGTATATTATGCTAACCGAAAAATGGTTCATTCTTTTTATAACCAAGATTACTTTTATGAAACTCAACAAAATTAAATTCAAGTCTCAATTCTTACCTATATAAAGTAAACAAATTTTAATTGGACACCACCATAAATCGACGGTTTGCCGTGACAATTTGTAAAAATATAGGAAGACTTATTTTTTCTTCTTTTTGTAGTGTATTATTGATATCGTAAATTTTAGATCGTCCAAATCCATCTAAAACAATTGTTTTATCATTGTATAGTGCAGCGATTTCTTTTTCGTTCCCCGCCACTATCCATTGCCGTGGCTTGCTGTTAAATAAGTTTTCACCTTGATTATATAAATGTGGTGAGGTGTTAACATAAAGCACATCTTGCATTAAGGTGCGCATAATATCAGTTTGCGATGTTAGTCGGCTGATTTGAGCGGGTTCTTTATTTGGCCATGAGATAATCAGTGGCACATTAAGTGATTCTCGGCTGTAATTAATGTCGTCATTACGTATCGCTGTTTTTTTCGCTTCTTTTATAGTGATGTCATTGGTTCCGGTAATGACAATTACGGTGTTTTCGTAGGTATTGGTTAGTCTTAAATACGCTATTAATGATTCAAGATATTGATCTAATTTTCTTGCTTCTGTTTCAAGTTCTTTTAGCGGTATATTTTTATGTTTTACGCCGAGTGAGTATTGTACCAGTGAAAATAGTGGTGCATGATTTTCTAATTTATTTTGTTCATCATGCCACGCCATCCAATTATCAGTAACCTGTTTATTAGTCATTTTTTTTGCCGGCGGTATTGAAAAATTGGATAGCAATGCATATCGATACAATGGTTCATCAAATCCATCGTACGAAAACATCCCTAAGTTGTAATGACGATAATTAATAGCATCAAATAGTACTGAAGGTTTATGACCCGCTAATATGCTGTTGTAATAGTTGGGATCGAGTCCATAAAATAATGAAAATTTATTAATATTTGTTTGGTTACTTGCAGAGTAATGATCCGTAAATTTAAGGTTTTCTTTCGCAAATTCATTTAACCATGGCATGTTGTCGTTTAATAAACGACTATTCCATCCGTCAATAACTATCATTAGTATATTTTGGGTTGCTTGTTTTTCATCATAACTCAGCCGTGCAAGAGGATATTCTATAGCAATAGCAAAAGGATTACCTTCTTGGCTGACCCGAGTTCGGTAATCATTTTCTGGCATAAATCCATATCGTTCAAGAAAATGTCTTGCGGTCAATGGATAGGATAATGGTAAGCTTGAACGTTGCATGGTTATTGGGCGATAAAAATTTGCGTCGGCCCAAATATGAATCAGATGCGAAAAGACAAAACAAAGAATAAATATAACCACGACTGGTTTTGCATAACGTTTACGCTTATTTAAGCTGCGTAATTTTTTCCAACTCCATAATGCAAATAATATTTCAATTAATAAAATAAATGGAATAATTATAAACGCACTACTTAAAAAAGTGGCGTTTTGCGCTGTAAATAACTGCCATATGGATAAATTTAAGTGCATTCTAAAATGCGAGAAGATATCAATATCAACTAAAAGTAAGGCGATTCCTAATGTGGCAATTATGGTTGCTAATATTCGATGCCAACGCGCTGAGTGAATAAAAAAGCTTAATGGAAAAAGTAATATGAGGTAGGTTATAAACGTTAAAAAGCTAAAATGCCCAATTGCACTAATGATTGCATAAAACCGCCCCATAAATGTTCTTGGCCAGTCTGCAATGATTAAATATTGGCTACCCAAAGATATAACAACAAAAATATTAAATAATGTAAACCAGTGTCCCCAGCTTACAATTTGTGAGGATTGGGTATCTTTGATATGATTATTTTTGAGTTTGAGCATATTTATTATTGGTAACGATAGTAATGAAGAATATTTACTGTAAGATACTTTACAGTTTACCTGATTTTGAAAAATCTTTCTGTAATTTTTTTATTTGTTAGCATAAAGATTTTGGTATGATCTTGGCGTTATAATCGATACTTGTTATAATTTAAGGATTAAATTCGCTAACAACAAAGATAATAATTTTGGCTATCTCACAACTTAAAATACATCAAATCCAACCTGATTTGTCTCAGATTAGTGCGCTTGGTAACCCTAGTAAAGCAGAAACTAAATCTGTGATAGAAAAGTCAAACAATATTCTTTCTTGGCAACCTCGGATTGCGTCTGCATTATCCATGTTATGCCCGAGTAAAAGAGCAAGTTATCACCCTCGTTTTATGTTACTGAAAGCGTCAGAAAGTGAACTATTTTTTGATTTGTTAAAACAAGCAGTTAAATTACATGCGTCCTCTTCAACGTTGGGTTACAGCTATTTTATTAATGATAATAAAGTCACTTTGACTGAGGCCAAAAGCAAGCAGGATAACTTTGCCATTTTAGATGATTGTTTAGCATCAAGTTATGTTGACGGCGAGAAATTATTTGGTTGTGTTCGACAACCAGAGAATAGCCCAATTAAACTCGATCCAGGTTTAGTGCATCAGGCTAATGGTGGGGTTTTAATTTTAGGTTTACGATCTTTATTAAGCCAACCTACTTTATTGATTAAATTAAAGCAGATGGTATTTAAACAGGAATTCGACTGGTTTTCAGCTGATGAGTCGCATCCATTGCCGTTATCTATTCCTTCAATGCCACTGGATTTAAGAATTATATTGGTTGGTGATCGGCTAAGTTTAGCTGAATTACAGGATTTTGATCCAGAATTTTATAATACGTCTATCTATGCTGAATTTGAAAATGAATTGCAGATTACCTCATCTGACAAGCTCACTACGTGGCTAGATTATTTACAATTTATTGCTGATAAATTTCATTTGCCAAGTATTGCACCATCCGCCTTTAACAAAATATATCAAGAAGCGGTGCGTTTTACAGGCGATCAGTTTTATCTTCCCCTTTCGATTGATTGGGTTCATGGTTTATTAGTTAATGCTAGTTATTATGCCAAAAATGAGGTTATTGATGAGTTATCAGTGGCTTCATCGACTAAGAATAAATTATGGCGTGAAGATTATCTTAAAAAACGATTTCATGAAGAGTTTTTTAATAAACAGATCATGATTAATACTCAAGATCAGGTTGTTGGTCAAATTAATGGTTTATCTGTTGTTGAATATCCTGGCTATCCTTTAGCGATTGGTGAGCCAACGCGTTTAAGTTGCCTTGTTCATTTTGGAGACGGTGAGTTAATTGATATCGAGCGCAAAACTGAACTTGCAGGAAATATTCATTCTAAAGGTATGATGATCATGCAGGCTTTTATTATGTCAGAATTTGCTATTAATCATCAATTACCTTTTTCAACCTCTTTAGTATTTGAACAATCTTATAATGAAATTGACGGAGACAGCGCATCGCTTGCTGGGTTATGTGCAATTATTAGTGCGCTTTCAGGTCAGCCTATCGATCAACAATTAGCTGTTACCGGATCGGTAGATCAATTTGGTCATGTACAATCAATTGGTGGTATCAACGAAAAAATTGAAGGTTTTTTTACTGTTTGTCAGCATCAGGGGTTAACCGGTCAGCAAGGCGTTATTATTCCCGCATCTAATCAACGCCATTTGTGCTTGAGTGATAATGTGATTGAAGCAATAGCTCAAGAAAAGTTTTCTATTTGGACTGTTGAACATATTGCGGATGCACTTTATTTATTAACAGGAATTCCTTATAAAGATGATAATGCAATTAGTCTTTATAAGCTTATTTATGCACGTATGCAAACTATGCTATTACAAGATAAAAAACAAGATGGTTGGTTTGCAAAATGGCAAAGATATTGCAAAAAATAGTAATACCCAATAAACTTGAAAGCCGAATTTGGTTGAGATGTAACATTTTAGTAAGCGGCAAAGGATTTTACAGTATTGGTTATTCATAATATTTTATTGAATAATTATTTTTATAATCATGTAAGTAATGACAGAAAATAAAAGGTTTTTTTATGACATTTGAACGTAAATCTTCGTACGATAAAGCAGATCTGATTAAATCAGGAAATAGTGAACTTTTTGGTCATGACGGACCGCCTTTACCATCAGATTTAATGCTTATGATGGACCGTGTTATCGAAATGAATGAAGAAGGTGGAAACTTTAATAAAGGTTATGTGGAAGCAGAACTTGATATCAATCCAGATTTGTGGTTTTTCAAATGTCATTTTAAAAATGATCCTGTAATGCCTGGTTGTCTTGGGCTTGATGCTTTATGGCAATTAGTCGGATTTTACCTTGGCTGGATTGGCGGTAAGGGTAAAGGTCGAGCTCTTGGGGTTGGAGAATTAAAATTAAAAGGTCAAATATTACCTAAAAACAAAAAAGTTACCTATAAAATCCATTTTAAACGTGTGATTAACCGCAAGTTAATTATGGGAATCGGTGATGGCGAAGTTTATGTAGATGGTAAATTGATTTACGAAGCTACCGATCTTAAAGTTGGGTTATTCAAAGATACCAGCGAATTTTAATTTTTTTGATTTTAACTAGCCTTACACATTATTCGGTAAGGCTACCTTGAATATCGATTATCCAAGCAGTTTCTGATGATACATTTATCCCTTGTATAATAATATATTCTCGCCCGTTTTTATTGTCTTAAAAAATTAACTATTGAATACAAATTTTCTTTAGGTTAATGATTTTTCATTCGTATTTTTTGCTATTCAAGGTATAATGTGGCAATTTTTTATAGTCTTTATTAATCATGATTTTACTTAATCGTTTTGTTGTTTTTTTTATTTTATCTTGTTTTTTCAATACCGTTGCCTATGCTAATTTCAGTGGAAAAGTCGTTAAAGTAATAGATGGTGACACAATTGATGTATTAACCCCTGTGAAACAAAAAATCCGAATCCGTTTAGTTGATATCGATGCACCAGAAAGCAAACAAGCCTACGGTAATGCATCTAGAAAATACCTAGCTTCACTCATCGCAGGAAAATCTGTTTATATTAAAGAAAGTAACAAAGATATTTATAACAGAACATTAGGAACCGTTTTTTATAATGGCATTAATATCAATCAGAAAATGGTTGCAAGTGGATATGCTTGGGTATATCGCTATAAAGGTGTGGCTAAAAATAAGCAATTAATAGCCCTTGAATCGCAAGCCAAACAAAATAGAAAGGGACTATGGAAAGATAAAAATCCAATAGCCCCATGGAAATTCCGACGCTTAAATCAGAAATAGATTTTTCATCAAGAATTTATTAATTTATTTTAAAGCAGGATAAAGAGATTCTAATTGTTTAAGTGCATCTAAGCCTTGTTTACAACCTGTTTCTTGATCACTTGAAGACATAGCAGCAACTTGTTTTTTACCTGCTTCTAAATTTTGTTTCATCATATCAGTTTGCTGTTTTGTTGCTGCATCTTTAGGTAAAGATTCAACTAATTTATCCACTTTTTCAAAATAAGTTTTACAACTATCAGATAAATCAGCCATCGCAGCTGAAGATAGACTTAAAAGTACAGCTGAAACTAGTATTTTTTTCATTATTTACTTTTCCTTTCGATTTAAAAAATATCTTTTTGATAATATTAGTATATTTATCACATCTAATATCGCAAAAAATAATACATTAGAGATTTTGGAAAAGCAAATAAAATATTTTATAGGATGTAGGAAATTATCAGCATATTTATAATATGCTGATAAAATATAAAGATGGGTGCAGAATTACATTACAACAACATCTGCTGCAGCTGGGCCACGTTCACTGTCTTGAATTGAAAATTCAACCTGTTGACCTTCACCTAAAGTTTTAAAACCTTCACCAGAGATTGCAGAAAAATGTACAAATACATCTTTACTACCATCAGCAGGAGAAATGAAACCATAACCTTTACTTTCGTTGAACCACTTAACTTGACCAGTTTTCTTAGACATAATAATCTTCCTATAAAATAATTTAAGCCAACAAGGCTAATTTAAAAAAAACATAAAACTTGGACTACTTATAAACACTGAAACGTGAAAGCTGAAGAGAACTAATACTAATGTAAATAGAAAGTAAACTACAAACTGCTTAAATCAAGATGTCACTAAATAAATCTGCACGTTATATGCTGTAAACTATTAACTCATATATTAATTGTTAATGCAAGTGTTGTTTGTAAAGTTTTACAAATTTATTTAATAGGCAAAACCTAACTTACATTCATTAGTTAAATTAATTTAATTTTTTTGTTTTAATTAATTTTAGAGTTTTGCCAAATGTAAATTTTGAGACTAAGTTATTTTTCACTCATGCTTTGAGACTTATTTATTGTTGCTTCAACAGCATCAATAACCGCCGCTCTGAATCCCTTTTCTTCAAGCATTTGCACGCCTTCAATGGTCGTACCGGCTGGTGAACATACCATATCTTTTAATTCACCAGGATGCTTACCCGTTTCAAGTAACATCTTCGCAGATCCCATTACTGTTTGGGCAGCAAATTTATAGGCTTGTTTTCTGGATAAACCGCCTTTTACTGCCCCATCAGCTAAAGCTTCAATAAACATAAATACAAACGCAGGAGAGGATCCGCTTGCGCCGACTACAGCATCGATTAAATATTCAGGTACAATTTCAGTTTCACCAATACAATTAAATAATGTTTGAACCGTAGCTAATTCTTCTTCTGTGACTTCTGTATTTGGCGTGATTGAACACATCGCTGCATTGACTAAGGCAGGTGTATTTGGCATGACTCTTATAATTTTTTGTTCATATCCCACATATTTTGCAATCGTTTTTATACTAACCCCTGCTGCAATAGAAATAACAATAGTACTTTTTTTTAACTCTTTTTGGATATCATTTAAAACATCAATAATAGCATTGGGTTTAACAGCCACAATAACCATATCTGATTCTTTTGCTACATTTCTGGCTGAATCTAAATTATTAATTCCAAAAGATTGATTAAGTGAAATCCCTTTTTCTGGATGGGTATCATAAATATTGATTTGATTACCTGAAACAATTTTACTTGATAAAATACCTTGTAAGATAGCATTACCCATATTACCTAAACCAATTAAACCAATGCGTTGTTCCATTATTTACCCCTTTTTCATTTGAACTTTTTAACACTAGTATAATTTATTTTTTTAGAAAACTTTAAATTTTATCCAATCATTTTTTATTTTAATATAATGATAATTTTATTGTGTTACTGATCATTACAAATCATCATTTTGCATTATTTGCATACCATATTGTTGACCCGTTTGCATTAATGAAAGTATTTGTTTAGTTTTGCCTTCGTTGATAAGGTTGCTTACCGCAGGCGTATTAATCAAAACTTCAAATAACGCTTTACGCTGCCGGTTATTTGTGACTAATTTTTGGGTAATAATCGCTTTTAAACTTGTCGATAATTGTGCTCGTATAAAATTATGTGAATGATTTTCAAAGACATCAATAATTCGGTTGATACTTTTAATTGCAGAGCTTGTATGTAAAGTTGCAAAGACTAGATGTCCTGTCTCAGCAGCGGTTAACGCAGCTTGAATAGATTGTTTATGCCGTAATTCGCCAAGCATGATAATATCGGGATCTTGTCTTAAAATACTATCAATTGCCGAGCCAAAATCAGAAATCTCGCGTTGTTGAATAAGCGATTTATTATTTTGATAAATAAATTCTATCGGATCTTCTAAAGCAATAATATGTTTAGTTGCTGTCATATTGATATATTGTATCAATGACGCCAGCGTTGTTGATTTACCGCTACCAGTTGCACCGGTAACTAAAATAATCCCGCTTTGAGTTCGTGTTAATTCAGGTAGAATTTTGGGGGCATTAATTTCTTGTAAACTTGGAATTTGGTGATTGATGACACGAAAGACAGCTGAAATACCTCGCATTTGATAAAATATATTTACTCGAAATCGCCCTATTTCTGCGGGATGATAAGCGATATCAATTTGACCATTTTGTTGTAATCGATTTTTCTGGGAATCATTGAGTAATTTAAATAATTCTATTTCCAAAACTTGTGCTGATAGTTGAGAAACAGACAAAAATTGCAGTTGTCCATTAATGCGCATACAAGGCACTTCGCCACTAGATAGGTGCAAATCGGATGCTTTTTGGGTTACACTAAGCGATAATAAAGAATGTAATATTAATTTAGACATACTAATGATAATTAGGTATAAACATGAATACAGTACATGACAATTTAATGGCTATAAAAAAAGATATTGAGAAAATAGCTTCAAATTGCGGTCGAGATCCCAAAACAATTGAACTTATTGCGGTAAGTAAGACCAAACCAGTTACATTGATTACAGAAGCGATAGACGCAGGACAGCTCGCATTTGGTGAAAATTATGTACAAGAAGGTGTAGAAAAAATAAATTATTTTCAAAAAGCGATGCCAAATTGTCCCCTTATTTGGCATTTTATTGGACCTTTGCAGTCGAATAAAAGCAAATTGGTTGCAGAACACTTTGATTGGATGCATACAATTGATCGTTTCAAGATCGCTCAGCGCTTAAGTGATCAGCGCCCTGCCAATATGGCTAAATTAAATGTACTTATTCAGGTTAATATAAGTCAAGAAGCTACCAAATCCGGCGTAAAACCAGAAGAAGTGTTCGATTTAGCTCACCAGATTATTACATTACCTAACCTTTGTTTACGTGGTTTAATGGCTATCCCTGAAGTCGAAGATGATTTCGATAAACAATTCACTATTTTTTCAAAAATGACGGCGCTTTTACAACAATTAAAAATTGATATTCCTTATGTCGATACATTATCTATGGGAATGAGCGGAGACATGAAAGCGGCGATTTTAGCTGGTAGCACAATGGTTCGTATTGGAACGGCAATCTTTGGCGAGCGAAAGTATTTATGATATATTGGCTCAATGACTTTTATTTAAGGAGTTTTCAATGGAATTGATCTACTTTCTTGGCAAAACGGTTATAACGTTTTGTCTGTATGTTTTAATTTTACGTTTGTGGATGCAGCAAGTCAGAGTTAATTTTCATAATCCAATCACTCAATTTATTGTAAAAGTTACTCAACCTATTATCGGGCCATTGCGCCGATTTATTCCTTCAGTAGGAAAATTTGATTATGCAACGTGGCTACTTTTGTATTTAGTTGCCTTAATTAAAATTTTGTTTATTTTTAGTTTTATCCCCATAAATTTACCATTTAATGTTGATTATTTATGGTTTGCTTTGGTCGCAATTTTGCATGCTATGGGTTATCTGCTATTTTGGTTATTGCTATTCAGAGCGGTTTTGAGTTGGATTAGTCGTGGGCAATCTGTACCTGACGAAATTCTTTACCAATTAACAGAGCCATTAATGGCTCCAATTCGTCGTTTTATTCCTCCTATAGGCATGATCGATGTTACGTTTGCTATTGTGGCTGTCGTGCTAATGTTTATGAACTATTTTGCCACCAAAATTTTTGGTGCTCTGTGGATCATTCTTTAGATGATTTAAAAAGGAGCTGTTGCTCCTTTTTTTAAATGATATGATCTTCCCAACAAATCACATCTTTTTCATATACAATTCGATTTTTAACCGATATTTTTAATTCATGCATCAGTTTTTTGTTGCCCACTATTAGTGGATGCCATTCAGGTAAATCCCCATTTTTTTGGAAATATCGATAAGAACAACTCAAAGGTAGCCATTCAATAGTAAGTAAATTTTCTCGAGTGAGCTTAATACAATCGGGTTCATATTTGAATCGATTAACGTAATGTTTACATTGGCATGTGTTGGCGTCGAGCAAATTGCAAGCTACATTAGTGTATAAGATTTCGTCAGTGTCCTCATCCATTAATTTGTTCAGACAACATTGACCACAACCATCACATAGCTGCTCCCATTCGTCATCGCTAAGTTGATCTAATGTCTTACCTTTCCAAAATGGCTCAATCATGCTTTAAAATCATCTTCTTTTAACATTTGTAAGAAAAACCCATCCGTTTTAATCTTTTCTTCGATTTCTTCGGATGTTCCAACTACAAAACGTCTTTTTCCATCTAATAATACTTTCATAACAAATATCGGAGAACCAAAAATTGAGAGTATTCTTTCAGGTATTCCAGAAAAATCATTTTCATTTTTCATATACAAGTAACAATTTTCTTTTTTTGGACTACGATAAATATAACACCACATCATAAAATAAAACCTTTAATCAATATTTAGAAGGCTATTTTGTAAATAAACACCTGCACCAAATAGCCCTGGATCTTCATGTGTAATCACATATACAGGAATTTTTTTGACCAGCGTAGACATTCGCCCTTTATATTCAAAAGCAGATCTAAACGGCGAAGCTTTAAAAAATTCAATAAAACGAGGAACAATACCACCGGCAATATATACTCCCCCTTGAGTATTTAGCGTTAATGCCAAATTACCGCCAAATCTTCCCATAAATGTACAAAAGTAATTTAAGGTTTGCAAACATAAATCACAACTATTTGTTAGTGCTTTGTTGACAATGATATCTGGAGTGATATCAGTTAATGGTTGATGATTAATTTGCTGTATGGCTTGATAAATGTTAATAATACCATTTCCGGATAAAAATCGTTCGGCTGAAACTCGTCCAAATTTTTTACGCAGCTGAACCAAAATGCGATCTTCTTCTTCATTTATCATGGGTAATTCTGTATGCCCCCCTTCGCCGGACAAACTTACCCAATGCTGATTAACTTTTATCAAATGTGAAACGCCAAGCCCAGTTCCCGCACCATAAATTGCTATAGGATAATTTAAATTAGGCTCATCCCCTCCAATTTTCACCAAATCTTGCGGTGACAGTCTTGGAATGGATGTCGAGACTGCAGTAAAATCATTAATGACCTCAAGTTTTTTTAGTTTGAGTTCTTCGATTAATTCACGGCGAGAAAACGACAAATTGTTGTTTGTCATAGTAACAGTGTCAGCATCATCAATTGGACAAGCAATGGCAATACACGCAATCTCAATTTTTACGGATTGTGCTTGAAGATAATTTTTGATTAATGTCAGTAATATATCTTCTTTTGAAATGAGAATTTTTGTGATTGCCGATAGCTCATTTGTAACTAAATTAAACAATGCAAAACGGGCATTGGTTCCACCGATGTCGGTGACTAGTGCGTACTGACTCATGTTACTCCCTTTTTTGACAAACTAATTTTACTAATGATCTAAAATCAATATCTTTCTATACTTATTGTATTTAGTAGTTAAGCTTAAAAAACATAAAAGGCAACCTCGTTGTCTCCTAGTTATTCGTGGAGTTACTCAGTTCCCTTTGTTAACTTTTGAAATTAACGCATTTTTTTATTCACAACCTTAAAAGTCTAGGTTAACATCTAATCAACTTCTGTATTTATAACCATTTTTTAAGTTTAAAATAAATATAGGGTGCAACACCAGCCAATAACATGAGTAATAATGAAAATGGATAACCATATTCCCATTTCAGTTCTGGCATATTTTCAAAGTTCATACCATATGCAGATGCAACCACAGTTGGCGGTAAGAATACAACAGATACCACTGAGAAAATTTTAATAATTCGACTTTGTTCAATGTTGATAAAGCTTGTTGCTGCTTGCATTAAAAAATTAACTTTTTGAAATAATGATTCATTATGTGGTACCAATGATTCAACATCGCGAATAACTTCACGTGCTTGCTCAAGTTGATCTGCCGGCATTTTTGCTCGGCGAACAAGGTAGTTAACCGCACGTTGGCTATCCATTAAGCACAATCTTACTTTCCAAGCCGTATCTTCAAGTTCAGCTAACGATGTCATTGCTTCGTCGTATTGCTCTTGTGCAGAACGATCCATAATTACTTGGCTCAATTCTTCTAATTTGCTATAAATACTTTCGATTTGATCGGCTAGTTGTTCAACTTTGACTTCAAATAAATCCAGTAATATTTCATAAGGATTTCCATCAACCATGCTTTGATAACGAGATCGCATACGATATAAACGAAAAGCAGGCAGATCCCGTTCACGCAAAGTAAATAATCGACCATTGTGTACAGTAAAAGCAACGGTTGAATTTCCCGCCCGATCTTCAGCATCTTCATAAAAGAAGAAAGAGTGAACATGCAATCCTTCATTATCTTCAAAAAAACGAGCAGAGGCCTCGATATCATCTAACTCAATACTGGTTGCTAAATTTTGTCCTAAATGAGTTAAAACAAAATCACGATCGGCTTCTTCTGGTTCAATTAAGTCAATCCAAGCCGCATTATTGATGTCGCCTTCATTAACTTTTACTAATTGTTTGTTCTTTAGTCCAAACGCATTAATCATAAGGCCCCCTTACAGGAAAGTTTCTAGAACATTCTATTAACAAATGTGGCGCATTATACTCGTAATATCTTTAAATTCCTATGTCTAAAGTTATTTTTGTAATGTTAAAAATAGAAGTAATATTCCAGAATTAAATTAAAAACGGTGATGTTGCTGTTGTCTCATGTTACAATACGCAAATTAAATATTTAAGCAATTTTTAGGAGTATATAATGGCAAACCGAGGAATAAATAAAGTCATTTTGGTGGGTAATTTAGGTCAGGATCCAGAAGTTCGCTATATGCCAAACGGAAGCGCTGTTGCAAATTTTAGCGTAGCAACTTCGGAATCATGGAAAGATAAACAAACAGGTGAAAACCGCGATCGTACTGAATGGCATCGTGTGGTTGTTTTCGGTAAATTAGCTGAAATTGCTGGTGAATATATTAAGAAAGGCACGCAAGTTTATTTAGAAGGTCAATTACAAACCCGTAAATGGCAAGATCAAACAGGTAACGACCGCTATACGACAGAAGTTGTTGTTAATCCAATCGGTGGCACATTACAAATTTTAAGTTCACGAAATGGCAATGATAACTTTGATGATAATTCACAAAATTGGGGCCAAAGTGCTAATAATATTTCAACTGCGCCTGCCGCTGCGGCTCGCCCAGCACCACAAGCCGCACCCGCTGCTCAACCTAAAGCTCCTGAACCACCAATGGATTTTGATGACGATATTCCTTTTTAATTTTTCTCTCCCATTTAAAATATTGGGCGTAATTAAGCGCCCATATTTCTTATCTTTTTAATTTCAATTATACTTATAACCTACCAATTTTATTCATTTTATAGTGTTATGTTTGAACTGATACAAACTATTGGCTTTGGTTTAATATTATTTATTCCTTTAACTAATCCGTTAACTACTGTCGTACTTTTATTAGGTTTGTCGGGTGATATGACTAATGAAGAGCGTAATTACCAATCTAAGATGACTTGTATTTACGTTTTTATCATTATGGTTGTTTCTTTTTATGGTGGACAGCTAGTGATGAGCACGTTTGGTATTTCCATTCCAGGTTTGCGTATTGCTGGTGGTATGATTGTTGGTATTATTGGATTTAGAATGCTTTTTCCTCAGCAACCTTCTCATCGAACGTTAGAAGCCGATGCTAAAATGAAAGAAATATCGAATAATATTGCTTTTGTACCACTAGCCATGCCAAGTACGGCAGGCCCTGGAACGATTGCAATGATTATCAGTATGGCTTCAACAGTAAAAAGTGGAGGTTATGATATTTCAAGTTGGGTTGTTTATACTTCTTCAATCTTAGTTCCGCTTTTATTGTGTATTATCCTTTGGTTTTGTATGCGAAGTGCAGGCAGTATTATGCGTTTTATGGGAAAAAGTGGAATTGAAGCGACTTCAAGAATTATGGGGTTCTTATTAGTTTGTGTTGGTACTCAATTTATTATCAATGGTGTAAAAGAATTAATCATGAGCTTTCCCAATATTTAGTAAACTCAATCATTTTAAAAAAGTTGTTTATTAATAATAATGTCGTTTACTTAGGCTAGCTCATTTAATCACAGTGTTAAATCATAATTTGGGAATATTTTTTATCATTTCCACCCGCATTAAATAATCATAAAGCGGTAATAGTTGTTTAAAACCCTTTGATAATTTGTTAGGTAGATCGCCATTTAGCAAATCTTCAATATTGGAGTTTGTAACCATTGCTGCTAAACTTTTTCGATTATACCATGTTGCTATTTTTGGATCTTGATCTTTAATTAGTGGGCGTTTATAACTTTCACCAACAAGTTCAAATGGTTTTTTAACACAGCGAATCATGTCTAAAAATTTTGCACTGTCATTAAGAATTTCTTCACGAAAAATATCCATTGTCTGCTTTGATGCACAATAATAGCCAAGTCCATAACGATAGCAATCTGGTGCTATTTCAAAAAAATAAGCAGGCGCTTCTTTCCAATCTCGGTTTGGTCGTTTAAATGTCAACCATAAACGACTACGATATAACGATTTATCTTTCGAAAAACGTGTGTCACGATGTATGCGAGATATCGTTTTACCAATAGCTGGTTTTGTTTCAAACCATTCATCAATTTCCAGCATGTTGGGGGTTAACTGTTCTACTAACAGCCGGAATGGTTTGATTAATTCATTATCATAGATTGATCGGTGCTCGTCAAACCATGCTCTACTATTATTAATCCATACATCTTGTAAAAAATTAAGTCCTGTTTGGGTAAAACCAGAAAATTGTGCCATATTTTAATCCTTGAATAACTTTCTGACTTTTTCTAAGTCTTCTTGTGTATCAACCCCTATAGCAGGGGCCTGTTTAGCAACTGCCACATGAATTTTTTCACCATACCAAAGTACACGTAACTGTTCTAACATTTCAATCTGCTCAAGTGTAGAAGGTGCCCAATTGATATATTGACGAATGAAACCAGCTCGATAGGCATAAATCCCGATATGTCGAAGATAAAAATCACCAATACTTGTTGGTTTGAAAAGATCTTCAGATTTCGCAAAGCGATCCCTTTCCCAAGGAATGGTTGCTCGTGAAAAGTAGAGTGCATACCCATCTTTATCAGTCACTACTTTCACTGCACCAGGATTAAATGCTTCTGTTGCTGAATCGATTGGAACAGCTAATGTTGCCATTCCTGTTTTATACTGTACTAAGTTTTCAGCAACTTGATCAATGATGATTGGTGGAATTAGCGGCTCGTCACCTTGTACGTTCACAATAATTTCATCATCGGAAAATTGATAGGCATTGATGACTTCTGCTAATCGTTCTGTACCCGAATTATGTTTATTGCTAGTCAGAATTACTTCACCGCCATAAGATTTCACCACATCGAATACTTGTTGATGATCAGTTGCAATAATTACCCGATTTGCTGAAGACTTTTTGGCTTGCTCCATCACTCGCACAATCATAGGTTTACCATGAATATCAGCAAGCGGTTTAGCTGGTAAACGACTTGAAGCATATCTCGCAGGAATAATAACCGAAAAATTCATAATTAAAACCTTTTACCTATTCGTGAACTGAAATCGAAGAATTCAGTGTTTTCGCTTCGTTTTCCAGTAACACAGGAATATTATCTTTGATTAAATAAACAAGTTTATCCTTTGGACATATTAGACTATTTTGTTCAGTATCATATTGAAGTTCACCATGACATTTAGGGCAAGCTAGCGCCTTAAGGAGGATTTCTTTCATTTTTTATTCTCTTTTAGATTTTATTTCTTCTAACAATGAGCAGATTTGATTAGTTACCTGATTAGGCAATATTGCCTCTATGGGTAAATACCACCAATTTGGTAATGTAAATTGAAAACATTTTACCGCATCTTTTTCAGTCATTAAAAGGGTTTGATCTTGTGTAGCAATATTCGCTAACAATGGCAAAGTATAATTTTGATGATCCGCAAATGATACTGTTTTGATCACATCAGCTTTGAGTGTATTTAGCATTGTAAAAAAACGGTTGGGATCACCAATACCGGCCATAGCACAGATATTTTTTAATGAATGCAATTCTATTTTTTCTTTTGTTAATAAATTTACTGCATATTGCGGTTTTAATTGCATTGTATAAGTTTTTTCGGGGAATTTTTCAGCTAAATGACTTTTAGTTTCGCCATTAATAATAATAATATCAACAGATTTTAATCGACTTTGTCGCTCCCTCATTGGCCCTGCTGGTATCCACCAACCGTTACCAAATAAGCGTTTACCGTCAACAACCACAATTTCAATATCTCGCTTTAATGCATAATGTTGTAAGCCATCATCAGTTAAAATTGCATCTAATTGATAGTTATCTAATAAAGCTTGTACCGCTTGACTTCGATTGGGAGAAACGGCAACTGGCACATGTGTTCGTTGATAAATTAATACTGGTTCATCCCCAGCTTGTGCGGTGGTTGTTTGTTCATCTAAAATAAGCGGATAACTTTCTGCTTTTCCACCATATCCACGTGAAACAACACCGATTTTTAAACCTTTAGTTTTTAAAGCTTCAATTAATCCTATTACCAGTGGAGTTTTTCCATTCCCACCTACCGATAAGTTTCCAATTACGATGATAGGTACAGGTGATTTCCAAGATTTTAATATTCCTGCTTTGTAGAGTTGGCGTCTAACCAATGTTATTAATCCATACAACCATGATAATGGCATCAGTAACCAATAAAAATGTGTTTTACCATACCATAATTTTTCAATCATTGTTTATTCACCATTGAATTATGCTTTTATATTAAATTTGCTATTGTAATCTATTCTGGTGTTTATTGACTAATCCAAATCATTTTAGTCATTTTTAATTTAGACAATGAGAATAATCTAACAAAGCATAGTTAAGTAAGCCTTTTAAAAAATTACCCTATTTTATAATTTTAAAATCGATTAAACCAATGTTAAAAGTTTAAATTTGAGAATTTTTAATCATTCAGTATTACTGACAATAATTTTAATATAGAAGGGAAACAACAAATAAAAAAGGATTCTTATCAAATCCTTTTTTATCATTGAAAAATGAATTGATTATCAGTAATCAATCAAATTTATTTATCTTGAGCTGTCTTTTGCAAATATTGTTGGAAATCTTGCTTATTTCCGTCAAAAACAATATTGCCACCATTAAGCATAATAACTCGATCAACAAAGCTCAAAAGATTAGTTCTGTCTGTTGCAATAACCATTGTTTGTCCTTGTTTTGCACGTAAATCAAGTTGTGCTAACAATAACTGCTCAGTATTCGGATCTAACTCGGCGCTAGGATTATCTAAAAATGATATGCTATGCGGAGATAAAATAAATCGAGCTAAAGCTAACTTTTGACGTTGTAAAATCGTTAACGGAACAGGCAATTGGCGCCAGTAAGTATCAAGTCCATTATTTAAAAAAGGTAACAAATTTTGCAAATTCACTTGTTTTAATACTTCTAAAGCGCGATCATGCGAAATTTGGTCAGGTTTATTATTTAATGTAAGATATTCGTATACTGTTTCGCCGATAATACCACTATATTGCCATAGATAGTGAGTTTCACTTCGTAATGAATCCGCAATAGATTTAGTTAACATAAAACCATTCCATGTTATGTTGCCTTCATCTGCTTCTAAAATACCTAATAATAATTTTAATAAAGTACTTTTCCCTGATCCTGGCCCACCAACTATCGCTATTCGTTCACCTGACTTGATTTGCAAACTGATATCGTCTAAACAAGGTAAAGAAGGATGATATTTGAAACTGACTTTAGATGCCCCCCAACCATTTTTAGGGCCGTTGAAGCCACTTAATAATCCGTTTTCATTTTGTTCTTTATCAAGAAGCGCATTAATCTGTTTCATGGAGTTAGTCATACGTTCAAGATTGGGTAACATATGCATTAACGAGAAAAACGGTTGACTCAAACGACCACCAATAATAATTGTCGCAAATAAACCTGCTGGCGACATATGACCTGTCTGTATTAGGTAAAAAGCGACAATCACGGCAAGCACAGTTTGTAAACTAGTTAAACCCATTAAAAAAGAACTACAGCGGTTATGAATAATATAGCGTTTTTGTTCATTTTGCTGCGCTTTTTCATTACCGGCTAGAAAGGTATAAGTCGCTTCTTTATAAGAAACCGAAGACTGATAATATTCAAGAGTTGTCGGTGAAAAAGGGACTTGAGCATTTATCGTTGGAATAGATTTATTTTCAAAATAAAAAAGCGTAATACGAACGATTGCACATATAAAAATAAAAATAGGAACAACTATTAACCAACCCGCAACAATCGCAATAACAATAAAATAAAGCAGACTGAAAACCAGATCTAATACTGTGCTTGAAAAGAACGTTAAAAACTGCATTCTAAACACATTCCAGTTGTTCATTGCCTCAATTACTTTGCGTCCCCATTGAGTTTTAAAGCTAGGCATAACTTGAATAAGTTCAGAAATAATTTTAGGCTCTAAACGATATTGTACTAAAGATGAATATTCACACCCCAATTTTATTCTATCCATTCTAAAGTAATACTCAACTAAAATAGCCAGCATTACGCCTAAGGATAGTGTCCAAAGTGAAGAGTCAGCTTGCCCGGGTATTACTCGATCATATATTGCATTTAAATATAATGGAATGAGCATGATAAAGAGATTGATTATCAGAGTTGTCCAAAAAAGACGACTGATAATCCTATTTTCTTTTTGCCCCATAACCAACAATGAACGCCAACTTAATTTATTTTTTCTTTCAGTTAGCAAGACACGCCAAGTCTCCTTTGGCAGTTTATCTAATTTAACATTTTTTTCATTTTTTATCTTATTAGAATGAACGGTAAGCAGAGACCATCCTGTTTGTTCTTCAAAAGCAACGTATAACCCTTTATTGACAGCATTATGTTCTTCGGAACAAGGAAATAATTCTATACCAAGATATTTTTGTGCCAACTCAAACAACATTTCTCGGTTAGCAGTCTGCTCTAGTTTTTCAATCTGCTCCTGCCATTCCCATTGACCAACAGGTAAAGATAATTTTTTTGCGGCCTCTGACAAGACCGACTTTAGTTGAAAAATATCACCAGAATTTGTAGATAATTCACTATTCATAAAGATATCTGATACCTATACATGATTCCAAGTTAATGTATGGGTTCCATCTGTCCACTGATCAACACCCGGTGAAATTTCAGAATGTACCCAAGTACCTGCACTATCTAAAATTTGTAATGAATCAGTGCTATCGGTATCAAATCGAATATTGTTATTATCCATATTCTCAAATAAATCACTTAAATTTACGAGGATAAAATCACCAGCGACCCCATCTTTAAAATTGAAAATATCAATATGTTTAAATAAATTTTTATTAACGACACTAAAATCAAACGTTCCAGCTCTTCCTTTTTTGGTGACACTATCTATACCTAAACCACCATCAATTGAGTGATATCGATTGAAATCGGTAAGCGAACTGAATTGAAACTCGTCATTAAAATTAGTTCCTGAAATATCGGTAATGGAAGTAAGTGTATCTCTCCCCCAATTACCTTTAGAAACTGTCATATCTTTATTGTTAGTAATATAAACTCTTATACCTTCTCTTAAATTAGTATAATCTATTTTCGTATTACCACTAGTATTCACTATTCTATCATTACCACTACTGCCGTAAACAATATCATTTCCAGCACCAGTATGAATTTCATCACTTACACTACTACCATAAAATTCATCATCTTTATCAGTTCCAATGATTTTGTGTATATTCACGATACGATCTTCTTTACCATACCCATTATCGCTTACTATACCTGTGTCAAGATTTGCTTTAATTCCATTTGGTGATTTATATTGAACAACTGCATTATTGCCAATACCAATTAATGTATTGTTTCCATCACCACCAATTAAAATTCCTTTTCCTGATATTATATCGTCATATTGTGAACCATATATGTTTTCGATATTTTTTATCGTATCTTTTCCGCCAAAACCATTAGTCGCCGTACCATTACCGTTTGCATCTAACGAAACAACCACACCTTGAATTCCATCATCGTAATAGAGCCAGTCACTACCAGCGCCACCGTCTATAAAATTATCACCACCTTTAGCATGGATATGATCATCACCTGCACCAGCAATAACGGTATTACCTTCTGTTTCGTTTCCATAAAACTGCAAAGTACCATTTTTAATGGTCACATTATTTATATTCTTTATTTCAGCATCATAATTATTAGCTGTAATACGATTGTTTTCTAAATCAACAATATACGATCCTTGCATTGTTTCATCTAAAATAAGCGAGTTAGTTCCACCACTACCGTCAACAAATGTTGTACTCTGGTTTATAATGAATGTATCATCATATTCCGTACCAACAAATTTTGCGAATCCACCCGCTGTAAAACTATCCTGATATGTCTGTCCGTTGATATCTTTTATTACTGTTCCATTAGTAGCGTCTATCTCAATCCCAGAATTCTGTGCAACAATAGAATAACGACTATAATCTAACGTATTCGTTCCATTACCTTTAGTGATAATTTGGTCATTACCCAAAGAACCATAGATGATATTTTCCGACCCGCCACCAACATGAATAATATTATCAGCATCGCTTCCTTCAATGATATCATCAAAAGCTGAACCAACAATATTTTCGAAATTTGAGACTTTATCTACGCCATCAAGACCATTTCTATCTTTGGTACCGTTCTTTGTTGCTACTTGATTTTTCAGGCTGATTTCAATGCCATTAGCGACATTACTATAATCGATAGTATCGACACCATCTCCACCATCATAATAATTAGACATTCCGCCTTTGCCTACAATAAGATAATCATCGCCAGCGCCTGTACTAATGAGATAATTAGTATCATTAGCCAATTCAATACGATCGTCAAAATCAGTTCCAACAATGCCATTTATGTTAGTTAGCTGATCCGCACCGCCAAAACCATTTGAATAGGCACGTCGTGTTTTAAGATTTACATCAATGGCCGAAGACGCTAGATGATAATCTACAACGTCAATTCCTGAACCACCAATAAAGGAGTTATAACCTTGCCCAGCAACATAAAGATTATTACCTGCTTCACCGTGAATTACAGCTCGACTAATTGCATCACCTTCAATATAAAAAGTATCATTACCTTCACCACCATATATCGTTATACTACCTTTGGCGGTTTTAAAAATATCATCATGTTGACTACCTTTAATTGATTGAATATTCGTTAAAGTATCCGAACCATCAAAGCCATTATTGATAACTTGTTTATCTGTTTTAGAAAGGTCAACATTAATTCCTTTTACGGATTCTTGATAACTGGCCGTACTATTTCCACCATTACCGCCTATTAGCGTATTGTTACCCCCCATACCTACAAGGATATCATTACCACCATTACCAATTATGATATTGTCTTTATCATCTCCAATTAAGACATCATCAAAATGTGTACCAGTAATGTTATTAATATTTCGAATTGAGTCGTTTCGACCAAATGCATCGGTAACAATGCCCTTAGTTAAATCAACATTGACTCCGTTATCAGTGGTTTCATAACTTATTGTATTAATACCGCCTTTGCCATCTATCTGATTATCTTTGCCACCACCAACAAAAAAGATATCCTTTCCATCACCGCCAATCAAGTTGTTACTTTCTGTTAAGCTTCCGATAAAAGTATTATCACCATTGTTACCAATAATATTTTGAATATTTTCAACCTGTTGATTTACAGCTCCTGTAACAGTTTTCGTATGTAAATCAATAATTAAGTCACCTTTTACTTGGCTATAATCTACAGTATTAATTCCAGCTCCACCGTCATAAATATCTTGTGTTGTGCCAGCAATAATGACATCATCTCCAGCACCACCAACAACATGAACATTATTAGCGGAACTTGATAACAGTATGTTTCCATCGATATCAATAAGTGATGAAGGGGAATCAACAACTGAAAAATTAAAGTCTTCTGTTACAGTTTTTCCATTTGAATCAGTGTATGTTACCGAAATCGAGAATTTATTAATCTGACCTTTTGGATATAAAATAATGATTTCATTGAGCGATAAACCATATTTATCACCCTGCGCTGTACCGCCTCGAATAATTTCATAGTCAGAAGGAAGCCCTGTTATGTTACCTATTGATTGAGCATCATCAAAAGAGACAATACGAAGAATTTTACCTTCTTCAATATAATTTTGATTAGCTACGTTAACCGTCCAATCAGCATTTTCTTGCGAAAGATCAACCAGTGTTGTTGAATACTGCGCATTGGCTGTAACATCCGTTCTTGCTGTTAGATTACCACCACCGACGTCGTAAACATGTTGAGCACTATCAATTAATCCTTCCCATTGATAAAGTTTAACATTAGGCATCTTTGGCGTAATACTTGCAGGTGGTTTACTTTCAACAATTGGAACTTCGCCATCGATACTTGATTGAAACTTTTCTGAATCCGAACTGGATGATGAACTCTTCTTAAAAACAATATCTGCATGAGGTGACTTAAGTTTAGCAGGCTTCACTTGCATGTCTAAATCCATCATATTTTCAAGTGAAGATTGAATTTCATTTGATGACGTGTCCGCACCACCACTTGTATCAATAACAATAAAATTGTCTGTCATGTTTGTCGTGAGATCAACCGTTTTATCTTCGACACTTTCGACAGTGATGTCATCCTCTTTAGTGGTAAGTTGTTCAGGTGCTTTTGTTTCAATTATCTCTGGTGTAATATCTTCAATTTTCGCTAAACTCATAATTTCATATGAATTTAATTTTTTTCCATCATTAAATGCTAATGAAAGCACGCCTCCATTTAAAGAAGCTAATTCGGCTCCCATCGTTAAAATCAATTTACGATTGTCACCTGTAGTAATGATTAAATCCGAACCATTAATTGATAAAGATACTTTATCTTTTTCCCATGAAGCATTAATTTTATTGTCTTCATAAGTAAAAGGAATAATTGAAAGAGCTGGCTCCATCGGTGTTAAGGCTGTATTTGTGTTACTCATAAACTTGTCTCACTTCTTATCTCTATTTATACTCGGTCAACGATTAATTCATGTGTACCATCTGTCCAAATTTCTTTTGAACCATTTACACTATGTGACCAAGAAGAAGAATTTATTAATGCTAAACTGTCATTACTATCTAAAACAAACTCAACTGAATCTGTATCCAAAGCATCAAAAAAGGTCGATAAATCAATGGAAATTCTATCCATGCTATTGTCTTTGAAATCAAAACTGTCTATATGTTTAAAAATAGTTGAACTTCCAAAAAAGAAATTATCTGTTTGACCAGATTTTTTAACAACATCAAATCCTTGACCTCCGTCAATACATTGATAGCCATTTAAATCTGCTAATGAGGTAATTTTGAATATATCATTACCATTGGTTCCAATGATGTTTTCAATACTTTTATAGTTGTCCACACCTTGATTACCATTATCATGGGTTTTAACAATTGTGTTAGTATTAAGATTAACTTCAATTTTAGTATTATTTAATTCATTATAAATTAACGTATCATTACCGCGATCGCCGTTGTAACTATCGTTTCCTGTAGAAGCGTAAAATGTATCGTTTCCAAATCGTCCGGTTATAACATTGTCGTTATCATTGCCTCGAACAATACTATCACCCGAACCAGTTACAACTTTATTGATATTGATTAGTTTATCTGTACCTGTGGTTTTCCCACCACTTTTTACAGCAATCCCTTTCTCTAAATCGATATCCACATTTGATGCATCGCCATAATCAACCCACGCATTTTTACCAACGCCTTCTAGTGTATCGTTACCAGAAAATCCTCTCATTTCAGCGAAAGATTTAATATAGTCATTGAATTCGGTACCATGAACGGTTTCGACATCCACAATATGGTCTTTACCACCATAGCTATTTTGTGTTGCATAACCTGTACCACTTTGATTGAGTTCTACTACAACACCTTTTCCAGTAGTAGAGTATCGATAGCTGATTATATCTGTGCCGCTTCCACCAAAAATTTCATTATTTCCGCCTAAAATATAGAAGGTATCATTTAATGAACCGCCGACAAACTTTGTTGAACCTGATGTTTTAGTATAACCAACATTACCTGAAGCATTTGAAAATCTAACTTCATCAATATTTTTTACGGTGTGATGAAATAAATGTCTATCTTTAACATCATCATCAATCTGATTAGTATCAAGATGAGCCACCATTCTTCCAGACATACCACTATAATCTATGGCATCGTGACCTGAGCTACCATCAATTGTTTGATTGCCTGCTGCAGCGATGAAAACATCACTGCCTTTTGAACCAATAAAAGTATTGAAATTGGTAAAATTATCTGTACCAGAGGTTTTAGTAACAGTGCCGTTACTCATATTGATAGTAACACCGTCACTGAGAGCATCATATCTTAATGTGTTTACACCTTCTCCACCATCAAGAATATCATTACCATAATTGCCGTAAACTGTATCATTTCCAGCCCCAGCTAAAATACTTAGATCGTTAGCACTACTGTAGATTACATCATCAAAATCAGTCGCTATAATTTTTTGAATGTTTGTTATGTTATCTTGACCACCAAAGCCATTTTTAGCAACATCACCCGTTACTAAATCCATTTCCAGACCTGAAGTTGCATTACTGTAATCAACAGTATTAATGAAACCTGCGCCTTGACTTCCTCCATCAATTTTATTGTTGCCAGAACCTGCTATGATTGTATTATTACCAAGACCCCCATCGACTGAATGATCGCCATTACCTAAAACGAAATAATCATCAAAATTAGTTCCAATGACTTTATTAATATCCTTTAAAATATCAATACCTGAAAAGCCATTGTCATAAACAATACTTTTATTGAAATCAATGCTAATTCCATAAGCTGCATTTACATAACTAAGGGTGTCAAAACCTGTTCCCCCTAAATAATTGTTAAATCCTGCTCCTGCTTCATAGGTGTTATTACCACTATTTCCACTTAAAAATGTGATGCTCGCTTCATTACCACCAACTTTAAAGTGATCATCACCAGCGCCACCATCAATAATGGTAGTGCCAACACCTGTTATGAATTTATCATCATAATCACTTCCAACAATAGCTTGGATATTAATTAGTGTATCTTTTCCACCAAATCCATTATCTTCAACTTGGTTATTATCTTTTGTTAAATCCACTTCAATTCCAGATTCAGCGTCTGAATAGTCAGCGGTGTTAATTCCCTCACCACCATCGAGTGTATTATTTCCACCTCGACCTGATAAAGTATCATTACCTTTACCACCGACAATGAGGTTGTCTTGATCATCGCCTATTAAAATATCATCAAAATCACTACCGGTGATATTTTGAATATTTTTAACAGAGTCTGTGCCACCATTACCGTTATTAATAACTTTATTTGCAGATAAATCAACGTGAACACCGCTAGTCACATTTTCAAAGGCAATGGTATTGATACCTTTACCGCCATCAATAATGTTGTTACCCCCACCACTCATAATCGTATCATTACCATCACCGCCAGTGAGTATATTATTTTCTTGGCTATGCCCAATTATGGTATCGCCATTATTGCTTCCAATTACATTTTGAATATTTTTTAATGTATGGTGGGTATTTTTGGCGTCAGTTTTTCCATTATTTAAATCAATAACCAGTGATCCTTTAAGTTGGCTATAATTAACTGTATTTGTACCAGCACCTCCATCATAATGTCCATTTTGATTGCCTGCAAAAATGGTATCATCCCCACTACCAGCGGTGATATCAACATTATTTTTGGTTGATGAAAGTTGAAAATGCCCAGTATTATCAACAATAATTGCTGGGTGATCGGTAATATCAAAATTAGCCTGTTCATTTACTGTATTGCCTTGATTATCAATATAGCTAAAAGCAAGACTAAAAGACGATTTTATTCCTTCAGGATAAATAATTAAAAATTGATTTGCAGCTAATCCAAATTCTTTACCGAGTGCCGAATCAGCTGTAATAATTTTCATATTTCCGAGTTGACCAGTAACAGAAACGACACTTGTTGCATCATTAATTTCTATAACGCGCCCTATTTGCCCAATAGGTAGCTTCGTTTCGTCATTAGCGTAAATTGTCCAATTTTCTGTTTCTCCCGATAGATCTATATGAATATTTTCATATTGGATATTAAAATTTTCTGATTCAGCTGCTTCGTCATTACCGGTACCCGCTATCCAAATTTTACTTGAGTTATTAACAACCGATTTGATTTGTAATAACTTTATTGAAGGAATATCGATTTCATCAGAGCTATCGTCGTTATTGTTATTATTATTATCATTGATATCGATAATTTCATGCGATTCTGCAATAAATTTTTCCTTTGAAGATTCGGCTGTATCGGATGTTGATGGATACGGGATATTTTCTGAAATATTGTTATCATTATCACTGATAGTTGATGAAGAATTTTTTGAAATAAACTTTTCAAGATCTTCAATACTCTCTTCATCTTTTTGTAATTGACTGTCTAAATTATTGACTACGATAATTTCAACAGATTCATTAGCGACAGGTTCGATAACTTCATGTTCATCTTGCCCCTTCATCTCATTTTTTTCAGTAACATCAGATTCATTATTTTCAGTTAACTTTGGCGCAGTATTAATAGATTGAGACTTGGAAATTAACTCATTAGCATTGATTGTAACCCCATCTTTAAATGAAAAAGTAAATATATTTGGGTCTAATGATGCTAGTTTAGCCGCTAATGGTAATATTAATTTTTTATCACCAGACTGAACAATCAAATCAGTACCATTAATTAATAATTCAACATCTTTATAATTAACGGGTATATAGTTTTCTGCATAGGTAACAGGAACAACAGCTGTTTCTGATGATGCAGGCATTGGTAATTCATTATATTGTGACATCTATTTATATCCATTCATCTAAATAAGTTAAGGTTCTGAAAAAACAAGAGAACTGTTTGACAATAAGGGTTTTAAAAAGTATTCCAGTAATGTCCTTTTTCCAGTCAGCAAATATGCATCGACACTCATACCTGGGTACATAGTTACATTATATTTCTCAGAAGGAACTTCAATACTAACAAGGTAATATCGACCTAAATTTTCGTCTGAAACAGCATCTGCACTGATAACAGATACTCTTCCCTCTAGTGTGTTAGCATATGAAACGTCAAAAGCACTGATATGCAATCTTGCAACCATTTTTTCCCAAATACGATCCCTATCTTCTGGTCTTACTTTTACTTCAGCAATGAGAGGGACTTCTGAAGGTGCTATTTCAACTACTTCTCCCCCTGCTCGAATAACTGCACCTGTATGAGCAACAAACAGACGCTGAACTACGCCATCGGCAGGACTGACAATTTTTGAGTTTTCTCGTCGTCCTTCACTGTGCGTTCGCGAGTTATCAACATCGCTTAAATTGATATTAACTTGAGTTAGTTGTTTTTGAACATCAGATATGAAGTCAGCTTGAATCTGTTCATATCTTGCTTCATATTCTGAAAGTTCACTATTTAATCGTGGTACTCTTAATCTGGACTCATTAAGTGCGGTTTGTATTTGCTGATTTTCAAGTTTTTTCTGAAGCAAAGCTCCTTGTGCTGCTGCTCCCTTAGCTACCATGTTTTTGTAAAGCTGTACTTCTTGTTTAGCCAACTCCGCTTGTTTGCTAAGATCATCAATTTTAGTGACCAATTCTAAAATTTGCGCTTTCTTCTGTTCTACTTGAGCATTAATGACTTGTTTTTGTGCCCGTAAAGCTACAGATCTTGAATCAAATAAATGCAATTCATTTGTTATAATTTCATCTAATGATTTTTCACCCGTAAATTTAGGTTCAAATTTTTCATTACTTAATTCTGCATTAAGTCGTTCTATTCTGACCAATAAAGCTTTGCGTTCAATTTCATTTTTGGCAAAGCTTTCATTAACATAGCTATTATCAACAATCGCAATTAATTGTCCTTTTGTAACATGCTGCCCTTCATGCACCAAAAGTTGTTGAATAACGCCACCTTCAGGGTGTTGAAGAGTGATATTTCGACTTTCGACACGAATAACACCAACACCTTTAACTAACACATCAACTTTAAATAATGAAATCCAAATTAGAAATAGAACGATAACAAGTAGTGTTCTACCTGCTATTCCTGTTGGCATATAGTTAGCTAGTTTTTTTAAAACTACCACTCCATCTTGAAATTTTTCTCTAAATCTATCTTTCATTTTGATTCAAATATTGTCATTAATTTGTTGGTATCAGTTGGCAGCGATGACCACTTTAATTTACCTGTACTAGTAATTTATTGCGCCTATATTTTAGTTCTGTATCATTCTTTGACTTTGAATCTCTGAAGGCTGATTTTCAACCACATTGACTTCATCATCACGTAATATACGGATAGATACAAATCCAATATCACTCCTATTAACAGAAGCATTTTCTATTTTTACTTTTTGAACGGAAACTTTTCGAGATTGTAAAATACTAAACACTTCTAAACTTCGTTGATATTGTAGACTTAAAGAAAAACCAACTTGTGCGTCATCTGACGAAGTAGCAAAAATAACAGCACCTTTTTCTTCGATTTGGTCTTTATTCGCATCAATCCATTGAATCAATTTTTCTTTATTTGCTTCTGTTAAGAAATTTCGATTTTTAGGCCCCTGAAAATCCAGACGTAATTCATTTGGATTGACACCCTGATCATACTTATAAACATTAGTCACTAATTGATTACGCTCACGCAATTTAATCCCAACATTTTGTTGAGCAATAATCATTAATATTTGAAAAAGTAACGTAATTAGAAGATATACAAGTAATAATACTGTCATCATATCAACATATGCTGGCCAGAAATGTGAATTTGATTTCATAGAAATACCTTTCTTTTCATTATTTTAAGCTAAGTTTGAACATTCCATCATCTAACTTATCAGCAAGTAAATATAAACCGAGTGTAGAAAGATAATAATCATATAATGCTGATGATCGACTTACTTTCGCACTAAAGTAATCTGTTTCTACGGTTAATAAATCGTTTAGATTACGTTTACCTAAAATGAATTCATCCATATATAATTTGCGAGTTCTACTTGCATCATCTTCGGCTTTCGATTGTATTAGGTAAGTATCAGTAGAGTTAAGCGCATCTTCTACCAAATTATTTGAAACCTCTTTAATATCACGTACCAGTTGATTGTAAGAAGCCATACTATAACTATATCGAGCTACTGCTTGACTGATTCTTGATGAATTAATACCACCATCTAAGACAGGCATACTAACTTGTAGTGACACTTTACCACCGATGAAATTGCCATTTTTATCACTTGGATGTTGGAAAGGTTTACTATACGATCCGACAGCATCAACTGAAGGATATCGTGCACTTTTTGCAACCTCAATTTCTGAACGAGCACTGTTTAACTGAGCCTCAGAAGATTTAATATCAGGGTTATTTTCCAACACATTATTCAAGATTTGGTCATATAATTGACTTGTAATAAATACTTCTTTCAATTTTACAGGATGGGTTGGCGCTGAACGACCCAACAAAGAATTCAACTCTTGTATCGATTTTTTCAATTGAAGTTCAATTGATTTAGAAGCATTTTGTGCATTGGTTAATGCTAATTGTGCCCTGATTAATTCTGACTGAGGTGAAAGCCCTCCTGTAACTTGTACACCAATAGTATTTACAAGTTGTGACATTTCTTTTATGTAATCTTGAGCGTAATCTTTTTGTTGCGTGTAACGACGTACATTAAAGTAAGCTTTCACTACATTGAACGTAACTTTATTCTTTTCATAATCAGCAACATATTTAGCTGATTCACGAAGTTGTTTTGCACTATCTACACTATAACGAGTACGACCAAAATCAAGCAGGTTATATTGAAAAGAGACCTGAGCTTGAGCATATTCATCATTAGACCTTGATATCGAGCTCATTCGATCGAAGGCTTTATCGCGAGTTTTAGCTAACACATTAACTTTAGGATAGTATGTTGCTTTCATTTCATCTATTCTTGCATCTGCTTCTTCTAATCTTGAGTTCGCAGAAACAGTACGCAAGGAGTAATATTGAGCAAGTTCTATGGCTTCTGCTAAAGATAATCCTCTTGATTCAATATCAAAACCATTTTGCAATATACTAGGTAATTGTTTATTAGCTAATAGAATATTTTCATTTGCTTCGTAAGTATTTTGGGTATTTGGTAGCTCATGTTTAACAGTACAACCAATCATAAGGGACGAAAGCACACTTAATACGATAATTTTATTTTTCACAACATAATCCATATAACAAATAACTATTTAAAAATAATTAACTCCATCTTATCTTTAATAAAATAGAGTTAATTAACTGTGCTACACAAAGTATTAACTCAATTTTGAACAGATGCTCTTAATGTAGTCATTTGACTAACACATTCTTGCAAAAGTTCATTTTGTTGACGCACTACTTGTACTACTGCTTCGGAATCACTTGTTTTCATACGAGCAACGGATTCAATCGTTAATAACTGTTGGCGAACACCTTCCATTTCAGATTGCAAACATGTCAGTGTTTCAGCTACTTCTTTAAATGTTTGAACTATTTGTATGCGATCCGCATTCATTCCACCAATTGCTTCAACTAGAGCAGTACGATTTCTATCTGTTGAGGTATAAACATTTTCAATAACTTCAATTGTTTGACTTTGAACCTCATTAATTTTCACCGTATGTTCATCAATTGCATTTAACGCATTATTCGCTGTTTCTAATTCGACTTGAATACTTCGTAAAATAGGTTGTTGACCATCAATAGAGGCAAGCATTGAATTGACACCTTCTAACTCACTTTGTATTTGCCCCAACACAGATTGCATAGAATTGAATATTTGGTTTTGTGAGGCAAAACTCTGCTCTTGCTGTTGAATGAGCTTATCAAAATAATTAGATAATTTATTGGTGCTTTCAATCTGTTGTAATTGATTATCTTCGAATTTTTTCTGATAATTAAGAAATTGATTAAATGAATCTAATAAAGCTGCATTTAAATTCGTTGTTTGCAATTTAACGTCCGAAGGTGATGCAAGAGCAGACTCAGTAGAACCATTAATTACACTTGATATAGAAACGCCTACATCATTAGCATTCGTTTTAGCCCAATCTTCAACTGAAAAATAGATATTATCAACTATTGAGCCTAATAAATGCGCTAATAAGCCCATTACTAAAGAACCCATTAATCCAAGAAATGATGCAGTAAATGCTGCTGACATGCCACCTAAAGGTGCGGCAATACCACCAAGTAAAGCTGAAATATCACTGGTATTATTAGTAACAATATCCATTGATTCACGGATACTGCCCATTGTTAAGATTAATCCAATGAACGTACCTAATAACCCTAAACCAACTAATAAACCTGATAAATAATCTGCGCCAGATACACGGTGGGAAAAGCTATCTTTTAATTTGTCTAGAACAGAATTACGGATTTCTGGACCTGAAAGTGCCAAATCAGATACACGCCCTCTTAACCCTTTAACTGCACCTTTAAAAGGAAAGTTATTTAATTTATCAAAATTATTGGGATTTTCTGAGGCTACTGATAAAAACTTTTTCCAGCTATTGATTCCGCTCATTAGTGAAACAGAAACAATAAAAGTATAAATTACACCAATAACTTGCATTGAAATAATAGCGGTATTGATAATTTTATTATGATTAATAGCTTCTAAAAGATCATCAAAAAAATATGCATAAGCTATTACTATTACAAAGAGGATCAATAATATAAATCTTATCGATCGTTTAACAGAATTCAACTTCACTTTATCCATCCTTAAACTAAATTATAAAAACATTCATAATTTAGTATAACTACTGTCTCTTATACACATCT